>NZ_LXKR01000088.1:0-326267 GCF_001692375.1 Serratia sp. 14-2641 | reverse complement strand
ACGTTGATAGGCTGGGTGTGTAAGTGCAGCGATGCATTGAGCTAACCAGTACTAATGATCCGTGAGGCTTAACCTTACAACACCAAAGGTGTTTTAGAGTAGACGACAATTTTCAGCGAAGTTCCGAGATTGGTTCTGATGGCGACACGAGAGTGAAGCGGTTGGAATGAAACAGAATTTGCCTGGCGGCAATAGCGCGGTGGTCCCACCTGACCCCATGCCGAACTCAGAAGTGAAACGCCGTAGCGCCGATGGTAGTGTGGGGTCTCCCCATGCGAGAGTAGGACACTGCCAGGCATCAAATAAGTAGAAAGCCTCATGCGAAAGCATGGGGCTTTTTGCTATGGGTCAAAAACAGAAAATGGCAGTGAAGGCCCCTCACCCCAACCCTCTCCCAGAGTACCAACCGAGAACATCCTGAACACTGGTGAAGGGGGAGAGGGAGCCGTCCGGCGTCGTGGATAAGCCCGTGCCGCTTCGGAAAGAGGGAACCTTTGATTAGCCATACCACTTCGGCAGTGATGAGTAAGCCTAAGGATGGGGTATGACGCAGGAATATCAGCGAGCTCGATCGGTTCCCTCTCCTGGGGGAGAGGGTTAGGGTGAGGGGCATTACTCGATCTGACAAATTAACTTACCCTTAACGCGCCAGATGATAAATACTGTACCCTGTCGCAGCCCCTGCCACATCCCAGGCAAAATCCTTCCAGCTCCAGCCCGTACCGCCTTCCCGACTGTCATACAGTTCTTTCGCTGCGCCCAGGCCAATCGAAAATAGCAGGCCAAAACTGCGGCTACGTGCCTCATTCCAGTTCTGGTGATCGCCATAAGCCGCGCCAGCGGCCGCAAATGCAGCGGAAGCGACAAAGTGTTGAGCCTTGTCTTTGCCGGTCCAACTATCATTGGCCATATGGGTACAGCCACTGGAGAACAACAGTACCGGAAGGAGGATAAATGGGCGGAGTGGGCGCATAGTGAAAACATCCTGTCTCAATATGGACAAAAAAGCCCGGCATTGCCGGGCTGTGGTGCAATTAATTATAGCGAGTTTACAGTATACGGCTAATCAAGCGATCGATACGGATCCGACGCAGTCGACGGATCAGTTTACGCACCTTGACCGGATATTCCTGAATACTTTGCAATTCGAGATAGTGGCCAACCGCTGTGGTATGGGTACGGATCGTTTCCAACTCTTTATGCCGCTGTTCCTGCATTTCGTGCTTGGGATCGTGGAACAGAATGGCGTTCTCCAGATCCAGCCGCCAGGCGCGCGGGTTGAGGTTGTTACCGGTGATCAACTGCCACTCGTCATCGACCCACATCCCTTTCAGGTGATAGCTGTTATCGCCGTCTTTCCACAGGCGCACAATCAGCTGGCCGGTATCAACATAGCGTTGCAGGCGGCTCAGGAAGCGGCGCAGGTTGATTTCGTAAAGATAAGGCAGCGCACCGATAATCTTGAACGGCTGATCTTCAGGAATGTAGAAGTCATTGGCCGTCTTGTCCCCCACGATGATCTCTACCTGTTTCCCTTGGCGCAGCAGATAAATGATATTGCGCACCAACAAGGCTGGCAGGTTGAAGTAAGGCGTGCACAGCGTTAGTTTCTGATCGGTGCAGGACATCAGGTGGTGGATCGTTTTGTTCAGAATGCTCTGTTTACCCAGGCCGACTAATGGGGTGACGGCCAGCTCATCATTACTGGCATTCCCCTGAAATTGATAGGCGGCACGGCGTAGGGCAAAGCGGAACAGGCGGATTTCGTTTTTGATCTCGAGGCTTTTGGGTCTGTCATCACGATCAAGACGCTGTACGGCACCGGCGGTTAACAGATGCTGTTTGATGTAATCGCACAGGGTCACCGCCAACAGATTATTGGTGATCAACTGATAGCGATCGTAACGATACTTCTCATGCTGATGCAGATAGACATCATTAATGCTGGCACCGCTGTAGAACACCGTATCGTCAACGACAAAGCCCTTCAAATGCAGTACGCCCAGCGCTTCGCGAGTATTGACCGGAACGCCGTAAATCGGCACCGAAACCTGCGGGTGCTGTGCAGCCATAGCGCAGTACCAGTCGGCATTAGTATTGGCAGCTGCCGCACCGATACGCCCACGTTGAGCACGATGCCAGTCTACCAACACGCAGATCTCCAGCTCAGGACGCTGCTGCTTGGCTTGATAGAGCGCATTGAGGATGTCGCGGCCTGCATCGTCATGCTCCAGATAGAGCGCTACCAGATAAATACGGGTTGTTGCGTTAGCGATCGATTCCAGCAGCGTTGCACGGAAATCAGCGGGCGTAAAAAGGGTACGGACATCAGCAACCGTCTGGGGGAGTTTGGGCAGTTGTGCAAGGTGTTGTTGATGTTTGCTACGTTTAAATTTTGACAACATCACAGTGCGCTTCTTCTCTCATATTTGGATGGCCGGAACGCCACTTCCATGAATAAAATGCTTCGAACAATCGGGCGATAATACCACTAGTTGCCCCGATTGTGCGTATGTTTTGGCGTTAAGTAGTGGATTCGTATTACATTGCGACAGCGGTCACGGCGTCGCCCCATCCTGTAGCGGCAGGGTTAAATTGACAATCCCTTCGTCAATTTGCACATCGACCTTGAACCCCAGCTTTTGTGCCAGCGTGACCATTCCGCGGTTATTCGGCATGGTAATGCCTGTCAGGCGGGCCAGGCCTTGCGCTCGCGCATAGCTAATCATTTTCATCAAGAGCTGCCGGCCCAGACCTAGACCTTTCAGATCGGAACGCACCAGCACGGCGAATTCGGCGTCGGTGTTGTCCGGATCTGACAGGGCGCGCGTGACGCCGATGATCTCTTCGCCATCTCGTACCGCTACGAAAGCCATTTCTCGATCGTAGTCGATTTGGGTCATGTTAGCCAAATCGTCGTGGCTAAACTCATTGATCTCACTAAAGTAGCGGTAATAGAGATCTTCCTTGGTGACACGGTCGATAAAGTGCTTCAGCGCCGGTTCATCCTCCGGCAGGATCGGGCGGAACAGGCATTGAGAACCGTCTTTTAATTCAATGGTTTCTTCCAGCTCATGCGGGTAAGGGCGGATCGCCAGGCGCGCCTGTGGATCGCCACTGAAAGGCGTTAACTGCATGGAAACGTCCAGCAGGGTAAACTCGCTGCCGGAGGCTAATACCGGATGAATATCGAGGCGTGAGATCTCCGGGCAGTCGAGGATCAGGTTGGAAACCTGCACCAACAGGCGGCTTAAGCCGGGGATATCAAGCGGCCGCAGCGCACTGCGCCCACGGATTTTGCCTCCTTTCACCGCCTGCAACACCAGATAACGCGCCAGCGCCATATTCAGCGGCGGCAGGGCAACGGCGACCTGGTTTTCCTTACGCCATTCAATGCCGCCTTCGCCCAGCATTATCAACGGGCCGAAGGTTGCGTCCTGTTCAACGGCAATCCTCAATTCCTGTGCTCCGGCACGGTTGGCCATGCTTTGCACTAACAGACCGTGGATGCGCGCCTGCGGATAAGTACGCTTCACCCGATCGAGGATCGCTTCCGCCGCCCGCTGCACCTCGGTGGCGGTTCGCAAATAGAGCATGACCCCCTGAACTTCGGATTTATGTGAGATATCCGGAGAGCGCAGCTTCAGTGCTACCGGGTAGCCAATCTGTTCGGCAATGTGCACCGCTTCTGCGCTGTCACTGGCAATCCAGGTTGGCAGGGTGCTGAGGCCGTAAGCCTGCAAAATTGGTTGGACTTCATGGGTATCCAACTGGCTAGCCCCTTCGGCCAATGCCTGATGGATTAACTGGTGCGCGGCAGCGGTATTGGCCGTAAGCCCAATCGGTAGCGCCGGAGTTTCCTTGAGCTGCTTCTGGTTACGGCGGTATTCCACCATATGCATAAACGCGGTGACCGCGCCTTCTGGCGTGCGATAGGTTGGGATCCCTGCCTCGGTAAATTGGCGGCGGGCCTCCTGAGAGGAGTATTCGCCACACCAGTTGGTTAACAGCGTAATGCGTTTCCCACGTGGGTGCTGGCGGATGGCCTCGATCAGCCGTTCGGCGGTCTCAGTGCCCGGAGAGGCGGCGCTAGGGGCATGGATCAACAGCAGGGCGTCATAGTCGTGGCTGTCGAGCAGCGGTTGCAGAGCTGCCAGATAGCGCTTGGGGGTTGCATCATCACGCAGATCGATAGGATTTCCTGGCCGGATAAACTCCGGCAGGGCTGCGCTCAGCTTCTCCTGAGTCTCATCCGTCAACGTTGCCAGCTTACCGTTGCGGGAGAGTAATTCGTCCAGCGCCATGGCTGCGGGGGCTGCACCGTTGCTGATAATCATTAGCCGCTCACCGCGCAGCGGGTGCATATGGCTTAAGGTTTCCACGGCGGAAAACAGCTCGTGAGTATCCTGTACACGCAGCAAACCGGCGCGTTGGATGGCTGCATCGTAGGCGGCGTCCAATCCCTGCTGGCTGTTGAGCAGTAGCTGTGCCTGTTGGCTACGGCCACTTTTGATCACCAGGATCGGCTTATTGCGCGAAGCACTGCGGGAGGCGGAAAGGAAACGCCGCGCGTCGTTGATGTTTTCCAGATACAGCAGAATGGCGCTGGTTTTGCTGTCGCGGGCCAGGAAGTCGAGCAGATCGTCGACGTCGATATCCAGGCTATCCCCTAACGCGATGAAGTAGGAGAAGCCAACCTCCCGTTGTTGCGCCCAGTCCAGGATAGTGTTCGCCACGGCGGCAGACTGGGAGATAAACGCCAGCTTGCCTTTCTGAATGGGGACCGGCGAAAAGCTGGCGTTGATCCCTTGCCAAGGCGCCAGCAAGCCCAGGCTGTTTGGCCCCAGCAGGCGCATTGAGTAACGTTGTGCGGTGGCCTTCAGCTCGGCGAATTGTTCCACGGGGGAGGAAAGTACGATGGCGGTTTTGCAGCCGCGCTCACCCAGGGCTTCGATCAGTGCCAGGTTACGCTGGGCATTGGTACACAGCACGGCCAGATCGGGGGTTAGCGGCAGGCTGGCTACGTCGGGATAGGCCATCACGCCGCAGACTGCCTTGTAGCGAGGAGTGACTGGCAGAATAGGGCCGGTAAAACCGCCAGCCAGGAGATTGCGCATCATCAGGTAGCCAGCCCGGCCGGGCTGTTGCGAAGCGCCGAGCACGGCAATCGATTTGGGACGTAATAACGCTTCTAACCCTCTCTGGCTCATGTGCGGCTCCTGCTCCTGATCGGTTTGCCTGAAAGAGGCAAATTATCGTCTGATTCTAGGCGCTTTGTGGCTGATTTGCTGTGACCGGTGCCTCTGGGCGGTGAGGTTTCCCGGCCAGATACTGTTCACGGAAGTAATTGAAATGTTGGCTCAACCCGGTCGCGGCCTGTTCATCTCCTGCCTGTTGCAGCAGGGCGGCAGCGACTTCTGCCGTACAGTGCTGTTCAGGGCGGCTGGCAATACGTAGCAAATAGTCTGATGAAGCCAACACGTTCAGTGAAAAGACCGGGAACTGATTCAGATAGGGGCTTTTACGGAACATTTTGCGCGCTTCCGACCAGGTACCGTCGAGCATGATAAATAAAGGCGGCTTGCCACCTGCGGGCAGGCTGCTAACCACCGGGCGATCCGCATCGGCATAAGAGGCCGGGAATACCACGTAGGGCTGACGAGCGGGATCGTTGATGGCAGCCAGCAGGCCTGGATCAACTTCGGTGCGTGACCAGGTAAACGCCAGGGTATCAGGCAGGATATCGGCGATCAGGCGGCCGGTATTGCTGGGCTTTAACGGCTCTGCGCCGAACATGATCAGGCAAAAGCGGCTGTTGGCCTGCTGCGGTTTGATGGTGGCACACAGGCAGTTTTGCTGCGGTAGCAAACAACCCTGACAGCGCACGGCGCGACTACCTCTGGCCAGAAACGGGCGGGTGGCACGGTCTAAACGGTCTTGGCGCAGACGAAGTACGGCGTTGTCAGTCATAACTATCCTGAAAAACCGCCATTGTAGCGCAGAAAAAAGCCCGGCGGGAGAGGCGCACGGGCTATACAGGCGATGTTATGCCGACAACAACTGGCGGCATAGTAAGCGCTTTTGCGTTAAACTAGCTCGTTAAGCCAGTTATCGAACGGCGCTTTCGGCATCGCGCCGTTGAGCATATCGACCATCTTGCCTTCACGGAACACCATGATGGTAGGGATGCTGCGAATGCGGAAGCGGGCGCTCAACTCGGGTTCGGCTTCGGTGTTGACCTTCACGAAACGCACCTTGCCAGCGCGCTCCTGTGCCACATCTTCAAAGATCGGCGCGAAGCTGCGGCACGGGCCACACCACGGGGCCCAGAAATCGACCACGATCGGCAAGTCGTCTTGCAGGAGCTGGTCCAACGTGGCAGCGGTGGCGTTAATCACTTCACCGTCGAACAATTCATGGCCGCAGCGGCCACATTTAGCGCCGTCCGCCAGACGTTCTTCCGGCACGCGGTTGGTGGCATTACAAGCTGCACAAACTGTATTCATGATTACCTCTGGGGCTGACGCAGCACAATGAGCTGCGAATATGTATTTTTAATGTTGCTTATTATCGGTAAAAGCGCGGCATTCGACCAAGTGATTTGTTCGATGAATTTGATAGATGCCAGCTTTTAGCGCAAGTTGGTGGCTTAGCGCACCAACATCAGGTAATCTTCGCGCCCTGCGCGTTGGTGGAGAAGACAATGAACGATTCATTTAGTGGCAAGAACGGTAAGGTTAAAGTGATGTTCGTCCGTAGTGACGACGATAGCGGCGACAACCGTAACAAGAATAAACGACCTGACGGCAAAGGCCGCCCGGCTGACAATGCACGCTCTGGCCGTGCCGGTCAGGATAAGGCGCGCGGTGGTGACCGTCGGGGTGCCGATCCCCGTCGCAGCAGCAGTGAAAGCGATCGTCCTCGCCGTCCGGCGCGTACCGAAGACAGCGGTGGTTATGAATCACCGTGGAAAACCGTGTCCCGTGCTCCGCAAGAAGAACCGGCGTTCGATCATGGTGGCATCAGTGGCAAAAGCTTTATCGATCCCGAGCAGCTGCGCCGCCAACGTGCGGAAGAAACCCGTGTTTACGGCGAGAACGCCTGTAAAGCCCTGTTCGCCAGCCGTCCAGATGCCATCGTCCGTGCCTGGTTTGTGCAATCCGTAACCCCACGTTTCCGTGAGGCACTGCGTTGGATGGCGGCTAACCGCAAGGCTTACCATGTGGTGGATGAAGAGGAACTGGCCAAAGCGTCCGGTACCGAACATCACGGCGGCGTGTGCTTCCTGATTAAAAAGCGTCAAGGTCTGGATGCGCAGGCTTACCTGCAGAACGCACCGGCCAAAGATTGCGTGCTGGCACTGGAAGAAGTGGGCAACCCACACAACCTGGGGGCGATCGTTCGTTCTTGTGCTCACTTTGGCGTGAACGGCGTATTGCTTCAGGATCCAGCTGTGCTGGAGTCTGGTGCCGCGGTGCGTACGGCTGAAGGCGGGGCGGAACACATCAAGGCAATCAATGCCGATGATTTCCTCTCCGTGCTGGATACGTTCCGCAAAGCGGGTTACACCATCGTCACCACGTCCAGCCACAAAGGCACGCCGTTGGCGCAGGCTAAACTGCCAACCAAGATGGTGCTGGTATTGGGCCAGGAACGTGATGGCCTGAGTGACAGCGCTTGGCAACAGGGTGATATGAGCGTGTCTATCGGCGGGACTGGCAAAGTAGAAAGCCTGAACGTCTCGGTAGCAACCGGTATTCTGTTGGCCGACTGGTGGCGTCAGAATCAGGCGTAATGCTTTACGCTATATAGAATCCGATTAATGACAAAGCCCTGGCCGCAAAGCCAGGGCTTTGATCTATCAGAGTCAGTAGAAAAACCGGCTGACTACTATGCTCAAAAAGCTCCCCCTCATTCGTATTCATCTAGGCATATCCTTGTACTCTACAACATTCGTACAGAAACCTGCCGTACTAGCGGCTTCTCTGTAAAGGGTTTACAGGTACAAGTGCGACCGGTGTGATTCTGGTGACCAATAATACGCGGAAGTTTGGACGGGTAACGGACCTGATGCTGGAGGACTGGGCAAAATAACAATGAGAAGGGATAAGACTAAAATGAGCGCACTGACGATCGATAATCTGGCTCACTCTTAAAAATCAGCTTTCTCAACTTTCTTTTCCTCAGGAAATTTCTTTTGTGTCGCATAAAAGCTGCCAAGGGTAAAAGCTTTCAACTGTTGTTCCGTATCAGCCTGGCACGAAGCGGTGTCGCAAGCCGCGCTGATGATTCCGTAAGTGACGGCCTTTTGTTTCATATCAAGTTTGGCTTCTTCTAGACTGTTTTTTCCCATAGAGACCACACATCCAGACACGATAGCCTGAGCTTTTTGCTCGTTCATGCGTAGTACTGTGTCATTGACGAGTTTGCTGTACCCATCATTGTTATACACATCGGCGGCGAACTCGCGGCATTCATCATAATACGGACTTGCTTTGACTTCTGTGTAGGCAGGTATTTTCATGCCAGCACAACCAACCATACCAAGGCTCATTGCTGCGATCAGTGTTTGTTTTATCATGCTTTTAGCCCAGAGATTCCCTGTTAGAAAAGTTTATAAATTCAACTAATATCCATTCTGGCACTGCGGCATTATTGTTGTCTTTTATGTACCCAAAATCCACAAAATTAGGTCGATGGGGAAAGCATTATTCAATTTTATGAGGCGGTCCATCTTTGAACCGCCCCATATCACAGCAGATTTTTAGCCACTTCCATTGGAGTTTATGGGCGTGACTCGATCAGTGGGCTCCGCCCCCGCCGCCGCCGGAACTGAACGGTGGTTTGGCGAACCAGACTAGCGCCAGCAATATCAGGAACACCCCTGCAGATAGCCAGAATATCTCGTTGGCCGAGATGATCAGCCCCTGCGCGGTGATCTCGTTGGCGATATACGCCGAAGCCTGCTGTTTACTCATGCCTAGCTGCTCCAGTTTGCTGTACATCTCCTGCGACTGTGGGTTGAACGGATTCACAAACTCGGTCAGGTGCGAGTGGTGCATCGACTCCCTGCTGGTCCACAGCGTGGTGGTGATCGAGGTGCCGATAGAACCCGCCAAGGTACGGGTAAAGTTCGACAGGCTCGATGCTGCCGCTATGCGCTCCGGCGGCAACCCAGACAGGGTAATGGTCGTCAGCGGCATAAAGAAGCAGGCGATGGCAAAACCCTGGAAGAACTGCGGCCAGGCGGAGGCGCCAAAATCCATCCCCGGTTCAAACGTGTAGGCGCGCCAGTAGAAGCACACGGCATACATGATGAAGCTGAAGGTGACCAAACGGCGCATATCCAGCCGGTTACCGAAGCGGCCGATAATCGGTGACAAGATCACCGGCAGCAACCCGATCGGCGCAGACGCCAAGCCGGCCCAGGTGGCGGTGTAGCCATATACCTCCTGTAGCAACTGTGGCAACAGCACGATCGCCCCGAAATACAGCATGTAAGCCAGGCTGATACACAGACAGCCGATGGTAAAGTTGCGCGATTTGAACAGCGACAGATCCACCACCGGGTGATCGTCCGTCAGCTCCCACACCACCAGGAACACTAACGCCACCACGGCCACGACGGTCAGGACAATGATCTCGGTCGAGTTGAACCAGTCCAGCTCCTTGCCCTGATCGAGCATAATCTGTAGCGCACCGATACCCACCACCAGCAGCACCAGCCCGACGGTATCGATCGGTTTGATCTCGGTTTTGGTTTCTCGGCCTTTCAACGTCGACATCGCAACCAGGATCACGAACAGCCCAATCGGGATATTGATGAAGAAGATCCAGCCCCAGTGATAGTTATCGCTGATATAGCCGCCAAGGATAGGCCCGAAAATCGGCGCGACGATCACGGTCATCGACCATAGTGCCAGGGCCATCGATCGCTTGGCGGGGGGATAGTTATTCAGCAACAAACTCTGCGACAGTGGGATCAACGGCCCTGCCACCACGCCCTGGATCACGCGGAAGAAGATCAGCATGCCCAGACTGTTGGAAATACCACACAGCCAGGAGGCCAGGGCGAACAGCGCCGTGGACCACAGGAACAGGCGAACTTCACCCACGCGTTTCGCCAACCAGCCGGTGATCGGAATGGAGATGGCGTTGGCCACCCCAAACGAGGTGATCACCCAGGTCCCCTGCGAGTTGGAAGACCCGAGGTTACCCGAAATGGTCGGTATCGCCACGTTGGCAATGGTGGAGTCCAGCACCTGCATAAAGGTCGCCATGGCGAGCGCGACCGTCATCCAGGCGAGCTGGGCACCTTCAAGCGGTTTCTGTGCCAAGGTAGCCTCCCGCTCGCTTAACCGGCGTTTGCATGGATCACATCGGCGATCATCTGATTCACCGGCGCCAGATCCAGCGTCAGCGCGCTGGTTTCAAACAGCGGTTTTTGACGTACCGTATCGGAGAGCACCAGGCCGTCCAGATTGGTGGTATCGACTTTGACCAGCGTAGAAAGGCCGATACGCAGAGGATGCTCAGCAACCTGTTGTGCGTCCAGTTCGATACGCACGGGTAAACGCTGCACCACTTTGATCCAGTTGCCGGTAGCGTTCTGTGCAGGCAGCAGTGAGAACGCGCTGCCGGTGCCCATATCGATACCCACGACCTTGCCTTTGAACACCACGTCGCTACCGTACAGGTCACTCACTACGGTGGCCTCTTGGCCGATACGCATATTGGCGATCTGCGTTTCTTTAAAGTTGGCATCCACCCAGACATGATCCGGTGCTACTACGGCCATCAGAGGCATCCCTGGGGAGATTTGTGCCCCCACCTGCACGCTGCGGCGTGAAACGAAGCCGGTGATTGGGCTGACAATACGGGTACGCTGCAGCGCCATCCAGGCGTCGCGCATCTGTGCGGCGGCTTGCAGTACGGCGGGTTGTTTATCCAACGGGGTATTCAGCACCATCGCCTGATTGGCATTGTATTGCTGGACTGCGACTTCCAGTGCCGCTTTGGCATTGTCTACCGCGTCACGCGCATGTTGCAGCTCTTCGCGGCCAATGGCATCGGCGTTGCCCAGCACGATACGACGCTTGAGATCGTTTTCTACCTTGCTTAGCTCGGATTTGCGCAGCGCAATGTTAGCCTGATACTGCTTACCGTTGATCACCAACTGATGCGTTTGGCGCACGCTATTGGCCAGCGCGGTTTTGGCCCGCTCAAACGCCTGTTCGGCGTCGGTGGGATCCAGTGTTAACAACACATCGCCTTTGCGGACAAAGTCGGTGTTATCAAAGGTAACGCTGTTCACGCTACCGGAAACCTGGGCCATGATCTGCACCTGATTACCGGCCACGTAGGCATCGTCAGTTTCTTGGTGATGACGCAGCACCAGGAACCAATAGACTAAATAGGCCACCCCAATAATCACAAAAATAAACGTCAACAGCAGCAGCCAGAATTTACGCTGCCGTTTTTTGCCAGCCGGTTGCTGCGGGGTTTGAGTTTCCGCGCTTGCACTCATGGTATTCTCCACGCTCTAAAATTATGCTTTAGGTTCCGCTGCCGCCGGGGCCTGGTAGCCACCCCCCAACGCGCGTACCAATGCTATCTTCGCCTGCATCAAGTTGCTGCTGGCATTCAGTTGTGCCTGTTGCTGCTGTAATAGCTGCGTCTGGCTGGTCAACAGTTCATCACGCCCAATAATCCCTGCCTGGTATTTGGCGTTGGCGACCCGGTACACATCCTGCATGGATTGGGAGGCAGAGGTTGCCTGCAGCAGCTGCTTGCTACTGCTCTGTTGAATGGTGATGGCGTCGGCCGTTTCCTGTAACGCATTGACGAGCGTTTGGTTATAGGAACCCACCGCCTGATCGTAGAGTGCGGACTCTTCACCCAGCTTGCTGCGTAGCGCACCGGCATGGAAGATAGGCAGGGAAATGGCTGGAACCACGCCCCACGCCTGGCTGGCGGCTTCAAACAGATTCGGGCTGGTACCGCCGACGTTGGTGGTGGTCAAGCCAGCAAAGGCCGAGATCGACAGGCTAGGGTAGAACTCTTTGCGTGCCGCACTGACCCGTTGGTTATAAGACTCCACCAGTTGGCGCTGTGCCACGATATCCGGGCGTTTACCCAGCAAATCCGCGGTGAGTTCGCCTTTGGGGGCTAACTGTTCTTCGCTTGGCATGGCCACCGGATGCAGAGACTGCATCGCATTCGGGCCAAGACCGGCCAGGGCGGCCAACTGGTGTTTCAGTTGTTCAATCTGTGACTGCAGCTGGATGATCTGCTGCTTGGCACTGTCGGCTTGTGCCTGGGTCTGTTGCGGGATTTCCACGCCGTAGATCCCGGCTTTATATTGTTTTTGGCGCAGGTCTGCCAGGCGTTGATTGTTATCCACCTCTTGTTGCAGCACATTCTCAAGCGCGTAATTCGCCTGTAACTGGTAATAAGCAGAGGCAACCGAACTGGTTAGCGTCAGAGCGGCCTGTGCCTGCTCGGCACGAGCGGCATCGATCTGCGCTTTTGCCGCGTTGACCTGATTGCGATATTTGCCCCACCAGTCAAACTCATACGCCAGATTCAAACCCAGCGAGTTGGTGGACTCATACACCGGGTTGGGCAGATAGCCAAAGCCCAGGTTGGTGTTTTGCGCCAGACGCTGACGGTTGATGCTGGCATTCAGATCCAGATTAGGGCCGTTGGCAGCACTGGCTTCCCCCGCCACGCTTTGGGCTTCACGCACGCGAGCGCCCGCCTGTTGCAGCGAAGGCGAGTTTTGCAGCGTCTGGGTCATCAGGCTATCAAGCTGGGGATCGTTAAGCGTGCGCCACCATTGCGGGCTGATGGCAAGCGAGCTGACTTTTGGCTGGGTAAGCTGCAGCTGTTGCGGATCCATCATCTTGGATTGCGGGGCAATATTATCGGTAGATGCGCACCCCGCCAGCAACAGAACGGCGAACAGCGGGGTGAATCTCCAGTTTAACGGGGATCGCATAAAATGATTACCTGAACAGGAATTATTGAGATAACTGTTCTGAAACTTCCATCTGATCCAAACGGGTCAACAATTTGCGCGTCAGCATTTCAAGCTGCTGCTGCTCCTCGTCGTTCAGCGTAGACCACAGAAAGTGCAGACATTTATGCTGCGGTGGCAGCAATTGTTCGAGAAACGCTTCCCCAGCCTGGGTCATATGCAGATGCAGGCAGCGGCGATCGTGATCGCTTTCCCGGCGCTCAATCCAACCGCGTTTCTCTAGTTCATCGGCAATGCGGGTGGCATTGGTGCGCGACGAACCTAGGGCCGAGCTTAGCTCAGAAGGCTGAATGCTGTGGTTTTCCTGCGCATCCAGCGTAATGAGAGCCATAAACAAGGTTTCGTTGATTCCCTGTGCTTTCAGCATTTTATTGCGATTTTCCAACAGCTTGCCTTGCATATGCATGCACAGGCGGGTCAGCAGGATTTCCTGGTATGGGAAGTCTTTCTGACGTTTGGCGCGGAAATTCAGCATTTGCTCTATGGGGGTAAACGAGCTTTCCATAATTTAGTGCCTCATTAATTTCGTTCGGTATAGTAACGATAGTGATTAATAATGTAAATCTTCAGCAAGGGGAATAATTTAGCAATTCGTGTCATTTGTAAGTTGTTTGTAAATGCTTAACGCCACAGACTCTAGGGTCTTGTGATTGAAGGCACAAATTCTGCCGTTCCGCAGGCTGAGATAGGTAAGGTTTGTTTATGTAACTGGGCGGGGCACTACGGCATCCTGCGGAGGGGATAGAAAGAAAACTTACGTAAGTAAGGTCGTTCATGGAGGTCCGGGGCGCAGGGTGTATAGGTCGCCAATAATTTACCGCGACAATATTACCAGAGAGTAAGTAATATTTACACCCTGCGAACTAATAAATTTCAAGGGTTATTATTTTCTTGCTAACTAGCTGGTGGCTGGCCCTTGTGGGTCATAGCGCTTGCCACGCCACCAGGTCAGCAGATTCAGCACGCACAATACGCCACCAATCGCCGCTACACCGTTCCAACCAGCATGTTGATAAGCGGCAGCGGAAAGCACTGACCCCACGGCACCCCCAATAAAATAGCTGGTCATGTAACCGGCGGTCAGACGATTACGCGCCTCCGGCATGATGCGGTAAATCACGCTTTGGTTGGTGACATGCACCCCCTGCACCGCCAGATCCAGCACCAGAATGCCGATAATCAGCGCCCAGAGAGAGTACGGCGCCAACGCAATCGGGATCCAGGACAGCAACAGCAGTACCAGCCCGACGCTGGTGGTTAGCCCCGCTTTGCCCTTATCGGCCAGATGACCGGCGCGTGAGGCAGCCAAGGCGCCAGCAGCACCCACCAGACCAAATAGCCCAATCACGCCCTCGGAATAGCTGAAAGGTGGGGAAGCCAGCAGGAAAGCCATTGAGGTCCACAGCACGCTGAAGTTAGCGAACGACAAAGCGCCAATGATCGCGCGGGTACGCAGCAACGGGGTGAAGCAGAACAGGGAAAAGATGGACTTCAGCAACTGCGGGTAATTCAGGCCGGAATGCAGCTTATAGCGTGGCAAGGCGCGCCACAGCAGCAGGGCCATCAGGATCATCAACACGCTGGCCACCCAGTAGATGGTTCGCCAGCCGCCGAGGGCCGCCAAAGCACCGGCGACGGTACGTGCCAGCAGAATGCCGAGCAGCAGGCCGCTCATGATCACACCGACGGTTTTACCGCGTTTAGCCGGGTGCGCTAAAGTGGCGGCGAGTGGCACTAAAAGCTGGGCCACGACGGAGAACAGACCGGTGAGAGCCGTACCGAGGATCATCATCGATAAGGTGCTGGAGGACGCGGTGATCAGCATGCCTCCGGCGGCTAACAGCGTCATAAAGACGATCAGCCCACGGCGCTCAAACATATCGCCCAACGGCACCAGAAACAGCAGGCCAACCGCATAGCCTAGCTGGGCCGCGGTGACGATAAATCCTGCCTGGTTAACTGAGAGGTTAAAGTTTTGTGCGATGGTTTCCAGCAGCGGCTGGGCGTAGTAGTTGCTGGCAACCGCCAGGCCGGTGGCCATCGCGATTAACAGTGTCAGTGCAGGGCTAAGGCCCGGGTGTTCGGTTGGTTGCTTCATAGGTCTTCAATAATGGAAATTTGTGATCGAAGTATCAGGCAGAACAGAATGTTAAACCAATGTATAATTTTCATTTGATCCATCTCATTTTGCGATAGATAGCATGAATCTGAAACAGATCCGTTATGCCCTGGCGGTGGCCGAGGAGCAGAGCTTTACCCGTGCTGCCCAGCGCTGCCATACGGTGCAGTCAGCCCTGAGTCATCAGGTTGCCAAACTGGAAGAGGAACTTGGTTGTACGCTGTTTGAGCGAACTTCGCGTCGCGTAGAGTTGACCACCGCTGGCCGGGCTTTCATTCAACCGGCTCAGAGGTTACTGGCCGCCAAGCAAACGCTGGTAGAGGAAGTGGTGGCGGCCGCTGGTACGGTATCCGGTACGTTAACGATTGGCACCATTTCAACCATCAACGCGATAGACCTCACCGAA
Source organism: Serratia sp. 14-2641 (assembly GCF_001692375.1). Classification (NCBI taxonomy): domain Bacteria; kingdom Pseudomonadati; phylum Pseudomonadota; class Gammaproteobacteria; order Enterobacterales; family Yersiniaceae; genus Serratia; species Serratia sp. 14-2641. The sequence goes on along the minus strand of NZ_LXKR01000088.1, from coordinate 310,703 downwards.
AAGCTGGGGGAATTCCACCGTCATCATCCGGCGGTGAATATCCGGCTGTACGTTGGCATTAGCGAGGTGTTGCTGGAAGATATTCGCCAGCAGAAGACCGATGTGGCATTTGTTGGTATCTGGCCCGGCGATAAAGATATGCTGCCAGAGTCGCATCGCCAGTTGACCGACGAACCCTTGGTCGCGTTGGTGGCCGCAGAACATGCGCTGGCGGGGCACCAACGCATCAATCTGCAAACGCTGTCAAAAGTGCCTCTGGTGGATTTCTATAGCGGAACCGGGGCGCGGCGGCAGACCGACCGGGCCTTCCAGGCGGCAGGGATCAAACGCCATGTGAGTTTTGAAATTGACCATATCGAATGGTTGGAGAATCTGGTGCGGCGTGGCCTGGCAGCGGGGATCGTGCCGATTTCCACCGCCCAGCGTTTGAGCTCGCTGGTGGCTATTCCGATCGTTGATGGCCCACGTCGTCAGGTGTATTGCGTGTGGAACCAACCCCTGTCGAAAACGGCCGAACGATTTTTACAGTTTACCGAGATGATGTTGCCGGAATGAGGGCGCAACGAATAAGCCGCGCCCATGGGAGATTATGACTTGGCGGCTGCTTCAGCGGCGGTTTTCACCCAGCCGTCAAACGTAGCCTGGTGAGCCTTGATCCAGCCATTGACATGGTTTTGGATGTCAGCCTCGGAGGACTGGCCTGCATGCATCCGCAGGTTCTGCGCGTTGACGTCGGCAATCGGCAGTTTCATGATGGCGAACAGCTTGGCGGCGGCAGGGTTGGCCTGCGCCCACTGCTTATTGGCGGCAATATGCATGGCGTTGACCGGGAAGCCATAGTTGGCCCCGTTCGGCAGCTTGGTATCAACATCTTTCAGCTCGCCCGGCAGGGAGGAGAACGGCACCTGCAACCAGACAACGTCACGCCCTGGCACCATGACATCGCTGACCCAGTACGGCGTCCAGGTGTAATACAGCACCGGTTTGCCTTCTTTGAAGCGGGTGATGGTATCGGAGATCATGGCGGCGTAGTTGCCCTGATTGTGCTCCACGGTTTTGCCCAAGCCATAGGCTTCGATATGGTGATTAATCACCGTTTCACAGCCCCAGCCCGGGGTACAGCCGGTCAGGTCGGCCTTGCCGTCACCGTTGGTATCAAACAGCTTGGCAATTTTCGGATCTTTTAGCTGTTCAACGTTGGTGATGTGATACTGGTCGGCGGTTTTTTTGTCGATCAGGTAGCCCTGAGCAGCACCGCTGACGTAAGCCCCTTCACGATAGAATTTTTTATCACCCCCGGCGGCCTGATACTGATCGGCGTGCAACTGATCCCAGTTCACCGCCAGAAAAGTGGCATCCCCAGCGGCGATGGAAGTGTAGGCTACGTTGTAGTCCACCTCACGCGGCTCTTTCACGTCATAACCGAGTTTTTCCAATGCCTTGCTGACCAGCAGCGTCTGGAAGGTCTCCTCGGAGATGGTGCTCTGTATCGGTTGTACCGAAATACCTTTTCCTGGCAAATCAGCAGCGGAAGCAACCTGTGAACCAAGCAGTGTGGTAAGGGCAATCGCCCAGATCCCTGTAGTGCGCATAGTTTTTCCTCTGTTATTGATGTTGTTTGGAGATAGCCCGCCAGGGCTGAAAGCCACTGGCGGGTAGAACGATCAGGCTTTTTTGATAAACGGGCGAGCGATCAACCCGATTGGGCCGTGGGTATACCAGCGGCCTAGCCCTTTACTGCGGCGATCGCGCCCCAATGACTGGGTGAGACGATCGAGAATAATGGCCAGAATAACGATACCGACGCCACCCACGGCGGCCAGCCCCATATCCAGGCGGCCGATGCCACGCAGCACCATCTGGCCCAGACCGCCCACGGCGATCATCGAGGCGATAACCACCATCGACAGCGCCAGCATCAGCGTTTGGTTAACCCCGGCCATGATGGTTGGCATGGCCAGCGGCAACTGCACTTTAAACAGCAACTGGCGCGGGCTGGAGCCGAAGGATTCGGCGGCTTCGATCAGATCTTCCGGCACCTGTTTGATGCCCAGGATCGTCAGACGTACGATGGGCGGCAGGGCGAAGATGATTGTTACCACCACCCCCGGCACGTTACCGATACCGAACAGCATGACGATCGGCACCAGATAGACGAAGGCTGGCGTGGTCTGCATGGCGTCAAGCAGTGGCCGGATCACCTTGGCGGCATGTTTGCTGCGGGCCAACCATATGCCCAATGGCAGACCGATCAAGATGCAGAAGAACAGGGCGGTGAGCACCAGCGCCAGCGTGACCATCGCCTGTGACCAGGCCCCGATAGCGCCGATGGCGACTAACGACAGCAGCGTGGCTGCCCCCATGCCGAGGCTGGATATCTGCCAGGCGATCAGCGAGAACAGCAAAATGGCGACTGGAGCAGGCATGCCCAGCAAAAACTGCTGGAAACCGCTGAGGATGAAATCCACCGGCACGCGAATGCCCTGGAACAGCGGACGGAAGTGCAGCACCAGCCAATCAATGGCGTGAGTGACCCAGCTGTCAAACGGCACCCAAGCCTTGTGGAACGGATCCAGCAGGCTAAAGTGCTCGGGCTCCACTGGGGCGCTGTTAAGCCAGTCAGCGCTTGATGCGGCCTGATTAGCGGCATCATGGGGCACGCTGTCTGCCGGTGCGCCGGTTGCCCAGGGATCGCTGCTGGTGGCAGCCTGGGTTGCCGGGGCGTCGTTAGGGGATGTGGCAGCTGTTGCCCATGGATCCTGATTATCACTCATTCGTAGGGCCCTCTTTATCTAAAGCCTGCAGCAGCATGCCTTTGGAAATAATACCGATATAGTTGTTCTCTTCCCCGACCACCGGCACGGCGCAAGGGGCCTGTGCTACCAGTGAGATCAGCTCGCTCAGCGGCATATCGGCCGGAACGGGCAGTGGGGCATCCAGCAAGGCGTCGTCCAGCGTCTGTTTAGCCGCCAGCGCCTGCTTGAGGGAGTCTATCGATACCACGCCGATAAATTTCTCGCGTTCGAGGACGTAGCCATAGTCACGGTCTTCATCACGCAGGATCTGCAACGCAGAGCGCGGACCAAAACCGGGGGTCTTACGGATCAGGGTCACCGGGCGACGTTTGGCGATATCTTTGGCACTGAAAACGTGGCTGATATCGACGCCGCGGAAGAAGGTGCGCACATAATCGTTGGCCGGATTATTTAATATTTCATCCGGGGTCCCCACCTGGATCACTTCGCCGCCCTGCATAATGGCAATACGGTCGCCAATACGCATCGCTTCATCCAGATCGTGGGAAATAAAGACGATGGTGCGCTGATGTTTCGCCTGTAATTTGACGAGTTCATCCTGCATCTCGGCACGAATTAATGGGTCCAGCGCAGAGAAGGCTTCATCCATTAACAATATATCCGGATCGTTAGCCATGGCGCGGGCTAAGCCGACACGCTGGCGCATACCACCGGACAGTTCATCGGGATAAGCATTGGCATAATTTTCCAGCCCAACCTGACGCAACGCGTCCAGCGCTTTTTCCTGGCGTTCCTGTAAAGGAATACCCGCTAATTCCATGCCGAACGCGGTATTATTTAATACGTTCATATGTGGCATTAAGGCGAATGACTGGAACACCATGCTGATCTTATTACGCCGTACGGTGCGTAGCGCAGTATCGGATATTTTTGATATATCTTCGCCGTCAATCAGCACCTCACCGCGGGTGGGTTCTATCAGACGATTGAGAAGGCGTACCAAGGTGGATTTACCGGAACCGGAAAGCCCCATGATGACAAATATCTCGCCTTCTTCAATGGCCAGAGAGGCGTTCTTGACGCCAAGTGATAACCCCGTTTTTTCCAGCAGCTGGTCTTTCGTCAAACCTTTGTCTATCAGCTTAAATGCGCGTTCCGGGTGCTCACCAAATATCTTATATAAATTTTTAACTTCTAGTTTAATTGCCATGCAATTCGCTGTTTCCTTTGGTTTATTATCAAACGCTAAAATTGTCCTAATAGAAAATAAGAGTGCCCTATACCCTAACACACTGACATTCTGAGACAACCCTCAATGTTCATATCGTAAGATTTTTCTAGTGATATCAGGTTTGATGATTGGGCATAATTACCCGATTTTTACGCGGTTATTTAACCGTAATGAGCAACAGGAAATGGCAGGATATATTGGCGACAATGACAACTATTTGCAGGGAATATTGGCAGCGTCAAATGGGTAATTAATGCACGCATAGTAACGTTCTGCGTGCATTGACGAATGGCAGGAAAATCAGCAGGTTTACCACCGTAGATCAGAGCGTGGGTTCTTCGCTGCTGGTGGGAATAACGACCAGTTCTACTTGCTGCTGCTGTAACACCGATCCCATTGCAGAGGGGGGAGGTAGGTCGGTAAATAACGCGGTCGCCTGTCGGGTATTGCCGATTTCTACTGCCGCCGAAGCATGGAACTTGGTGTGGTCCGCAGCCAGCAGAATATGACGCGAATGTGCCATCATCGCTTTCACCACGCTGGATTCATTCACGTCAAATTCCAGCAGATCGCCGTTGGCTTCGATTGCCCCTACGCTGGTGATCAGGTAGTCGGCGCGAAAGCCTTCCACAAAGCTTACGGCGCTGGGGCCGATGATACCGCCGTTATTGGGCCGCAGCGTACCGCCCGGCACCATCACTTCGAACTCGGTGTTTTTATACAGGATATGTGCCACCCGCAGGCTGTTGGTAATGATGCGCAGGTGACTGTGGTTCATCAGCGCTCGGGCAACATGCTCAACGGTGGTGCCGATGGTGATAAAAATGGTGGAACGATCGGGGATGTAATCGGCAATGGCTTCCGCAATGGCTATCTTCTCTTGCGTGTAAGAGAGCTCCCGTTGCTCAAAGGCCGTGTTGACCACGCTAGAGGCACGACCCGCCCCCCCATGATGGCGGCTAATCAGCCCCTGCTCGCTCAGTTTGCGGATATCGCGCCTGACCGTCTGCGTTGACACTTCCAGCAATTGCGCCAGCTCGTCGATGTTCATATAGCCGCGCTTGGCGATCAACTGGATCAGCTGATCGTGGCGTGGGTTGCCGGTAAGTTCAGTCAGACTCATGCTCCACTCCCTTAATATTGTCATCGGCCAACCATATTATACAAAACTGGCCAGGAAAGAGTCAGTTTGATCACAGTTGGGAATGCCAGCGCGCCCGCCAGGACGAGTACACTTCAATGCGGCAACTGCATTGGCGTAACGCACCGCCTGAGCTATATCGGGTTGTGAACCCAGAGCTATCGCCAGCGCACCGTGGAAAACGTCGCCAGCTCCCGTGGTATCCACTACCTCAACCGGAAAGCCTGGCTGATGTTTCAGCTGAGCGTTTTCCAGCCAGAAACAGCCATGTTTACCCTGAGTGACATAAACTTGTCCGTTTTTGTCATTTTTTGCCGCACGCAATCCCTGCTCAATATCCGTTTTTCCCGTCATCCGCAGCAAACCCGGTTCGGAGAAGGCGGCATGGTCGGCCAAAGCAACCAGCGGGCGGATATCCTGCGGTGTGACATCGGCGTCCAACAGGGTAGTGACACCCGCGCGCCGGGCCAAGGTGAAGGCGGTCAATGCCCCTTGATGCCAACGCACGTCCGCCAACACCACGTCGTACTGGCTAAAGTCGATGTCATGCAGCCATTCGGCATCCTCGGGTAAATCTGGGCTGGGATGGTTGATGATCATGCGCTCCCCCTGAGCATCCACCAGCACTGCCGATTGCGATGAGCGCGCCTGCGGGCAACGGCGCGCATGTCTGACATTCACGCCATAGCTGCCCAGCTCGGCCAACAGCGTTTGCCCAGTAGCATCGTCGCCGACCCGGCCAATGAAATCCACCTCTGCGCCCAATCTGGCTGCGGCCACCGCAGCCGTTGCCGCCGGGCCTCCGCCAATTTCGCGGTAGTCGGTGGCAACATATTTCCCCCCGCCCTCAGGCAGTTTCTCTACGTAATACAGACGGTCTTGCACTGCAATGCCTACGCATGCGATTCGAGTCATGGTCTGGATCCCTGGATGTTGATCTGTGGTAAGCGAACGGTTTTCAGCAAAAAGTGGCTGCCGATCACGCTGCCACCATTTTAATTCACTCAAATGTTAAAAGAGTGACGGCTGTCAATTTTTTGACCATAAATTACAAATACGATCAAAAACAGACAAAAATGGTCTGATTTGTGGGCGGTGAAATGACACAGAGATGACAAGGGTAACCAACAGGAGAGAACCATGGCACAGATCGCATTTATCGGGTTAGGGCAAATGGGCGCGCCGATGGCCAGCAACCTGATCAAGCAGGGGCATCGGCTGAACGTTTTTGATATCAGCCCGGTGGCGGTCAGCGCCTTGGTCGCTCAGGGGGCCAAGGCGGCAGCCAGCCCGGCGCAGGCGGCGCTGGACGCGGAGTTCGTCATCACCATGTTGCCTAACGGCGAACTGGTGCATGAGGTGTTATTTGGTGCCGAGGGGGTGTGCTGCACCTTATCGCCTGCGGCATTGGTGATGGATATGTCCACCATCCACCCGCTGCAAACGGATCGGCTGATTGCCCAAATGCAGGCACGGGGCTTTAGCCTGATGGATGCCCCGGTCGGGCGGACTTCAGACCATGCTCAGGCTGGTACGTTGTTGATCCTGGCAGGTGGCACTGCCGAGCAGGTGGAGCGTGCGACGCCCGTGCTGATGGCGATGGGCTCGGAGCTGATCAACGCCGGTGGGCCAGGCATGGGGATCCGCGTGAAGCTGATCAACAACTACATGAGCATCGCGCTCAACGCGCTGTCTGCCGAGGCTGCGGTACTGTGCGAGGCGCTAGGGCTGTCGTTTGATGTCGCGCTGCAAGTCATGAGCGGCACACCGGCAGGCAAGGGGCATTTCACCACCACCTGGCCAAACAAGGTGCTGAAGGGCGATCTCAGCCCGGCGTTCATGATCGATCTGGCGCACAAGGATCTGGGCATAGCGCTGGATGTGGCCAATCAGTTGCACGTCGCCATGCCGATGGGGGCAGCCTCACGCGAGGTTTACAGCCAGGCGCGGGCCAGCGGGCGCGGGCGTCAGGATTGGAGTGCCATTTTGGAACAGGTTCGGGCTGCTTCGGGCAGAGCGAATCACGCGTAACACTTAACGTAATTGCGGTTGCTATTCAGCGCGCAGAGGGGAGAAGAAATGCCTTATTTATCTGGTAACACCATGATCCAACATGCATGGGAAAACGGCTATGCCATCGGCGCGTTCAGCGCACACAACGCCGAAACCATTCGCGCCATTTTGCTGGCAGCCGAACAGGAGCAGGCCCCGATCATGATCCAGGTGGGGCAGAAAGTGATTAGCGTGATGGGTCTGGAGCCCATGAAGGCGATGATCGATGCCTTTATGCACGATATCACGGTGCCGGTGTGCATCCACCTGGATCACAGCCGCAGCTTCGAACAGACCATGCAGGCGGTGCAGGCCGGGTTTCAGTCGGTGATGTTTGACGGCTCTCACCTGTCATTTGACGAAAATGTGCGGATCACCCGTGCCGTGGCGGACGTTGCCCACGTGTTGAACATTGGGGTCGAAGGTGAGATCGGCAAGATCGGCGGCACCGAGGATGATATTTCGGTCGACGAAAAAGACGCTCTGATCACCAGCAGTGACGAAGCGCTGCAGTTTGCTCAATCGACCACGGTGGATTATCTGGCGGTGTCCATAGGCACCGCTCATGGCCTGTACAAGCAGGAGCCCAAGCTGGCGTTCGAGCGCCTGCAAGAGATCCGCGAGATCGTCAAAAAGCCGATTGTACTGCACGGTGGCTCCGGCGTACCTGACGATCAGATCCGTAAGGCGGTCTCACTGGGGGTCGCCAAGGTGAACGTGGACACCGAACTGCGGCAGGCCTTCACCCAGGGAATGGCTGAAGTGCTCGACAAAGATCCGCACGAGTTTGTCTTGGCGGTGTCGCTCGGGCATGGCCGTGATGTGATGCAGGCCAAGGTCGCCGAAAAAATCAGGCTGTTTGGCAGCCAGGGTAAAGCCGCTCAGTTTTAAGCAACCGTTGCGCGGCAAGCTGCCGCGCTAACCATAGGGCATCGATTATGACAACCATTCAACGCCAGCATTTTGGCGAACATCAAGGGCAGGCCGTTTCCCTTTTCACGCTGACCAATGCCAACGGAATGCGGCTGTGCGTGACCGATTACGGTTGCATTATTACCGAGCTTTGGGTGCCGGATCGCCATGGGCAAGCGGAAGATGTCGTGATGGGGTTCGACAATTTGGCGGCTTATCAGGCCGGGCATCCGTTCTTCGGCGCGATAGCCGGGCGCTGCGCCAACCGTATTGCCGGTGGTCGTTTCAGCATCGACGGTCAGGAATATATTCTGGCCACCAATGAACTCCCTACCGGACAACACCTGCACGGCGGACGTCGGGGTTTTGACAAGTATGTCTGGCAGGCACAGGAAGACGGCGACGGCATTATTTTCAGCCGTACCTCTATCGATGGTGAGGAAGGTTATCCGGGCAATCTGCAGGTTAGCCACCGCATCGGCCTGACGGAAGATAACGTGATGACGCTGAGCTTTGAGGCACAGACGGACAAGCCGACGCTGGTCAATCTGGTCAATCACAGCCATTACAACCTGCGCGGGCATCAGCACCTGATCCACGATCAACAGCTCAAGATCGACGCCGACTTCATCACCCCGGTGGATGAAACCACCATGCTACCCACCGGTGAAATCCGCCGCGTTGCCGGGACGGCATTTGATTTCCGCAACGCCCGTCGTCTTGGGGACGCCATGCTGCACCGCCCGGCACAGGATTTTGATATGAACTATGTGCTTAAGCCTGGCGACGGTGCTTTGCATCCCGCCGCGACCTTGATCTGCCCACAGACCGGGCGAGTGATGGAAGTACACACCTCGCTGCCGGGCGTGCAGTTTTATAACGCCTTTAAGCTTTCCAACAAGATCTGGAATGGCAAGGCTGGCCATCGCTATCAGGCGTTTTCCGGCATCTGCCTTGAAACCCAGGCGTTCCCAGACAGCATTCACCACGCCCATTTTGGCAACGTAGTGCTGCGCCCAGGGGAAAACTATTACAGCCAGACTGAACACCGCTTCAGCACCGTGGCATAGATTTATTCGATTACTGGAAGCAATGTGATGAAAAATAAAGCAAAAGTAGGCGTGTTGGCGCTTGGCCGCACGACCTTCGACGTGCCCTACGCGCAAGAGATGTTGGCGCAGGCCTGGCAGACGCTGAGCGGGATGGATATCGAGCTGGTGGGGGAACCGGTATTGCAGTTTGATGCCGAATCGGCTCTGCAAATACTGCCTGCACTCAAACAGGCCAATCTCGATCTGCTGCTGATCCTGCAAGTGACCTTTACCGATGCCTCCCTCACCACCGAAGTGGTGCGTGATTTCCCAGTGCCCACGGCGATGTGGTCATTCCCGGAAGCCCGTACCGGTGGCCGTTTGCGCCTGAACTCTTTCTGCGGGGTGAATCTGGCTTGTCATGCCCTGAGCCGTGAAGCCATCAACGTGCAAACGCTGCACGGCCAGCCGGACGATAGTCGAGTGATTAACGAATTACAGCAGTTGGCGCAGGCCGCAGCGATTGTTAAACGCTTCAAACAGGCCAAAGTGATGGTGATTGGCGAGCACCCGCTGGGTTTTGACGCCTGCAACTACAACCAGCAGCAGCTGACGCAGCACTTTGGCGTTGAGGTGACTCGCCAGCCGGTGCTGGAGTTTATTGAAGAGGTGAAGGCGCTGCCGGACAGCGTAGCCGATGCGCCTTATGCCCGCCGTGCCAAGGATTTCCCTAACCTGGCGGAAATGGATCAAACGGCCACCCGCAAAACGCTCAAGGTTTATTCTGCCCTGCGTGAAAAAGCGCAGCGTGAAGGTTACACCGGCATTGCCGTGCGCTGCTGGCCGGATTTCTTTACCGACTACGGATGCGCTGCGTGTGGGGCGTTGGCATTGATGAACGAAGATAAAGTGCCCTGTGGCTGCGAAGCCGACATGTTTGGCGTGCTCTCTTCGCTGATGGCGCTGTGGGCCTCTGGCAATGCGGCGTTCAATACCGACCTGGTGGATATCGATCCGCAGGATAACAGCGTGGTGTTCTGGCACTGCGGGCAGGCACCGATCGAAATGGCCGATCGTGATGGCCCGGTGCAGGCCACCATCCACTCCAACCGCAAGCTTCCTTTGCTGTCTGAATTTGCTCTCAAACCGGGGCGTATCACGCTATGCCGCATCACTCAGGGCGAGGGCAAGCTGCGCCTGATGCTGGCCGGTGGCGAAATGATCAAGGCTCCGCTGGCGTTTTCCGGCACAGCCGGGACCGCGCGCCTGGATGTAGATGCAGACACTTACCGCCAGCGCCTGATTGCGGCGGGTATGGAGCACCATACCTCGCTGGTTTACGGCGAGCACCGTCCGCTGCTGCGCAAAGTGGCCGGTCTGCTTGGTTTGGACGTGATTGAACTGACCTGAGCGGGCAACCAACGCTTGGAAAAATACGGCATTTAACCTTTTGGAGAATGGATCATGGCTTCTCAGCAAGGCTTGGAACTTACGCAACACGCAGGTGGATTTACGTTGACCTTTCAGCAGCGAGTGCTGATACAACACACGGCTGCTGCTCCGTGCCTGTGGATTGGGCGCGGCAAGGCGGATATCGAGATGTTCCGCGGCAACTTCAGCATCAAAGACCAGCTCAGTGAAAAACTGGCGCTGACCGAAACCCAGATCGTCCCGCAGGACAAAGGCTGGCTGATCCGCTTTAGCCGGGGCGATGTGGCCCAGTGCACGCTGGCAATCACTACCGATGCACAAGGGCGGTTGGAAATGCAGCTGCGCAACAGCGACGAGCAGAACAATCGCATGTGGCTGCGCCTGGCTGCCCAGCAGGAAGATCACGTTTATGGCTGCGGCGAACAGTTTTCCTATTTCGACCTGCGCGGCAAACCTTTCCCGTTATGGACCAGTGAGCAGGGGGTTGGCCGTAACAAGCAGACCTACGTTACCTGGCAGGCAGACTGCCAGGAGAACGCCGGTGGTGATTACTACTGGACCTTCTTCCCGCAGCCGACGTTTGTCAGCAGCCAGAAATATTACTGCCACGTAGAAAACAGCTGCTACATGAACTTCGATTTTTCTGCCCCAGAGTTCCATGAACTGGCGATCTGGCAGGATCAGGCGGTGTTGCGCTTTGACTGTGCCGACAGCTACATCAGCCTGTTGGAAAAGCTGACCGCATTACTTGGCCGCCAGCCGGAACTGCCGGACTGGGTGTATGACGGCGTCATCCTGGGTATTCAGGGCGGCACCGAGGTCTGCCAACAGAAGCTGGACGTAATGCGCGAGCACGGTGTCAAGGTTAGCGGGATCTGGGCGCAGGACTGGGAAGGACGGCGGATCACCTCTTTTGGCAAACGCCTGATGTGGAACTGGCGCTGGGACAGCGAGCTGTACCCGGAGCTGGATAAACGCATCCCGCAGTGGAAAAAAGAGGGGGTACATTTTCTGGGGTACATCAACCCTTACGTAGCCATAGAGAAAGAGCTGTATGCCGAGGCGGCCGAGAAAGGCTATCTGACCAAGGATTATGACGGCAAAGACTACCAGGTTGAATTTGGCGAGTTCTATGCTGGCGTAGTCGATCTCACCAAGCCTGAAGCTTATGACTGGTACAAGAACGTCATCAAAAAGAATCTGATCGAATTTGGCCTCGACGGCTGGATGGCGGACTTTGGCGAATATCTGCCGACCGATACCGTTTTGCATAACGGCATCGATGCGGAAATCATGCATAACGCCTGGCCGGCACTATGGGCCAAGTGCAACTACGACGCGCTGGAAGAATGCGGCAAGCTGGGCGAGATCCTGTTCTTTATGCGCGCGGGCTACACCGGCAGCCAGAAGTATTCGGTAATGATGTGGGCGGGCGATCAGAACGTGGATTGGAGCCTGGACGACGGCCTGGCTTCGGTGATCCCGGCGGCGCTGTCGTTGGCGATGACCGGCCACGGTCTGCACCACAGTGATATTGGCGGTTACACCACGCTGTTTGAGATGAAACGCAGCAAAGAACTGCTGATGCGCTGGTGCGAGTTCTGCGCTTTCACGCCGATGATGCGTACCCATGAAGGCAACCGTCCGGATGATAACTGGCAGTTCGATCATGACGTGGAAACCATCCGTCAGTTTGCCCGCATGAGCCAGGTATTCAGCTCCCTCAAGCCGTACATCAAGCAGGCGGTGGCGCTCAATGCGCAGTCCGGCTTACCGGTGATGCGCCCGCTGTTCTTGCATTATGAAGACGATGCCCACACCTACAGCCTGAAATACCAATACCTGTTTGGCCGCGATCTGCTGGTGGCTCCGGTGCATGAAGAAGGGCGCACCGACTGGACGCTCTACCTGCCGCAGGATAGCTGGATCAACCTGTGGACCGGTGAGCGGCATAGCGGAGGGGCCGAGGTGACGATAGCAGCCCCAATGGGCCAGCCGCCGGTGTTCTATCGGGCGGATAGCGAGTGGGCGGAGTTGTTCGCCTCGCTACGCACGCTGTAATCACCAACTGTCAGCCGCCCGTTGCCAAACCGGCAAGGGCGGCTATCTCTGGGAATAGGTGTTTTCCAAGGAGAATCACCATGAGTGAAGCTAACCAGGATCCGGTGAAGCTGATATTGCCCCTGCGCGAGAAATTCGCCTATGGCATGGGCGATGTCGGTTCCAACCTGCTGTTGTGTGTCGGCACGCTGTATCTGCTGAAATTCTATACCGACGTGTTGGGGATCCCCGCCGCGTGGGGCGGGCTGATCTTTCTCATCTCGCGTTTCTTTACCGCCTTTACCGACATGGGCACCGGGCTGATGCTCGATTCCCGGCGCAATATTGGCCCCAAAGGCAAGTTCCGCCCATTTATCCTTTATGCCTCAATGCCGGTGGCGTTGCTGGTGGTAGCCAACTTTATCGGCGTGGGTGCCTCGTTTGACGTCACCGTTAAAACGGTGATCGCCACGCTGATCTTTATGGCGTTCGGGCTGTTCTTCAGCATGATGAACTGCTCCTACGGCGCGATGGTGCCCGCGATGACCAAAAACCCGCAGGAGCGTGCGCAACTGGCTGCCTGGCGGCAGGGCGGGGCGACGGTGGGTCTGTTGCTGTGTACCGTGGCGTTTGTGCCGATCCTGTCGCTGTTTAATGGGCGTCCACAAGTGGGTTATCTGGTAGCAGCGGCGATCTTCGCCTTCGTCGGCATGTTGTGCATGTGGTGGTGCTATTCCGGCGTTAAAGAGCGTTATGTCGAGATCCCGAAACCGGGCGCACCCAAGCCGGGTCTGTTGCAGTCCTTCAAGGCCATCGCCGGTAACAAACCGCTGTTTGTGCTGTGCGTGGCCAACCTGTGCACGCTGGCGGGGTTCAACATCAAGCTGGCGATCCAGATCTACTACACCCAATACGTCCTCAACGATATCACCCTGCTGTCCTATATGGGTTTCTTCAGTATGGGCTGCATCCTGCTCGGGGTGCTGCTGGTCCCGACGGTGGTGAAACGCTTTGGCAAGAAAAACGTCTATCTGGGCGGCCTGTCGCTGTGGATCCTGGGCGATGCCATGAACTATATGTGGGGCAATACCTCCACGCTGTTTGTGTTGTTCTCTTGCCTGGCGTTCTTCGGCACGGCCTTCGTCAACAGCCTCAACTGGGCGCTGGTGTCGGACACCGTGGAATACGGTGAGTGGAAAACCGGCGTGCGCTCGGAAGGCACGGTTTATACCGGCTTTACCTTCTTTCGCAAGGTTTCCCAAGGGCTGGCGGGTTTCTTCCCTGGCGTGATGCTGGCCTATATCGGCTATGTTCCTAACGTGGCGCAGGGGCCTGGTACGCTGGAAGGCTTGCGGCAGTTAATCTTCCTCTATCCTTGTGGCCTGGCCGTGCTGACCGCATTGACCATGGGGCTGTTCTATCACCTGACGGAGAAGAACTACCTCAAGATCGTCGGTGAGCTGGAAGAGCGCAAGCGGGTGGTAAGCCCGGCGTTATAAGCGGCCAGGTGTTAATCGGGGCGAATTTATTCGCCCCTGCAACCAGAAAGACGCAGGGTGTAAGACAATAATAAGGACCCGTCAGATGGCCAACTCTTTATCCTACCAAGATCCCGTTACGCTGCGGTTGCCGCTGCGTGAAAAGTTCGCCTACGGTATGGGGGACTTCGGTTCCAACCTGATGCTGTGTATCGGTACCCTGTATTTGCTGAAGTTCTATACCGACATTCTGGGATTACCCGCCATCTACGGCGGTGTGATCTTCTTGATCGCCAAATTCTTCACCGCCTTCACCGATATGCTGACCGGCGTGCTGCTGGATTCCCGGCGTAATATCGGTCCCAAGGGCAAGTTCAGGCCGTTTATCTTCTATGCCTCGCTGCCGGTGGCTTTACTGGCCGTGGCCAACTTTCTCAATAGCGGGTTCAGCCTGAATACCAAAACCGTACTGGCCACCGTACTGTTTATGCTGTTCGGCCTGTTTTACAGCCTGATGAACTGCTCCTATGGGGCGATGGTGCCAGCCATCACCAAAAATCCGCAGGAGCGCGCGCAACTGGCCGCTTGGCGGCAGGGAGGGGCAACGCTGGGGTTGCTGTTGTGCACCGTGGGCTTTGTCCCGATCCAGATGTTGTTCACTTCACGCCCGGAGATGGGCTATCTGGTTGCCGCGGTGGTGTTTGCGACCTGTGGCGTGTTTTGCATGTGGTGGTGCCACGGCGGAGTCAAAGAGCGCTACGTTGACGTGGTACCGGCGCATCATAAACCTGGCATCTTCAAATCCTTCCGCGCCATTTTCCAAAACCCGCCGTTGCTGGTGCTGTGCATTGCCAACCTGTGTACGCTGGCGGCGTTTAATATCAAGCTGGCGATCCAGGTCTATTACACCCAATACGTGTTGCACGATATCCATTTGCTGTCCTATATGGGCTTTTTCAGCATGGGCTGCATTCTGATTGGCGTGCTGATGGTGCCAGCGGCGGTGAAGCGCTTTGGCAAAAAGCGGGTCTACCTTGGTGGCCTGTTGCTGTGGTGCCTGGGCGATCTGTGTAACTACGCCTGGGGCGACAGCTCGCTCTCTTTCGTGGCGTTCTCCTGCATGGCCTTCTTTGGGACGGCCTTCGTCAACAGCCTGAACTGGGCGCTGGTGCCCGATACCGTTGATTACGGCGAATGGAAAACCGGCATCCGCGCGGAAGGCTCGGTGTATACCGGCTATACCTTTTCACGCAAGATCTCCGCCGCATTAGCCGGATTGTTACCGGGCATTATGCTGACGCAGATCGGCTATATTCCGAATATTGAGCAGTCAGCCTCGGTGCTGAAAGGCTTGCGTGAGTTAATCTTTATTTATCCCTGCGTATTGGCGATGGTAGCCGCCGTCATGATGGGGTTTTTCTATAAGTTAAATGAGCAGCTATTTATGCAAATAATCACCGAGATTAACAACAAAAAAGGAAACCGCGACGAACAGGCCGAGCTTCATCCGGCAATCAATACGGCAATAATCAAAGAAGTCTAAGCCAGGGTATTACTCACAATAACGCACAGCTGTCATGCCTAACGGCATGGCGGCGGGATTTCTGCATGCTTTTATCAGGATTAATGACACAAGGAAACTCAACCATGTCTACTTTCTGGGGTTGTAGCAGCAATAAAACCAATACGATACTGCTGGTGGCGGCGTTGTTTGCCTCAGCCAGCGCTCAGGCCGGACGTGCCTATCTGGAAACTCGTGAGGCTTATAATACCGCCTCTGAATTAAACGAAATCATCCTGCGCGGCGGCTATAATTTTGAGGGGGGAGCCGGTGTGATGGCCACCAACGCCTATAACATTGGCAAGTTTGATCAGCTCAAGCACAGCTATAACGAGCTGGAGGGCTGGTATCCATTGTTCCGGCCAACGGATAAATGGACGGTGTCTCCTGGTGGGCTGGTCAACTCGAGCAGTGCGGGCTCTGGCGGTGCCGTCTACCTGGACAATAACTATAAATTCCTGCCGTTTTTCAACCTGACCGTGCGTTATCGCTATAACCATAATAACTATGATTCCATCGATTTTAACGGCAACCCGGCGCGTAATGATACCCATGAAATTGCCAACTACTGGAACTTTAAGCTCAGCGATGAGTTAAATTATACCTTCGAGCCACATTACTTTATCCGGGTAAACGATTTTAACAGCAAAAATGGCAAGAGCCACCATTGGGAGATCACCAATAAGTTCAGCTATAAAATTGATACCCATTGGATGCCCTATCTGGAGCTGCAATGGCTGGATCGCTGGAACGATTATAATAAGGAGCAGTATCGTATCCGCGTAGGGCTGCGGTATACCTTTTAAGCCACACGAATAAAAAACCCGGCCAAGTCTTGGCCGGGTAAAAAGAGCTGAATGTAACATTGATGCCGATATCGAAGGGGATATCTAGGAGCCAGCATAGCCCTGCAATGTGACAGGCAGATGTCAGCCTAAGCCTTGCGGTATAAACGGCGCGGATGACCGATATTACCGTAGAGCATTTCGACGCGTATAAACTGGGTCGTCACGCAGTATTCCAGATAGCGGCGTGCGGTGGTTTTGCTAATGCCGGCGTGTGCCACCACGTCTTCCACCGCATGGGCTACCTCTGGCCGATCGTTGAACAACGCCTGCACCAACTCCAGGGTGATGGTTTCAATCCCTTTGGCGCTGGGCTCGTTGGAAAACTGCTTGGACTGCAGGTTATACAGCGCATCGACGCTGCTCTGGTCGTTGACCTTGAAGGTACGCTGGGTCTGTACAAACTGCATAAAGCGTTCCAGCGAATTGCGCAGCCGCTTATAGGATACCGGTTTGATGATGTAGTCGAAGGCCCCGTTGCGGATCGCCTGGCTACAGGTATTCATGTCGCTGGCTGCGGTGATAAAAATCACCGAACAACCGGGCTTTTTCACCGCCGCTTCTTCCATCAGCGCAATCCCCTGGCCGTCTGGCAGAAAGTTGTCCAGCAGGATCAGCCGGGGCTGGTGAGCATTCACTTTTGCTCTGGCTTCCGCCAGGGTTGCGGCATAGGCCACCACCCGCAGGTTGAAATTTTTCTCAAGAAATTCGGCGTGCAGCGTGGCCAGTTGCGGCTCGTCTTCCACGATCAGAACGTCCAGTGTCTCAGGTTGCATAGGTCGGATCCGGGTGCTTAAGCTTTGGGGATAAACAGCGAGAAAATGGCGCCGTGCGGATCGTTGTCCGACACTTCGATGCTGCCATGCGCCTGAGCGACGTGGCTGGCCACCAGGTGCAAGCCAATACCGTGGTCGCCCTTATCTTTGGTTGTCACGCCTTGTTCAAACAGCGTATCACGAACCTGCGGTGCAATCCCGGTGCCGCGATCGGCAACTTCGATCACCAGCTCGTTGCTGCTGTCATTGATATAGAGTTCTACCGCTTCGTGCGGTGCCGCGCAATGCAGCGTAGCATCGAACGCGTTATCCAGCAGGTTGCCAATAATCGACATCAGCTCGGTTTCATTCAGCGCGGCGGGGATTTGGCGCAGTTGGCAAGCGGGATCGAAACGGAGCTCGATGCCTTTTTCCCGAGCGCTGGAGTATTTGCCCAACAGCAGGCCACACAACGCGGCGGAGCTGAAGCGCTGGGAAATAAAATCGAGGATCTCCTGTGCGCCTTCAGACTGGGCTTCCACATAGCGGATGGCCTCGTCATAACGTTGCATATGCAGCAAGCCAGCGAGCGTAGCCGTCCAGTTCAGCTGTTCGTGGCGCATGATGCGCAGGTTATCGGCATAGCGTTTTACCTGGCTAAGCTGGCTGCTGAGGGTGTTGATGTCGTTCTTGCCACGAAAGCTGATCACCCACCCCTGTAGCTCCTCTTCCTGCATGATCCGCACCCGGCTGGCAATCACTCGCACATGGTTGAAACGGCACACCTCATCATGGGTGTCGTGCCCCAGCTGCGCTGCGGCAAAGAAATCGGGCTGTGACTGGATGATCTCCCCGATATGCTGGCCCAGCAGATTATTGGCCGGTTGGCGCAGATCCAGCAGCTCACGCGCGGCATGGTTAATCGTGATGATGCGCAGTTGCGGATCTATGGCGATCACCCCTTCATAGATGGCTTCCAGCAGGGCTTTTTGCTGGCGCACCAGCAGCGCGATCTCTTTTGGCTCTAATGAAAACATCTGGCGTTTCAGGTTCTTCGATAATAGCCAGGAAAAGATAAACAGCGCCATCAATAACAAGACGATCGAGGCCACGATCTGGGTCAGCGTATGGGCATTTAAACTGTCGATATGGGATTTAAGATAACCGACGGAAACAATACCGATCACCTGGTTATTGTCATCCACAATCGGTGCCTTGCTGCGTAATGAAATACCGATCCCCCCGTTGCGGATCGAGATAATGCTTTTGCCTTCCAGCACTTCTTTATTATCGCCCCCCACCATAGGGGTTCCCAAACGGTCGGCATGTTCGGAATGGTAAAGGTGCATGGTGTGGCTATCGCCGATGACAATATAGCTGGCATCGCTGCTGGCACGGATTTTTTTCATCAGTGCGGCGATATATTGCGTGTCGTTATTTTCAACGGCGGTGATCAGGGAGGGGATCAGCGCAATCTCACGTGCCTGCACTTGGGCACGGGCGCCCAGATCCCGGTGCAACTGCGCATCCAGTTTGTAGTAAGTGTAAACCCCGATCAGCGTCAGCAACACGCAGGAAAAGGCGACCAGGCACAGGAACAGCTTGATATGAAAAGAGAGTTTGATGTGCATGGTTTGCCGCGGGTCCTGGTGTCTGTTTGGGTGACTACCCTATCATGAGTCGCCCTTGAAGTAATATTGCCCAAGATCAAGTTGTGAGCATCGGCACGGCTTTATTGTAGAGGAATATTACACAGCGGCGTAGCGGACACCGAACGTGCGATAAAATCAGTAAAACTTAAAATAAGCCTATTATTAACGCCATTAACTCCACTGGCTATTTTACATAAAGGGCATTAACACCATAGAAACCATAACCCCCATTAAAAACCCTTTTTTATTTTGAACAAAATCACAGCGGTGACTCCAAGCGTTTCTCTATGATGGCCGAACAAACAATAAGAGGCCAGATTATGAGCACAACCGATGATTCCTACCTCATTGCCAAAGATAAAACTGCCGATATTCCGCTGCGTGAAAAGTGGTGGCATATTCTGGATAATTACAAAATAGGGATTATACCGCTGCCATTCTTCGTGCTGGCCGGAGTGCTGATCCTGCTCGACTGCCTGGCAGGTAAATTACCCAGCGATATCGTGGTAATGGTGGCGACACTGGCGTTCTTCGGCTTTGCCTGCGGTGAGTTTGGCAAGCGCCTGCCGCTGGTGGGGAAAATGGGGGCTGCCGCCATCTGTGCCACCTTTATACCCTCCGCACTGGTGCACTATGGTTTGCTGCCGGACGTGGTGGTTGAGTCCACAACCAAATTCTACAAGTCGACTAATATTCTTTATCTCTACATCTGCTGCATTATCGTCGGCAGCATTATGAGCATGAACCGCCAGGTGCTGATCCAGGGTTTCCTGCGTATCTTTGTGCCGATGTTGTGCGGTGAAGTGGCCGGAATGCTGGTCGGGATGGCGGTGGGGATGGCGTTGGGCCTCGATCCGTTCCAGATCTTCTTCTTCCTGATCCTGCCGATCATGGCCGGAGGCGTGGGGGAAGGGGCGATCCCATTGTCGATGGGCTATGCCGCCATTTTGCATATGGAGCAGGGCGTAGCCTTGGGGCGTATCCTGCCGATCGTGATGTTGGGTAGCCTGACGGCGATCGTGATTGCTGGCCTGCTGAACCAATTGGGAAAACGCTATCCACACCTTACCGGCGAAGGCAGCCTGATGCCGAGCAAGCAGGGCGATAGCGAGGTCGCGGCAACGGAGAAACTGAGCGGTAACGTGGATGTCGCCACTATCGCCTGTGGCGCGCTGCTGGCCATCCTGCTGTATATGGTAGGCATGCTGTTACACCGGCTGATCGGCTTGCCGGCCCCGGTGGGAATGTTGTTTGCCGCAGTGGCAGTGAAGCTGGCACACGGCGTTTCGCCACGCATTCAGCAAGGATCGCAGGTGGTGTATAAATTCTTCCGCACCGCCGTGACCTACCCGATCCTGTTTGCCGTGGGCGTAGCGATCACGCCGTGGCAAGAGCTGGTAGATGCCTTCACCGTGCAGAACCTGATTGTGATCGTAGCGACGGTAAGCACGCTGGTGGCCACTGGTTTCCTGGTTGGCAAGAAGATCGGTATGCATCCGATCGACGTGGCCATTGTTTCCTGTTGCCAGAGCGGGCAAGGCGGAACCGGTGACGTGGCGATCCTGACGGCGGGCAACCGGATGTCGCTGATGCCCTTCGCCCAGATCGCAACGCGCATCGGCGGGGCGATTAACGTTTCGCTGTCGCTGCTGGTGTTATCGCATTTCTATTGAGTAGTGTGTTGCCGATTTGCCCCGCGAGGATGCGGGGCTTTTTTTACGCTAGATGGCATCAGGCATTTAGAACGCCCAGTCCTCATCCTCGGTATTCACCGCTTTGCCCATTACGTAGGAAGAGCCGGAGCCAGAGAAGAAATCGTGGTTCTCATCGGCGTTGGGGGACAGCGCAGACAGGATCGCGGGATCCACTTGCGCCATTGCCGGTGGGAACAGCGCTTCGTAGCCCAGATTCATCAGCGCCTTGTTAGCGTTATAGTGCAGGAAGGTCTTCACCTCTTCCGTCCAGCCCACCCCGTCGTAGAGCTCTTCGGTATAACGCACCTCGTTGTCGTACAGATCCTGCAACAAATCGAAGGCAAAGTTCTTCACCTGCTGGCGGCGGGCCGGGCTGGCCTGCTCCAGGCCTTTCTGGAACTTGTAGCCGATATAGTAGCCATGCACCGCCTCGTCGCGAATGATCAGGCGGATCAGATCGGCGGTGTTGGTCAGCTTGGCCCGGCTCGACCAGTACATAGGCAGATAAAAGCCGGAATAGAACAGGAACGACTCCAGAAACACGCTGGCGACCTTTTTCAACAGCGGATCGTCGCTGCGATAGTGCGCCAGAATGATGCTGGCTTTTTTCTGTAGCGTGGTGTTTTCCTCGCTCCAGCGGTAGGCCTCGTCAACATCCCGGGTTTGGCACAGGGTGGAGAATATCGAACTGTAGGAACGGGCGTGTACCGCCTCCATAAAGCTGATATTGGAATACACCGCCTCTTCGTGCGGGGTGATGGAATCGGCGATCAGTGCCGGAGCGCCAACGGTATTCTGGATGGTATCCAGCAGCGTCAGCCCGGTAAATACGCGGATGGTGAGCTGCTGCTCCTTGGCGGTCAGCGTGGCCCAGGACGGAATATCGTTCGACAGCGGCACCTTTTCCGGCAGCCAGAAGTTGCTGGTCAGGCGGTTCCACACCTCCAGATCCTTGTCGTCATCAATCTTGTTCCAGTTGATGGCCTGCACTCGTTGCATCGTCATAATTTTCCTCACAGCGTGCAGGACACGCAGCCCTGCACCTCGGTCCCTTCCAACGCCATCTGGCGCAGGCGGATGTAATAAATGGTTTTGATGCCTTTACGCCAGGCGTAGATTTGCGCGCGGTTAATATCGCGGGTGGTGGCGGTATCGCGGAAGAACAACGTCAGCGATAGCCCCTGATCCACATGCTGCGTGGCGGCGGCGTAGGTATCGATAATCTTTTCCGGGCCAATTTCGTAGGCGTCCTGGTAATACTCCAGGTTGTCGTTGGTCATGTAAGGGGCAGGGTAATAGACCCGACCAATCTTGCCCTCCTTGCGGATCTCGATGCGTGAGACGATCGGATGGATGCTGGAGGTCGAGTTATTGATGTAGGAGATGGAGCCGGTAGGCGGCACCGCCTGCAGGTTCTGGTTATACAGCCCGTGCATCATCACGGCAGCGCGCAATGCCAACCATTCCTCACGCCCAGGTATGGTGATAGTGGCGTTGGCAAACAGTTCGCGCACCCGTGCGGTTTTTGGCTGCCACTCCTGCTCGATATATTTGCTGAAATACTCCCCACTGGCGTAGGTGGAGTTCTCGAAACCGGCAAAACTGCTGCCGCGCGCTATTGCCAGCCGGTTGGAGGCGAGCAGGGCGTGGTAGGTCACGGTGTAGAAGTAGATATTGGTGAAATCGATCCCTTCGTCCGAACCGTAAAAGATGCGCTCGCGCGCCAGATAGCCGTGCAGGTTCATCTGGCCGAGGCCGATGGCATGGGAGGCCTGATTCCCGGCGGCGATAGACGGCACCGAGCCGATATCGCTCATATCCGCTACCGCCGTCAGCCCGTAGATCGCGGTTTCCACCGCCTTGCCGAAATCGGGGGCATCCATGACTTTGGCAATGTTCAGCGAGCCAAGGTTACAGGAGATATCTTTGCCGATCTCGGCATAGCTCAGATCCTGATGGTAACGGCTGGCGCTGTTGACCTGCAGGATCTCCGAGCACAGGTTGCTCATATTGATGCGCCCGGCGATCGGATTGCTGCGGTTGACCGTATCTTCAAACATCATGTACGGATAACCGGATTCGAATTGGATCTCCGCCAGCAGCTGGAAAAATTCACGGGCGTTGATGCGGGATTTGCGAATGCGCTTGTCATCCACCATCTCACGGTATTTTTCGCTAACGCTAATCTCTGACAGCGGCACTCCATAAACCTGTTGCACATCGTAGGGAGAGAACAGGTACATCTCTTCGTTATTTTTTGCCAATTCGAAGGTGATATCCGGGATCACCACCCCCAGCGACAGGGTTTTGATGCGGATTTTTTCGTCGGCATTTTCCCGCTTGGTATCCAGGAAGCGCAGAATGTCTGGGTGATGGGCGTGCAGATACACCGCCCCAGCGCCTTGACGTGCCCCCAGTTGATTGGCGTAAGAAAAGGCATCTTCCAGCATTTTCATTATCGGGATCACCCCGGAAGACTGGTTCTCAATGCGCTTGATCGGGGCGCCAACCTCGCGGATATTGCTCAGCAGAAAGGCCACACCACCGCCGCGTTTGGAGAGTTGCAGTGCCGAATTCACCGCGCGGCCAATCGACTCCATATTGTCTTCAATACGCAGCAGGAAGCAGGAAACCAGCTCGCCGCGCTGCTGTTTGCCGCAGTTGAGGAAGGTGGGCGTCGCGGGTTGGAAACGCCCGGAGATGATCTCCTCCACCAGATCCTGTGCCAGCGCGGTATCACCCGCCGCCAGCCGCAACGCCACCATGCACACCCGGTCTTCATAGCGTTCCAGATAGCGCTGGCCATCGAAGGTTTTCAGCGTGTAGCTGGTGTAATACTTGAAGGCGCCGAGGAAGGTCTCGAAGCGGAATTTCCTGGCATAGGCCTGTTGGAACAGCTGCTTGATAAAGGCAAACTCATACTGCTCCAGCACCGCCGCTTCGTAATATCCCTCATCCACCAGATAGCGCAATTTCTCCGCCAGGTTGTGGAAGAACACGGTGTTTTGGTTTACGTGCTGCAAAAAGTATTGCCTGGCGGCCAGCCGATCCTTATCGAACTGGATGCGCCCTTCGGCGTCGTAAAGGTTGAGCATCGCGTTGAGCGAATGGTAATCCAGCGTGGCGCTGGTGGGCCTGGTCAGTTCTGTCGTTGCCAAAATGCGGTGACTCCCTGTTGAACGATAGCGACGTCTTGTGTGGTGCCGAGAAGCTCAAAACGATAAAGCACCGGTACCTGGCATTTTTTGGCGATGATGTCACCGGCGATGCCATACGCGGCGCCGAAATTGGTGTTACCTGCGGCAATCACACCGCGCAGGTAAGCGCGATTCTGCGGATCATTGAGAAAACGGATCACCTGGATCGGTACGGCACCGACGCTGCTGCCGCCGCCGTAACTGGGCACAATCAGGATATAAGGGTGCTCCATCAGCACTTTTTTACTGCCAGCGATCGGGATGCGTATTGCGGGCAGTGCCAGCTTCTCAACGAATCTGTGGGTGTTCTCCGAACTGCTGGAGAAGTAGACCAGCGGATCCATGGCACACCTCAGGAGGTTAGGGCGTTGGCTAACGCGCCAATCTTGTCCGGGCGGAAACCAGACCAGTGATCGTCACCGGCGATAATCACCGGCACCTGCTGATAGCCCAGTGATTTAACATGGTTCAGCGCTTGCTGATCCTGGGTCAGATCGACCACGCGATAGTCGATCCCTTGTCTATCCAGGGCTCGGTAGGTGGCATTGCACTGGACACAATCTGGTTTAGTGTAAATAATAATACTCATGATTCGCATTTACCTTTTATGTTGAAGGAAAGGCGGATAAGTCAGAAAGTTGAGCATGATAGGGCGTTTCTGACGGCGTCACCAACCCAAGCGTTTCCCCCTGCGCTGATGAATGAATACTATATGTTGATATTTATATTATCAACATAACTATATGTAGTGTTTTTCGGTTTTTGGTGCGCAGGCCGCGCCGAGGCTGGAAAAGCGGTGGGGAAATATTTTTTGCGATGAAGATCGAGCAGGCCGGGTTGCCCCGGCCAGCAAAATTACTGCCGCATGCTGACTGCCAGGCGGTTAAAGGCGTTCATAATGCTGATGGCAAAGGTCAGATCGCTGATTTCGGCATCGCTGAAATGGGCTTTCAGGGCGTCAAAGGCGTTGGCCGGTGCGCCGGTTGCCGCAATCAGGGTGACCGCTTCGGCCCATTCCAACGCGGCACGTTCTGCCTCGCTGAATTCATGGCTGACGCGCCAGCCCGCCAGCGTATCCAGCTTGGCGTGGCTCGCTCCCCCTGCACGCAGCGCTTTGCCGTGCATATCCAGGCAGAAAGCGCAGCCGTTGATTTGCGAAACGCGCATAAACATCAGCTCAATGATCGCTTTATCCAGCGGGCCTTTCTCTAATCCCCCCAATGCGCTCACCATGGCTTTATAAGGGGCCGGTGACAGTTCGGCGTACTGCAAACGTTGCTTGATCATGTTCAAACCTCGGATTAATGGCGTAACCAATGTACGGCGCTACTTTAGCCGCGATATGGTCTATGCTATAGAGCCATAAAATGATTATTTAACCAGGCCATGACACGTAGTGCTTATCAATTTAGACGGCCCATTTCCCCTCACCCCAGCCCTCTCCCAATGTACGGTTCGAGGTTCGTCACGAACACTTGTGTGGGGGAGAGGGAGCCAGTCCGGAGTCGCCGTTGGGCGCCGGTGGTCATTTGTGGCACGGTATGTCCCCTCTCCCTGTGGGAGAGGGTTAGGGTGAGGGGGATTAAGCCATGACACGTCATATTTTTGCTGCCCTACGGCTGGATCACCAGCAGGCTGAGCCCCTGTACCGGCAGATCTATCTGCGGATTAAAGACGCTATCGTGCAGGGAACCCTGGTGGCCAACAGCCGTTTACCTTCGGTGCGCGGCTTGGCTAGCGATCTGGGGGTAGCGCGTGCGACGGTTGAGAATGCTTACGCTGCGCTGGTGGCTGAAGGTTTTCTGCAAAGCCGGGGCCAGGCGGGAACCTATGTTTCCTCCCAGTTGCTGAAAATGCCTGAGCGCACCGAGCTGTCAGCGGTACCCACCTTGGCGGCTCCGGCACCTTCCGCATTTCAGTCTCATCCCGCCGGGCCGACTCAACCCTTCCAGCTTGGCCTGCCCGCGCTGGATGTCTTCCCACGGGCGGTATGGCAGCGCATCGTTGCCCGGCAGCTGCGTGGCACCACTATGGCTTCATTGGCACACCCACCCCCTAATGGTCTGCCGGAACTGCGCGAGGCAATTGTCCATTACCTGCACCTTTCTCGTGGCATCGTCTGTCGGCCGGAACAGGTATTTATCTGCGCGGGTTATCAGGCTTTGATAGAGCTGGTGATCAACGCGCTGTTGAAACCGGGAGAGGCGGTCTGGCTGGAGGACCCAGGTTATCCGGTTACCCAGCCGCTGTTTAGTGCCGCCGGAATGCAAATTGTTCCAGTGCCGGTTGATGAGGAAGGGATGAATATTGACGCCGGTATTGCCACCCGGCCAGACGCCCGCATGGCGGTGCTGACGCCGACTCACCAAAGCCCGCTGGGTGTTACCCTCAGCCTGGCCAGGCGTATGGCGCTGCTGGATTGGGCAACCCGTCACTCGGCCTGGATTATCGAAGACGATTACGACAGCGAGTGTCGCTACTACGGCAAACCCTTGCCGCCGTTAAAAAGCCTCGATCGTCAGGGGCGGGTACTCTACGCCGGGACCTTCAGCAAAACCCTGTTTCCGGCGTTACGCATGGCCTATCTGGTGGTACCGGATGAGCAGACGGCGGCTTTTGAGCGCTGTAGCCAGCTGCGAGGCTGCGGTTGCCCACCGTTACTGCAAGCCGGAGTGGCCGATTTTATCAACGGCGGGCATTTTTACCGCCATCTAAAGCGCATGCGGTTGCTGTATCGCCAGCGGCGCGCATGGTTGGTGCAGGCCCTGACACAGCGGCTTGCAGCCTATTTGACGGTGGCACCGCAGGCAGGGGGGATCCAGATGCTGGCTCGTCTGAATGCGGGGTTCAATGACAGTGAGCTGGCGAAGAGAGCCTGGCAACAGGGGTTGTCGATACAGGCATTGTCGGATTGGCAGATGTCCTCGCCTGCCGATAATGGCCTATTGATGGGCTTTGGTAACTTCACCAGCTATAGCGAAGCAGAGCGCGCGGTGGAGCGGCTGGCGGCGATTATCGAGAGCGGAAAATAAAGCGGCCCACGGAAAACCGTGGGCCAGACGCACATCTGTTTTTATGGTTAAAACCAGCTACATGGGTTAACGCCGAGCAAGCAAGACGCCGAGCACGATACCAACAGCAGCACCGATGCCTACACCCTGCCAAGGTTTGTCTCGTACATAGCTATCGGCATTGCCAACTGCGTCGCGAGCATGTTGTGTGAGGCTGCTGGAACCGCTGAAGCGAGCACGGGCGTCGCGTAATATCCCTTTTGCCTTGCTGTGCAGTTCATGCAGTTCTTCTTTGGTCTTGCTGCTGGAGTCGCGTAATACTTCATCCAGCGTATCGGCCAGCAGGTTCACGTCCTGATCGATGTCTCGTTCTACTTTATCTGTCTTGTTAAACATTCGACTCTCCGTTACGACACATGTCCTTTAAGTGTAGACCATTTTGGGAAATGTGCTGGCGATCACGAAAATTAATGGCTATCCCCGCGAATAACGAGGCTTTTTTTGGGCATCACCCCAGCCTGAGGGCCGGGCTACAAGCTCTGTACATTTGGTTACTCGGCGAAACCAATCACTCACGGAAGCGGCGGATTGATTCCTCTACTATCTCTTCAACGGCCCAACCGGGCTTACCGATAAACACTCTCTGAGGATTTAAAGATGAAAAAAGTATTAGCGCTGATCGTTGCTGCCACCATGGGCCTGTCTTCTGTTGCTTTCGCTGCTGATACTGCGGCTGCACCGGCACCAACTGCGGCTCCTACTACTGCGGCTCCTGCGGCTGAGAAAGCTCCAGCTAAAGCGACTCACCACAAGAAAGAACACAAGAAAGCCACCAAAAAAGCACCAGAGCAGAAAGCTCAGGCCGCTAAAAAGCACAGCAAAAAAGCGCCAGTAGCTCAGAAAGCTCAGGCTGCCAAAAAGCACCACAAAGCCGCCACCAAACCAGCTCAAAAAGCTCAGGCCGCTAAAAAACACCACAAAGCTGCTGCTACCAAAGCGCCAGTAGCTCAGAAGGCTCAGGCTGCTAAAAAGCACCACAAAGCCGCAGCTAAACCAGCTCAGAAAGCCCAGGCTGCTAAAAAACACCACAAATCAAGCAAGAAAGCCGCGGCTCCAGCTGCTAAATAAGTGAAGTTAGCGGAGCCGTCAAAGGTTCCGCATCCTCTGCTGAATACTCTGACACCCGGTTTTCCGGGTGTCTTCTTTTGAGGTGAGGTCATCATGATGAACCGCTACCTGTTTGAAGTGATCTTCAGTGCCGTCACGCTATGTGGTCTGGTGGTGGCCTGGCAATTGTTCCTGGCCAGCAGCTTCCTGTAATTATTGCCCGATAGGCGTTTCGTGCAGGTGCAGCCAGCGTAGCCCGTCGGCGGTCTGGGTAAAGACCACGGTAGAATAACGCAGGGTCGCAGGTTGGCCTGGCAGCGTTTGCTTCTCGCGATAGTTGACTACGGCCCCTGTTGCCCATTCTGCGACCATGTTCATTTCTTCGATCGCAATCTCCAGCCCTGGCTTTGCATCCCGATGTGCCAGGAAAAATCCTGCCAGTTCGTTGGATCCCAGCTTGCTGCCGTTTAGGGCAATCATGGAAAAATCTGCGTGAAACCGTGCCAAGAGCGGTTGCCGTTCCCCAGCCCCTTTTCCCAGCCAGTCGGCGATAGCCACATGGGCGTCAATCACTTCGGTAAAATAACGATTCATCAGGATCCCTGTTCAGCGTTGAGATGGCGCACGATGGCGCGGTTGGTAATACGCAGGCACAGCAGCATCGGGAACAGCGTACTGGCTGCAGCGAGATAAAAACAGTAACGGTAGGCCATGAGCGGTTCCATATGGCCGAGCAACAGATTGAGCAACAGGCTGAGCAGGGTAACGCCAAAGCAAAAGCTCAACTGGCGGTTGATATTCCATAACGCGCTGGCATCGGCCAACTGGGTGTCGGCAATGGTGAGAAAGGCGCAGCTTTGTGCCGTGCTGCTACACAGGCTGCCACCCAGCCCCATCAAGGCAAACGCGAAAATTTGCCAGCTATGCTGCCCGGCATCACCGATCTGGGATAAGGCCAGCATCCCCAGCCCTTGCAAAACACAACCGGCAATAAACAGCGGGCGTGGGCCGCAACGGTTGAAAACCTTGCCGGTCAGGGTGATGGCGGCGAAAGAGGCCAGTGACCAGGGAACCATCAGCCCGCCAACCTGAGTGGCCGACATACCCAGCTGGTTTTGCAGATACAGCATAGCCACCAGGCTGACGCCGATGAACAGACCAGGGATACACTGGTAGACGACCATGGCGATGCGCAACTGCGGATCCCGCACCAGCCGCAGATTTAGCAGCGGGTGCGGATGGTGCAGGCTATGCCGCAGGTAGTAAGCAAACACTAACAGTCCAGCGAACAGCAAGATTGCACCTTGCAACAGCAAATGGGGTTCGCTCAGACGGGTCAGGCCAAGCAGGATCAATGTGAGTGCCAGACAAGCGCTAATCAGCCCGGTGACGTCCAGCCGCTTAACCTCGCTCGCCGCAGGCTCGTTACGCAGCCACAGAATAGCCAACAGCAGAGCCAGTGCCGCCAGAGGCAGATTGCTAAAAAACACCCAGCGCCAGTCAAGATGATCGACAATCAGGCCACCTAATGCCGGGGAGAGCGCCGGAGCCAGCAGCCCCACCAGCATGATGGCGGCAGAAAGCCCGGCGCGTTCATGGTTGCGAAACAGCTGATAGGTGAGCGTTTGGCCAATCGGGATCAGCAACCCTCCTCCCATACCTTGTATCACCCGCCAGCCGATCAGTTCTTCGATCGAGCCAGCGCGGCCTGCCGCCGTGGTTGCCAGCATAAACAGCACCAACGACAGTAAAAAAACCTGCCGCCCGCCAATACGTTGCGCTAGCCAGGCGCTGATCGGGATCACCAGCGTCAGACCAAGCAGGTAACCATTACTGATCCAGGCCAATTGGCTGATGCTGGCCTGCAAAGCGTGGCCGATCGCTGGGTAGGCGACGTTGGCGATAAACATGTTGATCAGATCGACAAAGAATCCGAGCAGATAGACGATTGCCACTTTAGTGCGATAAGCCATGAAGCCTCCGGTTGAAGGCGTGCAGTGTAGCGGGCGGGAAAGGGCTGATAAATCGGCGCTGGGCGATTACACTGTCAAAAATATTTTGACAGTGGGTGAGTGAAAGATGCTCAATTTAGCCAGGTTAGCGATGTTTGCGGCGGTGGTCGATACCGGCAGTTTTACCGCTGCGGCGGAGGCGTTGGGGCAAACCAAGGCGGTGGTCAGTTTTAACATCAAGCAGTTGGAAAGCGAGCTAGGCGTTTCATTGCTGGTGCGCAGTACGCGGCGGCTGTCACTCACCGATGCTGGCGAGCGTTTTTATCCACGTTGCCAACGGCTATTACAGGATGCGGAATACCTGCTCGACGATGTGCGCCGCGATCATCATGGCTTGAGTGGCATTCTGCGCATCACCAGCACGCCGGAATATGGTGCGCAAGTGGTGGTTCCTGCCTTGGCCGCCTTCGCGCAGTTGCATCCGCGCTTACGCATTCAGCACGTTTCTTCTTCCTACCATGCGGATCTGATTTCCGAGCGGTTTGACGTGGCTATCCGCCTGGGCCAACTGGCGGACTCCAATCATCATGCAGCGCTGATCGATAATTTCGCTATCTTACCGGTGGCGGCACCGGCCTATCTGGCACAGTGGCCGATCGCGTCACTGCCTCAACTGGCTCAGGCTGCCTGGCTGGCCCACAGCCGTCTCCCTTCACCGCTGAGTTGGCAAGTGCTCACCCCTGAACGTCAGGCGGTGTTATTCAAAGTGGAAGATGACGCCAGGTTGATGGCCGATAGCGCCACTGCGTTGCTGACTTTCGCGTTACAGGGGGCGGGTGTGGCCCTGCTGCCAGAATGGTTGGTACGGCCCGTTATTGCTAACGGGCAATTGTGCCACCTGCTGCCAGATCACCAGTTCCCGGTACAGAGCATTTATGCGCTTTATCCCAACACGCGCCATGTGCCGGAGAAGGTGCGGGGGTTTATTGATTTCCTGCGGGCGAGGATAGCCACGGCTGAATAAAAGCCAGCACGGCAGCGATGGTTTGCTGGTGGGCGCGTTCACGCTCGGCGGGCGAAGAGCCACAGATAAAGGCTTCTCCTTCTTCAGCTAATATCTCCGGGGCGGCTGGAGTACAACGCTGTAAGAAATCAAAGTGATTGCTGCCCGGTAAGACAATGGCCTTGATCGGCTGCTGCCCGCTGTTGGCAGCCAGCGACTCAGCTCCCAGGCTTTCTGGATCGTTGCCCGGCATAAAGTGTTGTGCGGCGATGACCAGCAGCGGCGCGCTGATTTGGCGCAGGCTGGCCGGTTGCAGATAGGGCACCATGCCTGGGTCCATGGCGATGGCGAAGCGGATGCGGGCATCGGTGTAATTAGCGTCAAATTGGGTGGCAGAGATACTGTTCTTGTTTACGCCAGCATAAAACTGGCAGTTAGGCGAGCGTGGCTGCTGTTGGCAACCGGCAATAAAATCCTTTAGCGCGACTCGGCCACCAATCGCAGAGATGGCGCTATAGCCACCTTTGGAATGCCCCGCCACGCCAATGGCCTGTGTGTTGATCCGCGGTTGCCATGTACCATCCTTCAGCATGGCGCCGATCAGCGCCGAGATATCGCGCGTTTGTTGCCACAGTTCGAGCGATTTTGCCGGGATGGAATCACCGCTGGTACTGCCCGGATGATTGGCTGCAACCACGATCATTCCTTGTTCTACCAACGCCCTCGCCAGCCAGGCTTGGCTGCTATTGTTGCCACCGCTGCCGTGGCTGATGATCATCAGTGGAAAATGCCCGGTTGCTGGCGGGGCGTCTGGCAGAGCAGGGATACCTGCAAATACTGGCCTGCCGCCGACCTGTTGTGGCTGACCTTGAGCGTTTGTGGGGTAATAGATACGGGTGACCAATGGGCGATCGCCGTTATAAAACGTTTGCAAGCGGCTGCCAACCTGCCAAGGGGCGGCGGTGGCGACACAGCTAAACAGTAGGCACAAGATCCATAACTTTTTCATGATGACTCCTTCAAGGGGAAAACCGAACCATCGCATTCGCGTTTTCCTGACGCGACCTCGATCGCGATCCAGGTCGTTAAGCGATTGTTTTAGCTGATTATGGTCTCTACACTGGGGCGATCCCGAATAATTGCAGAGGTAACATGCCACTTATCCCGCTGTCTTTTCTCTTCAGCCTGTTGTGCCTGGCGTTGATCGTGCGCCTTGGTTGGCCACGGCCACACCGTTGGTTGCTACAGCTGTTGCTGTTGATCTGCGCCTGGCAAAGCCTGCTGGTGGGGATCCGTTTTGGCTATCAGCAACCTTGGGTTGCTATTTTGCAACCGCTGGGGGCCGCCCTGATCCCGCCCTTGTGTTATCTGGTGCTGATGCTACAAGCCCGTGGGCCGATGGGCTGGCGCGTCGTTGGGCATCTGACGTTCCCGTTGCTGGTGTTATTGGTACAGTGGCGAGCCTTGGCGGCGCTGGATGGGCTGATCGTTATGGGTTATCTCGGTTACGGCGCGGCTATTTTGCTGTACCTGCGGCGCGGCGAGAATGCTTTGCAGCAGGTGGCGCTGGCGGACAGTTGGCTGAGCTATCGCTTATGGTGCGGATTAGGCGGCCTGCTGATTGTCTGCGGCCTGACCGAGTTGGCGATCACCCTGGATTATTCGCTATTAGCCGGGAGCCATGCTGGCGCGTTGGCGGCCTTTGGCAATGTGATGATGGTCCTGGGAGTAGGATTGGTGCTTGGCCGTGAGCGCCAACAGCCGGGATCAGAAGAGCAGCCCTTGCCACCAGCGAAAACCGAGGCGCTAACAGAGGATGACGAGCATTGCTTTGAGCTGATCAACCAACGGCTACGTCAGGACGATCTCTATCTGGAACCGGCGCTGAACCTGGCCCGGTTAGCGCGCAAGGTGGGCATACCGGCACGTAAGGTCTCCCAGGCGATTAACCAGCAGGCGGGAATGAATGTATCCCAATACGTGAATCAGTTACGCATTCAGCAAGCGGCCCAGTGGTTGAGCGGCAGCGATCGCCCGGTGACCGAGATTATGCTGGAGGCCGGTTTCAGCACCAAATCCAACTTTAACCGTGAGTTTCTACGGGTTCAGGGGATGAGCCCCAGCGAATGGCGTAGGCAACAGGCGGGGGGCCAATAGCTGCAGATTATTCCTAAACCAGAATGAGTACGGATAAATTAATTGTTTCATCTCCTGATTACGGTAAGGTCGCAAAGCTACCCAGAACTGAGAGGAGAAATAGATGTATTTACGGCCGGATGAAGTGGCTAAAGTGTTAGAGAGTACCGGTTTTGAGCGTGATTATATCACCGATCAGACCTACGGTTTTCGCAAGGGCGAGCACTACGTGTATGTGAATCGGGAAGCGCGAATGGGCAGAATGGCGTTGGTGATCCACCCGGCGTTGAAAGAGAAGAGCCTCCATTTTGCCACGCCCACCTCGTTGATGCGTAACAGCGAGCAGTATCTTGAGTTTCCCCTGGATTTAAGCGGTGATACGCCCAACACGCGTTACGGCATTCCTCACGGTTTCAGCTCCCGCGATGCGCTCTCGCGCTATCTCTACAGCATGTTCCTTTAAACTCTCCCCCGTAAGCGGGGGAAAGCTTCACCAGTTGCCCAGCGCTTCCCGGTTATAGCGTTCGTTGTAGGCCCGGCGGAACTGCGCCAGTTCAAACGCATCCAGATCCAGTTCGGCAAAGTAAAACAGCGCCGCTTCGGTGTGCTCGGCATGCAGTTCCGGCGACAGCCCGGCGCGCAGCAGCGTTTCCCGCCACAGGCCAATCTGCTCATCGTCCGCCTGCTTGATAAACGTCAGGTAGATAAACAGCATATAGGCGGCCTGATGCATCTCTTCGGTATAGCCGTTGTTCAACATGCGGATAAAGCTTTGGCTGTGGCGGCTGCCCATCTCCTGCAGCATGGACTCCACCAGCATCGGTTTTACTTTCAGCAAATGCGCCAGTGAATCTATCGCCTTGCGGGTGTCGGAAGTCAGGACACGATAGCCAATAATGAAAACTACGATCAGGGCGGCGATGATGATCCACGTCATGTATGATTTTTACCGTCTTGGTGCGCAGCATACGCGCCCGAAATTGTCAGTGTTGCTCACCGCTGAAATTGTCTGCGGCCCGTTGTTTATTATGCACATGGCGATTAAAGGTGGCGGCATCTTGTGCCAGCGCATCCAAATGGGCACCCAACATCTTGATCTGCTTGACCAGGGCATGCTGTTCCGGCACCGAACTGGCGGTGCTCAGTTTGTTGACCAGCTGTTCATTCTGCATGCGCAGGGCGGTTTCACGCCGTTGCGCTTCGGCCAACTGCTGTTGCAGAGCCTGGTAGCTCTGTTGCCATTCACGGTGCTGCTGTTCGAAGCTGGCTTGTAACTCATTCATTGCATTCTGAAACTGGATTTCCAGCTCGCGCATATTCATGGGTTGGATCCTTTGCGGCACTCAATAATGGCCTGCAGTATAACGAAAACCGCTCACAACCTCACCCGTTGCCGTCAATTCCTCACTTGCAACCCTGACGAGGCGTCTTACAATCAAGCCATTCCCACTAAAAGCAATAGCCCGCCGGTGGGTGAAATCTCCCGAGAGTGATGTGAAATGAACGACGAAGAGAACGATTTTTTTGCCCAGGCGATGACCGATGTGAAGCCGTTATCCGCGGGGCAACCCACGCTGTACCTCAAGGCGCAGGATCCTGTCGATAAACGTGCGCGCCGGGAAGCTCAGGCGTTACAGTTGGAGAACTTCCTCAGCACCGGCTTTCTGGACATTATTCCCTGCGATACCCCGTTGGAATATAAGGGCGAAGGTATTCAGCAAGGGGTGCTAGACAAGCTGCGTCACGGCCACTATCCACCGCAAGTCAGCCTCAATCTGCTGCGCCAGCCTGTCGAGAGCTGCCGCCAAGCGCTGTTCCGCTTTATCATCCAGGCGGAGAAAGACAGCCTGCGTTCGTTGCTGATTGTGCATGGCCGTGGGCGGACAGATCAAAGCCATCCGAATATCATCCGCAGCTACCTGGCCAAATGGCTGGAGCAGTTTGAACAGGTGCAGGCGTTTTGCCGGGCACTGCCACGTGACGGTGGTGAGGGGGCGTGCTACGTCACCTTGCGCAAGTCTGCCGCAGCCAAGGCGGATAACTTCGAACGCCATGCCAAACATAGCCGTTAAGGTGTGAGCATGGCGGCGCAGGGGAGCGCCGCCATAGAGGGAGCGTTAGCGGTTAAACCACTTATAATCCAGTGAGTAACGGCCAGCACCGGTGACGGCAAGCAGCAGCAGGCCAGCGATAATACTGATGTTTTTAAAGAAGTTGATTTCGTTGCCGATCATTTCTGCCCCGCTAAAACGCCAGAACGGGTGGCCGATAAAGGCGGTACCCAGCACATAGAGCGCATAAATGATGGCTATCGGCCGGGTGAAGGCCCCCAGCACGATGAAGATACCGAAAATGAACTCCACCACCACGGCGACAACTGCGGCCAGGTAAGGCATTGGCGTACCGTAGCCCTCCATCGCCGTGACCGTGGCACCAAAGTTGGTCAGCTTCATCCAACCGAAAATCAGAAACAGGATCATCAGCAAAATTCTGGCCAACAGAATGGTGCCGTCTTTTAAACTTTCGCTCATTGTGAACCCCTTAACCACTACCCAAAATAGGTTGCTGTACCAGGTAAATACTAGATCAACTTCACTTTTTATCCAGGGACATGGCTTGAGGGAGCAAACGGAATATCAGCAGACGCCGAAGTCGTCGTCTTCGTGATAGGGGTTCACTTCATTGGCCTGCACCTCGGTCTGTTGCTCGACCCCTAGTTCGACCCAACTGCATATCAGCGCCTCGCCATCCTCTTCGATAACGGTCATTTTTGGCCCACCGGTTTTACGCTGCACAAAATCACCTACGCTAAATGACATATCGTTTCTCCAGATCTGTTAGGGGGAAAACTGAGTATAGGAGACCGCAGGCATTCCTCTATAAACATTCCTCAACGGCCACCTTACGTAGGGAGGCGTTCGCTCAGATGCCCGGTGAATTGCCGTTTGTGCCTGAATTGGTTAAGTATTATGCTGGCAGCAGGAAAATCACTCTAGTTAGGGAACATCTATGACAATTGAAATTCGCCCGGCGGTGAAAGCCGATGCCAAGCTCATTCTGGATATGATTATTGAACTGGCCGTGTACGAAAAGGCTCGTGATGAGGTACGCACCAACCAGGCAGAGATCGAAGAAAGCCTGTTTGGCCCCAACGCCTGCGCAGAGGCGCTGATTTGCAGTGTCAATGGTGAGCCAGCAGGCTATGCGGTGTTCTTTATGAGCTACTCGACCTGGCTGGGTAAGAACGGCATCTACCTGGAAGATTTGTATATCACGCCCAAGTTCCGTGGGGCGGGAACGGGCAAAGCCTTGCTGCGCCATATCGCTCAGCTTGCTTGCGAGCGCCGTTGCGGACGCCTGGAATGGAGCGTGCTGGACTGGAATCAGCCAGCGATTGATTTCTATCTCAGCATTGGTGCGGCTCCGCAAGATGAATGGGTGCGCTATCGTATGGAAGGCAAGGTACTCGAGCAGTTTGCCATGTCTTGATCTGCGCCCGCTTCGGGGGAGGCATCTCCTCCGAAGGCTGAGATTTAATGCTTTTTTCCACCTCTGGCGCTATCCTCCCGCAATAGTGCTGCACCAATACCTTCATTTCCTGCTCGTTTCTCCCCCTGCTTTGTCCTGTGAGGTTTCCTACAACACCCATCGATGGGCGGCTTTGCCTCGCCTGGTTACACTAAAGCCAAGAAAAATAAGGAGGTCTTATGCGGGACATTCAACAGGTTTTGGGGCGTTGGGGCGTGTGGGCACGGGAAAGTTCTTCTCTGGGATATTCGCATATCGCCGCCGGTTTTAAAGGGTTGCTGCCGGGCAGTAGCAAACAGCAGGCCTCTTGCTGTGACGAGGACGGCTTGGTGGTGGATCGCGCCGTTGCTCACCTCCAGGCCCTACGTCAGCCGGAGGAGTTGGAACTGATCTTGCGTTACTACGTTTACGGGCAATCGAAGTCCGCCATTGCTCGCGGCTGGAAATGTTCGGAAGGCCGGGTAAGGCAGCAGATGCAGGTGGCAGAAAGTTTTATTGAGGGTTGTCTGGTCAGTCAGAATATTCGTTTAGACATGGATAGATAAACTATTACCGATAATAAAAATTAAAGACTTTTTAAATTGAAGTAATTACTACCCCGCAATGCGGGGTGGTTTTGTTATTTTAAATTAATGGCGAAAAATAATTTAATAAAAATCTATTCGCTACGAGTTTTATCTAGTAAATTGATAGCGTGGTTATTGCGTTTCGCAGTTGATAAAATATTTTTTAAAATAAACTTCTCGCTACGAAATATATCAGCTAGAGTGCTATTACTGGTTTAACCCAAGGTGATGCACTCTTATCAATAGGGTTAAACCAGGAGGCGCTATGAGCACCTTGCGTATCAATGATTTGTTTGAGTCCAGGTTAACGGCCTGGGCTGAAGAGAATGATATTAAATACACCTTGGCTAACGTGACGTTTACGGCGGATGACGATCTTCATCTGGAACCGTTTATTGCTCCGGAGCCTGCGGTGGCGTTAGGTATTTCCCAAGAGGTGCAGACCTACAGCGGGAATTATCAGGTTAATATTGTGATGAAAAAAGGGACAGGAGCGAAAACTGGCTATCAACTGGCGGAGGAGATTATCTCATTATTCCCCAGGGGACTAGTGCTGGCGGACGATGCTTTTAACTGTTATGTCAATGCTGGTGGCAATATCCTGCCAGCGATTGCCAAGGATGAATTATATACCCTACCAGTCACCATCGGTTATTGGGCTGGGTATTAATAACACACTAGTGTAGTAAACATCGCTGGGGGGAACTCTCCAGCAAGTAAACCAAGCATACCGCCATTCGGCGGTTTTTTTATATCTGAAATTGGAGAATTACCATGGGTTTTGCATTACCAAATGGCGCCACCGTATTTGCTGGCGCGCCAACAGCACCAGGCGTAGTAACCACCGCAGTCAGCAATGCTAACGGCGCCGTATTTACCGTGGCCACCGGCCACACTCTGAAAGTGGGTGACATCGTGATGGTACGCTCCGGTTGGGGCCTGATCGACAGCCTGGTGGCCAAGATCACTGCCCAAGTGGATACCAGCATCACCATCGGTGCCATCAATACCACCGACGTGAGCTTCTTCCCGGCCGGTGGCGGCAAAGGCTCCTTGCAGAAGATCGCCAGCTGGACGCAAATTCCTCAGATCACCGAGGTAGCGCAGTCTGGCGGCGATCAGCAATACGTGCAGGTGCAGTTCCTGGAAGACGATCGTCAGCGTAACCTGGCCACCTTTAAAGCGGCCAAAACGCAGACCTTTACCTTTGCGCATGATGCTTCTCAGCCGATCTACAGCCTGCTGCAGGATGCCGATCGCAATGGCATCACGCTGGCGTTCTACATGCATGTGCCAAAAGCCAAGGAGCTGCGCTACTGGTCTGCGGTACCGGCTTTTGATCCGCAACCCACCACCGCGGTTAACCAGGTTGAAACCGTACAGGTGGCGCTGGCGGTGCAGTCTTGCGATATGACGTTCTATAAAGTGACTGCTTAATCAGTCCATCAACGAGCCCGATATTTTTCGGGCTCGATTTTTTGCCGAATTATTTAACGATAGAGAGATAATCATGACCGAATTTAATCTGACACCGAATCCAACCTTTAAAGTCGATGTCAGTATTCCTCGCGCAGGTGACAGTGATGGGGTATTGACGTTTACTTTCAAACACAAAAAGCGCAGTGAATTGGAAAAACTGGAGAAAGCGCTTCGTGAGGCCAGCGAAGAGCAGTTGAGCTCTGGCAACTATAGCAATCTACCGATGGCCGACTTCTTACGTGAGATCTGCGCCACTTGGACTTTACCCGATGAGTTGAATCAGGAAAGTCTAATCACTTTGCTGGACAACTATCCACGTGCTTTTGATGCTATCGCTACGGCTTATACCAAAGAGCTGATGGCGGTACGAGAAAAAAACTAATCGCGCTTGCTGAAGCCTTCTATTCTCCGGAAACGCCCCGTGAAGAACTGGCTGCATTTGGTCTATCTGCCGATGACTATGAAACAACCGTTCTCGATGTTTGGCCAGATATGCAGCCTGCATTCCAACTTTTTCAAGCGATGGCAACCCAATGGCGTACCGGTATGGGAGGTATTACGGGGTTAGATTACAATTGCCTTCCCTGGTTAATGCGGGTTTATGCCGTGGAGGATGAAGCAAGCGTGTTAAATGACATCCGAATTATGGAAACCGCAGCGCTTAAGGTGATCCACCAAAAATAATCGTCTGCGATGATGCCAGCCTTGAGCTGGCTTTATTGTTATAGCCAGGAGTAAGGCATGGCAGATATTACAACTATGACGCTGCGTGTTAATGCCAGTGATTTGCAGCGAGCTAATAGAGATCTGGTTGATTTGCAAAGCAACATTTCTGTGGCCACGGGTCGATTCGAAATGTTGAATCGTACGTTACGCAGTGGAATGCAGGAGATCAGCCGTTATAGCAATATTGGTAGACAACTGTCTCAGCTAGGAGATAGTACCAATGCTTTTATAATTAACTTGAAAAGAAGCACTGCCGCAATAGAGGAGTACCGGCAAGCGCTGGAAGGGATGCAAGGACAAGCTTCGAATACAGCTTCCATTTCTGGCTCTCCCTCAGGGGATTTTGGTTGGAAAGAGGCTTTGGACCAAGGTTCACAGCTAGTAGATACCTATGATCAGGTGCAGAAATTACTTGCTCCATTAGGAAGGATGGGACCTCTGATTGCTGTAGCTGTGGGCACTACAGCATTACTGGGTACTGCATATTACCAAGGTGCCAAAGAGGCCGAAGAGTTTAACAAACAGTTAATTCTTACCGGCAACTACGCAGGTAAATCATCTTCCCAGTTACAAGAAATGGCAAAAGCCATCTCGGGTGATGGAATTACACAGCATACTGCTGCAGGTATACTTGCTCAGGTAGTTGGTTCAGGTTCATTCAACGCAAGCCAACTAGAAACGGTAGCTAAGACTGCAGCTGCAATGCAGGAAGCAACTGGCCAATCTGTTGATACAACCATAAAGAACTTCCAGAGACTTTATGACAGTCCGACTAAAAGTTCTGTAGAGTTAAATAAACAGATGCATTATTTAACCTCATCCCAGTACGAGTATATTTCGTCATTAGAGAAACGAGGTTACAAGGAGGAAGCTGGTGAGGCTGCTGCGAAAGTATACAGTGAGGCCGAGCAGCAGCGTAGCAGAAAAATTTTAGATAATCTTGGCTTGATAGAACGAGCGATTAAAGCTGTAAATGATGCTAAAAAGTCTATGTGGGACGCGTTACAAAATATTGGGCGCCCTGTATCAATGGAAAATCAGCTTGCGGAATTACAGAGTGAGCTTGATAATCGACAAAAGGCACTTTTACCTGAACGAGAAAAACCGGTCTCATATGGTTATACCAGCATGATTGGAGAAGGGTTAGGTGGAGATGACTATGAGCAGCGAAGATATAACGGACTTGCTAGAATCAATGATTTAAAATCGCAAATAGCATTAATACAGAAAGTTATAGATTTGAATGGTGTTGTTACGACATCAGCTAATAATGCAACGCAAGCTGATGAAGCCAGAACGGCGTCCCTAAAATATCAAAATGATATATTATCCAAAAATCAGTCATGGCAACAAAAACGTAACATCGCCTTAACTGAGCTTTGGCAGATGGTCGCAAAAGCCCCGAAAGATTGGAGTGATGAAGATCGTAAAAAAGCAGTTGGCCAGATCAATGCTGATAATAAACCGCCAGTAGCTGTAAGTTCTCCTAGGTATTATGACGAACAGCCCTCGAGCATACTCAAACAAGAGCAAGAGCGGTTGGCTTTATTGAATGATGAAAATCATGCACTCAAGATCCAGGATAATAAGCTTGTCAGCCTTACCGATGGAGGGAAACGTCTAGCGATGCTGGATAGGGAAATAAATCATCTTCGTGGGGAAAACCGTCTGTCATTGCAGGAACAATCCATACTCAAGGGTAAAGAGGCGTTAAGAACGGCAATCCTTGAAACTGAGCAGCAGGAAAAGTTTAATCAGGAAAAACGCCAAGGCTTGGAATTAGAGCTTAATATGGCTCAGTACGCCAGAACGGTGAAAAACCGTTCGGTACAAGAGTTGGAGAAGTATGGGCTAAGTAATCGGGATCAGTCTCGCTTTGATGAGCGCAATCAGCTGAAAAATGCTTTCATTGAGGGGGGCGGCAAATTTGGTATTGACGATAAAGCCACAGGACCTGGTGCAGAGAAATATAATATAGCTAGAGATACTCAGGATCAATTCTATGTTGATGATGATAAAAAACGCGGGGATTGGCTGCTAGGAGCACAAAAAGGCTGGAGTGAGTATCTGGACTCCGCCACTAATGTGTACGACTCAATGGCCAATATCGGTCAGGCCACCTTTAGCGGTTTATCAGACATGCTTACCAGCATGGTGACCACTGGCAAAGCCAATTTCCAAGAGTTTACTGCCTCAATCCTGAAAATGATTATCCAGGTGATTAACCAACTGCTGGTAGCCTTTGTCATGCAAAAAGCTATGGGTTGGATTGGTGGTGCGTTTACTCCTGCTGCCACAGGGAAATCCAGCGGTGGTTATACCGGTGACGGCGGCAAATACGATCAGGCGGGGGTGGTACACCGTGGCGAGTTCGTGATGACCAAAGAAGCTACCCAGCGGATCGGCGTGGGCAATCTCTATGCCATGATGCGCGGCTATGCGGAGGGGGGCCTGGTGGGCGGAAATAAAGCCCCGATGTACGGCCTGGCGGCAGAGCAGGGGGGCGGCATTACGGTCAACAGCACCGTGGTCATGAACAATGACGGCTCCGCGAATGCGGCTAATAGCTCCTCTGCCGGTGACGGCATGGGCAAGCTGGTGCAGGGCATTGTTAATCAGGCAATCACCGAACGTTTGGGCAAAGAGCTCAAGCCGGGCGGCCTGATCTGGAATGCCTCAGCGGCCCGCTGAATCTCTTTATCAATCATCAATAGTAACAACCGCAGTCTGGCATTAGGCCCCATTAATTTCTCCTCAATCGTTATTTCTCCTCACCCCAACCCTCTCCCACAGGGAGAGGGAGCTGGTATGGCGCCGTGTTCAGGTACATAAGTAACCTGTAACAAGGGTGATAGGAAAGACGAATGCATGATCCAATATGTGGCACGTACTGTCCCCTCTCCCTGTGGGAGAGGGTTAGGGTGAGGGGTAATTCGGGCCCAGCGACTGACGGTTATTACTGCTCGGAGTCTTTATGCTTATCGATACTTTCCAATGGCAAACCCAGGCCTCGCCTAGCGGTAACTTTGTCCATAACGTCAGAAGTGCGCAGTTTGGCGATGGCTATAAACAGGTCAGCAGCAATGGGCTGAACCAGGCGGTGCAGCAGTGGCAGTTGGCCTATACCGGCCATCCGGCCGTGACCCAGTCGATGCTGGCCTTTTTAAATCAACACGTGCTCGTCGCCTTTTTCTGGACGCCGCCCAACGGCAAGAAAGCGCTATTTCGCGTCAAGTCGGATTCAATCTCCGTCACGCCGCTTGCGCGCAATGTGGAGGCGTTGAGTTTTGCCTTTGAACAAGCCTTCGGCGTATAGGTGCAATCATGTCATTTAACAGTGAAGTGCAAAAGCTGGCGCCAGGGGAACTGATCCAGCTGATTGAAATTGATGGCACCGC
This sequence comes from Serratia sp. 14-2641, assembly GCF_001692375.1. Classification (NCBI taxonomy): domain Bacteria; kingdom Pseudomonadati; phylum Pseudomonadota; class Gammaproteobacteria; order Enterobacterales; family Yersiniaceae; genus Serratia; species Serratia sp. 14-2641. Next base: position 268,021 of record NZ_LXKR01000088.1, on the reverse strand, counting down.
TTTTGGCGCGGCCATTATGCGCTTTCATGCGCACAATATCCCCCACACTCAGGCCGAGATCGCGGCGGCGGGCAACGATGCCCAGCGGCTGAAACCAAAATCGATCTGGTGGCAGGGAAACGAGTATGAGGCCTATCCCTACGAGATCACCGGCCTGGCAGCAACCAGCGACGGTTCACAACCAACGCCCAGGCTCAGCGTCGCCAACCTCAGCAATCTGGTGTCTTCGTTGTGTCTGACCTTCAACGACATGGTGCAGGCGAAAGTGCGGGTGCATGACACCTTTGCCAAATACCTGGATGCGGTCAACTTCCCCGAGGGGAACGCTTTGGCTGATGCTTCGCAGGAGCGAGTGCAGGTTTTCTACATCGACAGCAAAAGCACCGAAACCAACAGCGTGGTGGAGTTCCAGCTTTGTACACCGTTCGATCTGCAAGGCCAGCAACTGCCCTCGCGGCAAATTCACGGGCTTTGCACCTGGTGCATCCGGGGTTGGTACCGTAGCGGCAGAGGTTGCGATTACAGCGGCGGGGCCTGTTTTGATAAGGACGATGAACCGATCGACGATCCGGCGTTGGATGTCTGCGGTGGCCGGGTATCCTCCTGTAAAAAACGCTTCGGTGATGCACAACCCCTGGCCTTTGGCGGGTTCCCTGGCTCCAACCTGTTGGGGAGGTAATGATGCAGGCTGAAATCATGCAGGCCATTTGTGAGCATGCCGCAACGGAGTATCCCAATGAGTCCTGCGGTTTTGTGGTGCAGAACGGGCGTAAGGCGCGTTATTTGCCATGCCGCAATGTGGCGGAAAACGCGTTGGATAACTTTGTCATTTCCCCTCAGGAATACGCGCAGGCGGAAGATCAAGGCGAGATCATTCGCATCATTCACAGTCATCCTGATGTGCCCGTATTGATCCCATCGGAGATGGATCGCCTGCAGTGCGATCACTCGGGCATTGTCTGGGGCATCGTCTCGTGGCCGGAAGGAGATTACACCGAAGTTGTGCCACGTGGTGAGCGGCCGTTGGTTGGGCGCAGCTGGCTGTTGGGGCATGCCGACTGCTGGTCATTGATCCGGGATTATTATCGCCAGGAACACGGCATCGCGCTGAATGATTACTCGGTAGAACATGAATGGTGGATCGACGGCAAAACCCGCCTGTATGACGATCACTGGTACGCCGAAGGGTTCCGAGAATTTCAGGGGCCGATGCGCGCGGGCGACATGATCATGATGCAGGTTTCAGCCCCGGTTACCAACCACGCGGGTATCTATCTGGGGGACGGCATGATGCTGCATCACCTGTTCGGCCAACTGAGCCAGCGTTATCCCTACAGCGGATATTTTCAGGAGCGGACGGTACGCGTAGTCCGCAGGAAGGAGCTTCTATGATGCAAACAACAAGACTGATCCGGTTGGGTGGCCAACTGGGTAAAAAGTTCGGTAAGACCCATCGACTGGTGGTGGCGGATACTCGCGAAGCACTGCGGGCGCTGTGTATCACCTTGCCCGGATTTGAGAGCTTTATGATGAATGCCCATAAGGACGGCGTGCAGTTTGCCTTCTTCAATGGCTCGCAGAATATCGGCCTGGCCGAGTTTGCTACCTCTAAAGGCAGCGCCGATATCCGCATTATGCCGGTGATTGCCGGGAGTAAAAATGCCGGGATGTTCCAGATTGTGATTGGGGTGGCGGCTCTGGTGGGGGCATTCTTCACCGCAGGTGGAACGATGGCATTATGGGGGACACAACTGGCAGCTGGCGCTGCAGCGGTAACCGGTTTAACCATGATGGGAGCTTCGATGGTGCTGGGCGGTGTCATGCAACTGATGACGCCACAGCCGGATTTCGGCATGTCCTCTTCACAATCGGTGGAAAACAAACCTTCCTATGCCTTTGGTTCACCGGTCAACACCACGGCGCAGGGCTACCCAGTGCCGGTGCTTTACGGCGAACGGGAAATCGGTGGCGCGGTGATTTCTGCCGGTATTTACGCCGAAAATCAGCAATAACGCCCTTTTAGGGCATTTTTCTACAGGTCGCATTCGCGGCCTTTTTTTATGGGCGCAATATGACAAAGTTAACTATTCATGGGCGCAAGGGCGGTGGTGGATCGGCGCATACGCCGGTTGAAGCTCCCGATGATTTGCAGTCCAACGCTAAAATCAAAATCCTGCTGGCGCTGTCTGAAGGGGAAATTGCCGGTGAGTTAGACGGCACCCGCATCCTGCTCGACGGCACCCCGGTACATAACCCTGATGGCAGTGAAAACTTTACCGGCCTGAAGTGGGAGGTGCGTAACGGCACCCAGACTCAGGATTATATCCAGGGCATGCCGGATGTAGAGTCTGAAACCCCGGTCAACGTTAAGCTGACCACCACTAACGTCTGGACCAAAACCTTCACCCGAACCGATATCGACGCGCTGCGCATACGCATGGGCTTCCCGGCGCTGTTCCAGCAGGAAGATAACGGCGATATGAACGGTTCGCTGGTGGAATATCTGATCGAGCTTTCCACTGACGGCGGAGCCTATAAAACCGTGGTCACCGGTACGCTAAAGGGCAAAACCACCAGCCTGTACGAGCGCGATCACCGGATTAATCTACCTAAGGCAACCACCAGTTGGACGCTGCGCATCAAGCGCATCACCCCGGACTCAACCAGCAGCAAGCTGGTAAATACTACCCAGATCCAGACCTACACCGAAATCGTAGACGCCAAGTTCCGCTATCCCAACACCGCCTTGCTGTTTATCGAGTTCGATGCCCAGCAGTTCAGTTCAGTGCCGAAAATTACGCTCAAGCCGAAGGGCAAAATCATCCGTGTGCCGGCCAACTACAATCCGTTGGCGCGGACCTACAACGGCAATTGGGATGGCAGCTTTAAATGGGCCTGGAGCAACAACCCTGCCTGGGTGTTTTACGATATCGCGCTGGACAAGAATTACGGCTTAGGCAACCGGGTAACCGCCGCCGAGATCGACAAATGGGGGCTGTACAGCATCGCGCAGTATTGCGATGAGCTGATTGATGATGGTTTGGGGGGCGGCGGTAAAGAGCCGCGTTTCCTGTGCGACGTGTATATCCAGTCGCAGCAGGATGCCTACACCGTATTGCGGGATATCGCCGCCATCTTCCGCGGTATCACCTACTGGGGCAACGACCAGCTGTTTGCCTACGCGGATATGCCGCGCGATGTGGATTTCGTTTATTCGCGGGCCAACGTCATCGGTGGTGAATTTGCCTATGCGTCGGGTTCTTACAAGAATCGCTATACCTCTGCGCTGGTGAAATGGGGCGATCCGGCCAACCATTATGCCGACGCGGTGGAAGCGGCTTACGATAACGAACTGGTGAAGCGCTACGGCGTTAACCAGACTGAAATCACCGCCATTGGCTGTACGCGGCGCACCGAGGCTCACCGCCGTGGGCGCTGGGCGATCCTGAGTAACGCCAAAGATCGTACCGTCAGCTTTACCGTCGGGTTGGACGGCAATATCCCGCTGCCAGCTCGGATCATCGGCATTGCGGATGCCATGCTGGCAGGCAAGACCAACGGTGGGCGCATCCATTCCGCGCAGGATCGCGTGGTGGTGCTGGATCGTGAAGTAGCGTTCGGCAAAGGCGATCGCCTGATCGTCAATCTGCCAGACGGCACGGCGCAGGCTCGCACCATCGCCAGTATCGCGGCGGACAAGCTTACGGTGACGCTGACCGCCCCGTTCCGCCAGCAACCAGAGCCTGAAGCGGTCTGGAGTATCGATTCCGATAGCCTGGCGATCCAGCAGTTCCGCGTGGTGTCGGTCCAGTCCAACGATGATGGCACCTTCGCCATTAACGCCGTTGAGCACGATCCGGATAAATACGCCTTTATCGATAACGGCATCCACCTGGATGCGCCGCCAATCACTGTGACGCCACCAGGAGCGATGCCTGCTCCGGCGAATATCACTCTCTCGCGCTACGACTATGTCAGCCAGGGGATTAACGTTGCCTCAATGCGGGTGCAGTGGCGGGCCGTTGCTGGCGCGGTGACCTATGAAGCCCAGTGGCGTAAAGATAATGGCAACTGGGTAAATGTGGGGGCGACGCCTTCGCTCGGGTTTGACGTTAACGGCATTTATGCCGGTAACTACGATGTGCGAGTACGAGCGGTGAATGCGGTGGGTGTTTCCTCGCAGTGGGGGCACGCCGAGCCGAGTTATCTGGCAGGCAAAGCGGGCTCGCCACCCAATATTGTCTCGTTGGCGGCAACCAAAGATGTGGTGTTTGGCATCCAGCTTTCCTGGCGATTTGGCCAGAACTCTGCCGACGGCCTGAAAACCACCCTGATGGTAGCCAGCCGGGCAGATTTCGCCGATGAACGCTTACTGGCCGATGTGCCTTATCCGCAGCATCGCTATGACATGCAAGGCCTACGTGCCGGGCAAGTGCTTTACTTCCGCGCGGCCTTTACCGACAAAACCGGCAACCAGTCCGACTGGAGCGAGTTTGTACGCGGGATGGCTTCGGACAGCGCGGACGTGGTGCTGGCGCAGATCGCACAAAGCATTACCGAGACCGAACTGGGCAAAGATCTGTTGGAGAAAATCAACAGCCTGCCTTCGGATCAGAACGTGCAGGATCTTGCCGAGAAGATCGCCCAGGCGCAGGCCGATATCGAGGCGAACAGGGATGCGCTGCAAGGGGATGTTGATACCCTGCAAGCAGCGCTGAACAAGGTTAATGCCGAGCTTGCAGGCCGGAATGCCGATCTGAGCAATGCTGTCGACGTGCTGCAACAGGATTTGATGCAGCTGGGCAAAGCTGCCATCGAAAACAGCCTGACCATCGAGCATAACCGCCAAAAACTCTCCCAGGCCCAGGAGGCACTGAATAGCGATATCAAGGATGCGCGCGGGGAAATTGACAGTACCCGAGCCAGCTTGACGCGTGCAGATGCTGAACTGCAGGCCAAGGTCGATGCCCTTACCGGTGGCACCAACGCGGCAATGGCCCAGGTCGCTTCGCAGATCACTCAATTACAGGATGATGATCAGCAACTGGCCAGCAAGCTAGACGTGGTGATTGCCAAAGCCGAAGGGAACGCCGCACAAATCGCGCAGGAGAAAGCGGCGCGTGTGGATGCCGATGGGGCGTTAGCCAAGGATATCAGCTTGGTGAAAGCCACGGCGGATAATCAGCAGGGTTTGATTATCAAGCTGGAGCAGGCGCAGGCCGATGCCGATTCTGCTTTGGCGAAGGTCGAGTCCAACGTTTCCGCCAACGCCAAGGCAATCGGCAGCAACAAGACGGAACAGGACAAGGTTAACTCGCAGGTTACGCAGAAAACCGAAGCGCTGGCCGATCAGCAGAAAACGCAGGGCCAGCAGCTCAGCGGGCTGACTTCTGAGTTTAGCGATAACCGGGCGGAGGTGACCCAACAGCTGAAAACGCTGGCGGCAACAGACTCGGCTCAGGCCCAGCAGATTTCCGGTTTGCAGGCCAGCACGGGTAGCAACACTGCGGCTATCCAGGCAGAGGCGAAATCCCGTGCCGATGCCGATGGGGCGCTGAGCCAACGGGTTGACGTGATCCAGGCGACCAGCCAGGAAAACACGGCGGCCATCACCCGCCTTGGCATCGCGCAAACCGAAGCCGAAAGCAGCACTGCCAGCCTGCAACAGGCTTTGGAAGCTACGGCCAAGGCGAATATCGAACAGGCGCTTAAACAGGACAGCGATGTTCAACGTCTGGACGAGAGCAGCGCCCGGTTAACCACGGCGCAAACCGTTTTCGCCGATCGGCAGCAGGCGCAGGCCCAGCAGATCACGCAGTTGGATGCGAACTTTGGTGATGTGTCTGCGCAGTTGCAACAGGAGATCACCACCAGGGCCAGCGAGACTGGCGCGTTGTCACAACGCTTTGACCATTTGAGCGCAGATGTCGGCAGTAATCAGGCCGAGGTGAATCAGCGTTTGCAGGCGCTGGTGGATAGCGAAAGTGCTCAAGCGTCGTTAATTACCGGTCTAGGGGCAGCCAGTGGCGAAAATAAAGCGGCGATCGCCGCTGAATCGCAAGCGCGGACCACGGCGGATGAAGCGTTATCCCGGCAATTGAGTTCGCTAGATTCTACCGTTGGGCAAAACACGGCGGCCATTAACGATCGGCTGCAGACGTTGGCCAATCAAGACTCTGCCATGGCGGAGCAGATTGGTTCATTAACGGCGACCTCTGGCGAAAACAGCGCGGCGATCGGCGAGTTGAAGCAGGCACAAAGCGATTCGGCGGGTTCGCAGGCCTCGCTCAGCAGCTCGCTTGAAGCCATTGCCAAGGCGGATATCGAGCAGTCGTTAAAGCAGGTGGAAGACGTTATCAGCAATGACGTGGTCACCGCATCGATCAAGACCCAGCAGAACGTAATGGCGGACGATCAGCACGCCCAGGCGCAGCAGATCACCGAATTACGGGCAAGCTTTGGTGATGTTGATGCGCGCTTGATGACGGAACAGACGGTGCGTGCGGAAGCTGACAAGGCGTTATCCCAGCAGGTGACAGCGCTGGCGGGCACCGTGGGGGACAACAATGCCCAACTCAATCAGCAACTGCAGGTGCTGGTGGATACGGACAGCGCCCAGGCCAAGCTGATTAACGACCTGACCAGCCGAACAGGGGCGAATGAGGCCTCGGTAACCGCTTTGAGCCAAACGCTGACCGATAGCAATAGCGCGACGGCTCAGCAAATTGGCGCTTTGCAATCCGCTACCGGTGACAATACTTCGGCGATTACCTCACTGTCGAAAACCGTGACCGATAACCAATCAGCAACGGCCAACGATATCAAGTTATTGAATACGGCGGTGGGGGATAACAAGGCGGCAGTCCAGCAGGTGAGTTCTGCGCAGGCGACCTTGGATGGCAAGGTTTCCGCAACCTGGTCGGTAAAAGTTGAAACCAGTAAGAAGGGGGAAAGCAGCGTTGCTGGTTTGGCATTGGGGGTTGATGACGCGGGGAACCGGCAATTCCTGGTGCGGGCCGATCGATTTGCCTTGGTGACCAAAGATGAGGGCAATGTGTCTGTTCCCTTCGCGGTGCAAAATGGCCAGACGTTTATTAACTCGGCGTTTATTGCTGATGGGACGATTACTAATGCAAAAATAACGGGTTGGATAGGCTCTGATAACTTCATTGATGGAAGGCAGGGCTGGGCTATCAATAAGTCTGACGGGAACGCTCAGTTTAATCAGGTTTCTGTTCGTGGGCATATCGAGGCTTCATCTGGAACGTTTAATAATGTAGTGATAAATGAAAACTGTACTGTAAAAGGAACAGTCTATGCCGAGCGTATAGATGGTGAAATCTCAAACTCGGCAGTGATTCCGACAATATCTTATGAAAATAACTCAAAGGGTGGTTATTTTTATTTTGACCGTGAGTTACAGCTTTACGGACGCTATCGTTATAATATGATGTGCATTTTAGATCTTGGGGTTTTTATTACCTCCGTCAATAATTTTAATGGTAGTTCATGGTTAGAGATCGAAGTTTATAAAAATGGTATTAGTGCCTACAAGGAAAGGTTTGATGGCATGAAAACGGGGGATACATTGTCTAATATCGTTCCAATACCCATCTATCCAGGTGAAGCTGATATTCCTATTGTGATTGAGTTTCGTCAAGTTATTCACGGGTGGTTGTCTTACAAAATAAATAAAAAAATGTTATCTATTTTTAAAACAAACCCTTCATCTATTAACTTTAAGTTCTAGTATTCAGTAAAAATACCGTAATACTTATGGAGAGTAATTCTATGTGGTACAAAACAGGTACGATCAATTTAATCGCTAATAACGCCACCGTAACCGGTACCGGCACCGCGTGGGCCGATGCCAAGTTTGGCGTGATGCCAGGCATGATTTTGTTGGCACCGGACAATAAGCTGTATGAAGTTAAACAGGTGAATAGCAATACCTCACTAACCCTTAATAGCAACTATTCCGGTTCAACGGCCAGCGGGCAGAGCTATGCGATTATCACCACTTATGAAGGTGATATCAGCCAGTTCTCCGCTCGCTTTGCCGCGATGCTCACCTTCTTCCAGGGGAGTCGCAATGATACGGTGAGCTGGTTCACTGGCTCAGGGGATATGACCTTTACCAAAGATGATGGTACAAAACTAACGGTGCCGACGTTGGCGAAGGTTCAGGCGGATTATGTTTCTAGGTCATCGACTCTTGACCAGAGTATTGCGAGTTCGGTGTTAATGTCTAAACCGACTCGCCTTGCGTCGACAACAACGCCTGAGTTTACTCCAACAACTCAAGGGGCTTGGGTATCTTGGAACCGAGATCCTTCTAGTGCGAATAGTGGTTATGCTGCTGCTACTGATTTTATAAACCACAAGGGAGGCGGCACAGGTGGATGGAACTTCTGGAATTCAAATGGTACAGCAACAAATCTATCAGCAAAACTAAGCCCAGCAGGCTTCTTTACAACAATGGGGGGGTTAACGTCATATAACGATCAGGTTATGCAGGCAAACACTGAGGGCGGGAATGTTATAATTCGTTTTAAAGGAGCAGACGGTGTAGAAAAAGGCGCCTTTTATAACTCGACCTCTACTGGCCAAATGACACTTCGTTGGGGGGGGCAGCAGCACAGTTTAATTGGTCAGGCTGATGGTCAATTAAATATCCCCAAAACGCTAACTTTTAATATGGCTTATACGACTCCTGCTGCAGTTCCTGATGTTGCAAATTTGCCGGTTATGTTTAGAGGTGCTGATACAGCTCAGTTTGCTAACCCTAATAATATAAATATTGGGACGTGGTATGGGTTTGCCGTTGTTCCTACATGCCCGGATAATATCACCGCTGCGGGTGTGACACGTGGTTCTCCAGTTTTCTATGTAAATGCTAGAACAGGTACGGCACACGTTCTAAATAATATGTATGTTGGTACCTCTGCAGTCCTAAAAGTTGGTGATCATGGTATTGGTGGGACAACCGCGCCTACGGTTAGCGATCCAAATGCAGTTGGCACAAATCAGTTTGTACGAATTCCTAGTGGTACGAAAAATTCACCTGGTACGGCTGCATGGGCCGGAATAAATTCAGGTTTTGATGGCGGTTCAAGATATCAGCTTCTATGGGAGCAAGGGACCTCTGCAGTAAACCTTCAAACGAGAATTCGCGAGCCGTTAGGAAATTGGAGCCCTTGGAAGAAAATTGTAACAGATGAGTCTGTTGCCCAAATTGTTGCGCCTTTAATTCCATCTACAGGTAATGGTGAGCGCTATTGCAAAATTGCGGAGCAAAGCATTACTACGACTGGCAATCGTGGAATGGTGTTCATGGTGACACAAGGTCGACAGTATGGTGAATTGGGGATGGATATCTCCTATATTTACTTCTGTGCAAGAGGAGCAACGACTACAGCACTTGCTGCTAATGGGCTTCATCACATAAAATTAGGTTCGACCTCTGCTAATTCTAGTGCTAATGATATTCATTGCGGTGCTGTATATAATTCTGATACATCCATGTGGGAGTTGTGGGTTTCTGGAAACGGATACAATTGCCCAAGAGTTTCTCTTATTGGCAACGTCGAAACCGGAACGATGAATGGTGTTACAACTGATGTAGATTTAGTATGGAGACCAACTAGGCCATCGGGTTACACAATTGCATCTGAAAAGCGCACTTGGACAGATTTTAACACCACCGTAGACGCCAACGGCTTCCTGAAAAAAGCCTCACCGATCGCGCGTCTCTCCAGTAACCCAGAGAAAATGCCCGACGAATACCTAGATGGCTTTACCTTGTCAGGGCTGGCGGCGGTGAATGGCGAGGCTGCGGGCGTTACCGCTGAGCGAGTCTCGGTTGGCGTATACAAAGTGACGGGTTCGCTAGGTTTCGCGCTGGAAGGTTGGAACATTGAAGTCCCACAAGACGTCAACGGTAACCGCCTGTGCTTTGTCGCTACCGAAGCGGCTGAAGACGGCACGATCACGGTCAAGGTCAGCAAACGCCGCTTTGATATTGATACCGCTGCAATCGTTGCCGGGGAGCCGATGGATATTCCTGAAGGGCGCTGGATCGATCTGCGCTTGGAGATGCCGCCGGTTGAGGAAGTTCAGAGTGAGCCAGAGCCTGAAAGCCACGAAGGCGAAATGGCGAGCGAGTAAGTTGTACCGGCAGTGAAACGGTGTTGTCCTGCAGTTGCCCAGAACCGTTTGCTGTGAATAAGCTTGGAAAGTATTGGGGGGAGGCAGCCTCCCCAATATTGGATGTTCTAAAGATGTTTACGAAACTAACAGCAATTACGCAGCGGGTTTTTGTACCGCCAGGATAAAGATCATCGGGCGTTCTTTTTCTTCATCCAGTGCTGGGTTGTCGGCAATCTGTTGAGCCGAAGGACCCCACTCGTTCAGGTAGCGGATGGTAAACCCTTGCTGGACTAACAAATTGATATAGGTGCCCAGCATACGGTGCTGCTTGATCACTCCTTCCGCCAGCCAGTTGGAAATACGTTGCCCTTCTTGCTGGTAGCCATTGATCGGCCAGGATTTTTGCCCTGCCTCATCCACTAACCAGCCCTGATGCTTTGGCGCAGTATAAATCGGGTGCTCGGCGGTAAAAATAAACTCCCCACCATTCACCAATGCCTGATAAACGGTTGCGAACAGCTTTCCGAGGTCTTCGATATAGTGCAGCGTCAGCGAGCTATAGACCAAATCAAAGCTGGCTGCTGGTAGTTGTAGCGCTTCCAGATCCTGCTGGCGGTATTCAATCGCCAGATCTTCGGTCATCTCTTTCGCCTTGCCCAACATCTTCTCTGAAAGATCCATTCCCAGTACCTGGGCTGCACCTTGCTCACGAGCGCTGCGGCAGAACCAGCCGTAGCCACAGCCAAGATCGACCACCTTTTTGCCCTGTAAATCGGGCAGGATGCTGCGGATGGTTGGCCATTCCGGCGCACCATCTAAACCCTGTACTGAACGGCTGAGTTGCGCATAGCCGTCGAAGAAGGTTTGATTGTCATAGATATTTTGCGACATAACGTCTCCTGTATTTAATAAACCGCATAACAGCGCGGCGCGTTAATGGTATTCGTTCAGCAAACAGACTGCCAACAAAAATAGGGCATAATGTAGCCACCACATAATAAATCAGGAGTTTGGGTGAAAATTATTTCGGTGCGTCAGGAGCCAGCCTATCGCGATGTGGCTATCGATTATTTCCAGCGACAGTGGGCATCGCCAGAGACCATGATGCTGTATCAAGACTCGATAACCCGTTGTATCGAGGCGGTAAATCCGCTGCCGCAGTGGTATTTGTTGCTGGATGGGGAAACCGTTGTGGGTTGCGCGGGTCTGATTACCAATGACTTTATCAGCCGCATGGAACTGTATCCGTGGCTATGTGCGTTGTACGTCGATGAGCATTATCGTGGGCAAGGTTGCGGCGCATTGTTGGTCAACCACGTAGCCAAGGCCGCAAGCGAGCTGGGATTTCCCTGTTTGCATCTGTGTACCGATCATGTGGGTTATTACGAGAAATTGGGTTTCAGCTTTGATGGGCTTGGCTACCACCCGTGGGGCGAGTCGTCACGGGTTTATTCGTTGGATCTTGCCTAGTGGCGTAGCGGTTAAACGGGCGCAGCGGCGCCCCCACGGTTGAGCATCTCGCTATTTGGGCTGGTTCCAAGGCATTTTAACCAACAGCGTCGCCATCCCGCAAAATCCGCTGATGCCAGCAAATAGCAACCCAGCACCTACAAAGCCGGACAAGAGGAAGAACAGGGGAGATATGACATACCCCAAGATTGTCCCAGCCAGAATAAGTGAGCCAGCAGCAATCTGCACCTGTCGCATGATGGGAAGCGGCTGGTTCTTACCCTTCACGATAGGCAATCCCTGTTGCTTCCAGCCGTTGATACCGCCTTCGAGCAGGTAAACCTTGGCAGGTGTTGCGGCTCCTGCCAATAGCGCTGCGTTTTCTGCCGTACGGCGGCCAGACTGACAGTGAAAAATCACAACATTCTCCTCGTTAACCGCCTGCGGTTTCCCACCTTTCTCAATATCAGGCAGCGATAGCAAGCTGGCTTGGGCAATATGCTCGTGGGCATATTCATCCATTCCGCGAATATCCAGCAGCTGCGCTCCCTGCATGATAAATTTTTTCGCTTGCTGGGCAGTTATCGTTTCTATGTTCATGGTGTCCTCAGGGGCAATAGATGGCTTTTAGCGTGCTGATGACCTGCTGCACGGCGCTATTTTTAATCGAGTAGTTGATGCGCTGCCGATCGCGGGTGCTTTCAATCAGCCCTTCCTCGCGCATCTTGGCTAGATGCTGTGATGTCGCTGATGGGCTAAGCCCGGTAGCCAGTGCTAACTCACCGGCACTGGTGCCTGGAGCATCAACCAGCATACAAAGGATCAACAGGCGGCGTGGGTTGCTCATGGCTTTGAGCAACGTCGCGGCGGCATTGGCGCTGGCAAGCAGCGAGGCGTTTTCGTCAGTCATTAATTACTTTAGTATTTGCTAAATTTAGTAAACACTAAAGTAGTTGGCGGGAAAATGCACGTGTTTTTTCAAGCGGCAAACAAAGGCTCACACTTGAGCTCATTACAGCATTAGATATATAGCGGCTATAGGGAGCGGCGCGTGAGGCCTTCGTAAATCAGCTTAATGGCGAAAGCCCCGATCACCACACCGATCGCTCGGCTGGCTATCCGTTGCATGCTGGCATAGGTGCGCCGTACCGCTGGCAAGGAGAATGCCTGGCTGAGAAAAACGCGCCAGATAACCGAACTGAGCACTATTCCCAGCCAGGCACTCAGTTTGGCCCAGGTGGGCGTATTGGGGCTCAGGGTTACGGAGAAGATACTGATGAAAAACAGCACCGTCTGCGGATTAGAGAGATCGGTGATCAGGCCCCGGCGGAAGAAGATATACCAAGGCGCACTGAGCGGTTGTTGCAGCGCATGGGAGTGTGGCTCTGCCTGTTTATTCATACTCTTATAGGCAAACCAAAGGAGATATAACCCGCCGACGACCTTGATGAACGAGAAGATCCCCTCGCATTGCGTGATCAGCGTTGCCATACCGAACAGACCAAGCCCTGAATAAATGGCGTCACCTAGTGCCACGCCAAGCCCGGTCAGCATGCCAGCGCGGCTACCGGAGGCAAGACTGGTTTGCACCACAACGAACAGATTGGCGCCGGGGTTGAAAAACGTTAATACAAACAGGCCGATCGTCAGGGTGATTGCATGTAGTGGTTCCATCTCGGCTATCCTTTCTGCGCTCAAACGCCAATGATATGGCTAGTCCTGCACCGGCGATGCGAATCGCATCACATCTATGTCGCAGCTCCTCGATTAGCGTTGATGGACGTCTTCTGGAAACAACAATCAAATCTCCTGGTTTAAGTCGTATTGCAACCCATCTTATATAGATTAAGACACCCCGCACCGTTTTTATCCTTTTACCAATCTAATCAATGTAACATTGAAAGTTAATATAATTACTGGTGTTTAGGTTTTAGTGATGATGGGTAAATATATAAAATAAACCCTTAAGTCCAATAGTGGATTTTTGCACTATATTTGCACCCAAAACAGGTTGAGATGCTTTTGTTGCTATGGATAATACACAGCAACAGATGAGATGATACTTAGAAATGAAAGAAACATCTTGTGCAGGTCACAATAGGATTCTCGTGATTTGCTCATTGAGTTTCGATTTATTACTGAGAGGGTATCTTACTGGGATAGGCTGTAAACAAACATTAACTATGGAAAAGCTGAGTGAATGACTACCCACTTTCAAAGTAGGCAGTGAGATTGTTTTTCATTTATCGGCGAACATTTTTTTACTAAGGAATATTGTTATGAAAAAGAATCTTATTGCTGCTATCGTTACCGTTTCAACTCTGTCTGCTGCTTCTGCAATGGCTGCTGATGGTGAGGTTCACTTCAAAGGTGAAATCATCGATTCCGCTTGCGAAGTGGTCAACAACGTAAGCAACCCGCTGGACGTGACCTTGGGTCAAGTGGCTAAAACGGCCTTTACCGGTGCGGGTTCTACTGCTGCAGCAACTAAATTCACCCTGCAACTGAAAAACTGCCCGGATTCTGTGACTAAAGCCGCGGTCAAGTTTGATGGTACTGCAGAAGGTGGCGACAACAACGTACTGCAACTGACTCAAGAGTCTGGCGTTGCTACCGGTGTTGGCATTCAGCTGTCTGATGCATCAAATGCAGTTCTGCCGTTATTTACTGCTTCAACTTCATACACACTGGTTGCTGGCAGCACAGTGAACAACCTGGACTTCGTAGCACGTTACATCGCAACTACTGATGATGACATTACTGCGGGCCCGGCAAACTCTGTAGCTAGCTTCTCTGTTATCTACAACTAATATTTTTCGCCAGAGTATTTAACTCACGGTGATGAATATCCAGATCGGATCAGCGGTTAATTCCGTTGATCCGCTCTTCTTAATTTTACGTGGACCTATAATATGAAATATTTATCAACCGAATTGACTGCTGTTTTATTTGTGACTGCATCAACAGCACAGGCCGGGGTTATTATTGGTGGAACAAGGCTGATATATGACGGAGCGAAAAAGGAGTCTTCACTGAGCGTCAATAATCCGGATAAAGTGCCTTATTTGATCCAGTCCTGGGTTGATGTCACTGACGGTGGCGCTGAGAAAGCCCCCTTTATGATCACCCCTCCTCTGTTTCGTCTTGACGGCGGGCAGCAAAATATTCTGCGAGTAATACGTGCCGGGGGCAATCTGGCCAGTGATAAGGAATCCCTTTACTGGATAAACATTAAATCCATCCCGTCTTCAGAGAAAAAAGAAGGCAGGAATACCTTACAGGTGGCGGTAAAAACGCGTCTTAAGTTGATTTTCCGCCCTCAAGGTTTGAAAGGGGTCCCTGAAGAAGTCACACAAAACCTTAAATGGCAGCGCAACGGTAATCAGCTAGTGGTGACGAACCCTACCCCTTTTTATATGAACTTTCAGCAGGTGACATTGGCGGGTAAAGAGGTGGCGAGTGCGACCTATGTTGCGCCAATGAGCAGCGCCAGTTTTGCCTTGCCTGCCGGTGCTACCAACGGCAGCGTGGGTTGGAAAATCATTAGTGACTACGGTGGAGTCGGCGCGCTCCATACCAGCGGGCAGTAATTACGAACCAGCAAGTGTTCTCTCAGGAAAGTGGGAACAGAACAATCATCAGGCCTAGAGGTTTTGGAGCAGTAACGGATGAACAGCACACGACACAATAAAATAAGGCGCAAGACCCCGCGTCTCAGCCAACTGGCCTGGTTGATTACCCTGTTAACTAGCGGTCTTTCTTATAGCGTCATGGCACGTGACTACTTTAATCCTGAACTGTTACAGGTCGATAACCCACAGCAGGGTAAAACAGACCTGTCGGTGTATGAAGAAAGTGGGAGCCAGGCTCCAGGCACTTACCATGTTGATATCTATCTGAACAATGACAAGGTTGATACCCGCGATGTGACCTTTAAACTGCAGCCTGGTCAAAAAAGCCTGCAGCCGTGCCTGAGCGCCCAGGCTTTAGCTGAGATGGGAGTAAAAACCAAGCTTTTTCCTGGTTTAGGCGAGACGGAGTGTGCTGATTTGAGTGCGATCCCACAGGCCAGCACCGAGTTACGCTTCAATGCACAGCAATTATTGATCAGCATTCCTCAGGCGGCGGTATCGCAGGCTGCACGAGGTTATGTACCCCCTGAACTGTGGGACGAAGGGATATCGGCAGCCCTGTTGAATTACAGCATGACAGGGGCCAGCAACTATGCACGCAACAACACGGTGCAGGATAGCGACAGTCAATTTGTCAACCTGCGTCCTGGGATAAATTTTGGCCCCTGGCGGTTGCGAAATTATTCCACTTACAACCGCAGTAGCGACGGTCAGGATAAGTGGGATACGGTTTATACCTACGCTCAGCGCAATATTGTTGCGCTGAAAAGCCAACTGACGTTGGGTGACAGCAGTTCGCCATCAGACGTGTTCGACAGCATCCCTTTTCGTGGGGCGCAGATAGCCTCGGATGACGATATGATGCCAGACAGCATGAAGGGTTATGCGCCAGTAGTACGCGGTATTGCTCGGAGCAATGCGCAGGTCATCATTCGCCAGAATGGTTATGTGATCTATCAGAGTTATGTTGCACCCGGCGCGTTTGAAATCACCGATATGTACCCGACCGGTGGTAGCGGTGATTTATATGTCACGATTAAAGAGGCTGATGGCAGCGAACAACAACTGGTGGTTCCTTATGCTTCTTTGCCGGTGTTGCAGCGCGAAGGGCGTTTGAAGTTTTCCCTGACCAATGGGCAATATCGCTCATACGACAGCGATGTGGATAAAACCGTCTTTAGCCAGGGGACCGCCATTTATGGTCTGCCGTTTGGTTTTACGGGTTACGGCGGTGGTCAGTTTGCCAGCAAATACCAATCGCTAGCAATGGGGGTAGGGAAAAACCTTGGTAGTGTTGGTGCGCTTTCCGTGGATGTCAGCCAGGCCTGGTCTACGATGAAGGATCAGCCGAAAGATAGTGGCCAGTCGTGGCGTGCACGTTACAGTAAGAACTTTATTCAAACTGGGACCAACTTCGCGATAGCTGGTTACCGCTATTCTACGGCAGGTTACTACAGCTTGCAGGAAGTACTTGATACTTACCATAGCGGGAACAGCAGTTCGCTGATTGAGCGCCGGCGCAACCGCGCCGAGCTAACCATGAATCAGAGTTTATGGAATAACGCTGGATCGTTGTCGATAAGTTTGGTGCGTGAAGATTACTGGAACAGTGACCGCAATATGAAGTCTATTGGTGTGGGTTACAACAATAGCTGGAATGGTATTAGTTACGGTCTCAATTACAGTTACAACGAGAACTCGACGGTGAATCGTAGTTACGTCGCCAATGGCGATAGTAATGAGCGGATCTACGATCGCGACCAGTTGTTCGCCTTCAATGTCAGCGTGCCCCTATCTCGCTGGCTGAAAAATACCTATGTCACTCACAACATGAATACCAGTAAGAACGGAAATACGACCAATACGCTGGGTATAAATGGTACGGCTCTGGCAGATAATAATCTGAGTTGGAGTGTACAAGAAGGTTATGGCAGCCAGGGTGTTGGCAACAGCGGTAACCTGAATGCTGATTATCGCGGGACCTATGGTGAAATTAACGGTGGCTATGCTTATGACCAAAACAGCCAGCGGCTGAATTATGGCCTACAGGGTGGTGTCGTGGTGCATGAAAATGGCGTAACGCTGGGACAGCCCCTAGGTGAAACCATCGCGCTAGTTCAGGCTCCCGGGGCCGTTGGCGTCGGCGTCAGCAACCAGACTGGGGTTAAAACCGACTGGCATGGCTATGCCATCGTGCCTTACGCGTCACCCTACCGTAAAAATCAGGTGCAGTTAAATACTGAAACGTTGCCAGCGGATGTGGAGCTGACCTTGACGACTCAGAATACGGTTCCCACTCGTGGTGCGGTCGTGCGAGCCAGCTTTAATGCCAACGTGGGGCAGCGTGTAATGATGACATTATTACACCAGGGTGGAGAACCACTGCCGTTTGGTGCGACAGTCTCTGATCCGCAACAGAAAAACACCCAGGCGTTTATTGTTGGAGACGGTGGGCAGGTCTATCTGACAGGGTTGGCGGACAGTGGGGTATTAATCGCTAAATGGGGCAATGAGGCTTCGCAGCAGTGTCAGGTGAAGTACTCTTTGACAACGCAATCAACCGATTTTGGTATTAAGACAATGAATGGAGTATGTCATTGATTCAATATCAATCGATGCGGATTTCCGTTATGGAATTCTGGAGTAAAGTAATGAAAATGAGTGAGATAAAGTTTAAAATAAACCTTTGTGGAGCGGTGTTTAAACTTCTTTTTCTATTAATTGTTGGGTTATTTACATCAAGTCATGCCTATGCTCTAGCCTGTAAAAATGCATCTGATGGCAGTGCTTTTTTAACCGATAATATTATCACTGCGACTGTTCCACAGACGTTGCCCAATGGCACAGTGATTTGGCGTTCTGAAAATAGGACCATGACGGTTAAATGCTGGAAAGATCAGGGGTGGAATGGACCGACAGAGGCGGCAGCAGAAAACGTATATACCTACCCAAACCCTGGCTATTACTTTCAAAGTGGCTATGGAATAACTGTAGGGATCGTCGCTAATGGCCAGACTATCGATATAAATAACTATCGTACCCAAGTACCAGGTGTTATTGTTCCTTATTGCGACCAGTCTTCAGACTGGTGTAGAGATAATGCATCGGTCACCTTTACTTGGAACTATTATGTGTACATTTCAAAAGTGGGGGACTTGATAGGTGATCATTATGGTGGGAGTGATTACCTTCCTGTTTTTCAGATAGATGGTGTTGGTGGTCTAAATACGACGCCGAACTCGAACTTTAGATATAATATTACAGGTATGAATAACATTAAGTTTATTAACTGTAATGCGATGGTGTCTGTAACGCCAAATAATATAGATTTTGGCACTATCGTAGCACCAACAAATGTACAGGTTGGCCAGCTTGCTAAGTCGAATGCTTTTAAAGCTACAGTGACAAAAGATTGTAATTCACCCTTTAAGCTAACAGCTGTTTATAGTTCGCCAGCCACTAAAGTTGGCACGGATACTTTGGATATGGGGAATGGCCTGGGTGTGAAGGTTAAAAATATGATCACCAACTCCTATGTTCAATATGGAGACATTAATAGCTTTGCTGATCTGACTGTGGATAACTCTGTAGATATTCCATACCTTGCGGAGCTATCATGGATTAGAGGCTTTGCTAATGTTGGAGTATTTAACTCTTCGATTACGATTACTGTTTTTTATAACTAATAGTAAGGCCTCACAGAGTTTTGTTACTCCATTTTTTACATAAATATTTACACCTAAACTTAGAGAGATAAACGTATAGTGATGAAAAAATTAATGACACAGCCTTTTTTTGTACTTTTAGGCCTGGTTTTATCCATTAATGTTGCACAGGCTGCTCCGATAAATATCAACATTACTGGGGTAGTGGTTGCCGCGCCTTGTATCGTTAATAATAATGACAGTAATCTTAATGTTGATTTAGGCAGGAATATTCAGGCTTCTGATTTGTCAGCAGGAGGTTCGGGTTCAACACTAACACCATTTACTTTATCGTTAACGGGGTGCCCTTCGGGAACGAGTAGCGTCAAGGTCAGTTTCTCCGGGGCCCCAGAGACAACTGCACCAACCAGGTATAAAAATACCGGAACAGCCACTAATCTCGCCGTGGAGCTTTCACAACAAGGCACAGGGACCATCCTGGGTAACGGCAGTACGTTAACGCAGGCCGTTCAACCAGATAGAACCGTGACCTATGCATTGAATGCCCGTGCCTATTCAGTTGCGGGTAGTGTTATGCCTGGCAATATCAGCGCCGTGGTACAGGCCAACTTCACCTATAACTAAAGCCATGTTGTTCACAAGGAGTGGCCTGAATGAACGCACTGATAAAAAATACCCTGCTGATAATGGTCGCTAGCTCAATGAGTTGGGCTGTGCAGGCCACCAACATCAACATCGCCGGTAATGTGGTGGCCAGCGCGTGTAATGTTGACAGTGGGTCTGTCAGTCAGGACGTCGATTTCGGCCAGTTGCGTAGCACCGATTTAAAAGAGGCGGGAACCGCCACCGACTGGAAACCTTTTACCGTAAAACTGACTCACTGCCCGCTTTCAACCAGCAAGGTGACGGTCACCTTCTCGGGCTCCCCGTCAACTGATGGTGCGGATTTGTTTGCCAATAGCGGCACGGCAAAGAATGTCGCCGTGCAGGTGGTACAAGATGCAAATAAAGCGCTGGTGCAGGGAAACGGCAGTCGTATGACGATTAATGTTGATGCCCAACATGAGGCGATATATGCCCTGGCGGGGCGGATCTATAGCGTCAATGGCGATACTGTAGCAGGTACCCTGAGTAGCGTTTTGGTAATGAACTTTACCTACCAATAAGTGTTGCCTGCTCAGGGAGTGAGCCAAATAGAAATGATATTTTATTGAATAGGCCACGATATATTATCGTGGCAGGTATCTAACATGTTGTTTATAGCTGGTTTTATTTTAATTGGGAAGCATGGGAATGATGAGTGAAGTTAACAGTTTTATCAATGCCAATGCGGCTCTGGCTTCAGCAATGAGAGTTCCCTGGGCATTAATTATGGATACTTGCGTAATGACGCGTAACGGCCTTAGCTCGGTATTGAAAAAAACACAGTTTAAGGCTGGCGAAGTCATGATACTTAATAAAGCGTCTGATATTCTTCTCTGCCTGAAGTCAGGTTTGCCAGATGTAGTCGTTATGGAGTTATGTGGGGACGGCGAGTCGGTATGGGAAGGTTTACGTATTATTTCTACCTGTCAACAAGGTTGGCCGCAACTCCCCATAGTGGTGTGTACGGCACTGAGTGACGTACGCTTTTTGCAACAGGTTAAATCACTTCAGGTTAGCAGTATTTGCTTTAAACATGATCCGTTAGAGTCCATTGAAGACTGCATTATGCATGCTAGATGTGGCTTACATCTGGACAGCCCGACGATTCAAAAGTTGCTAAATAGTAAATGCCATTCACTCCAAATGCTTACCAAAAAAGAGATTGAGGTGCTGGCTTATCTATTGGCTGGTCGCAGTGTGAGTGAGGTGTCACGTATGCTCAATCGTGATATCCGAACCATCAGTAACCATAAGTGCCATGCGCTGACAAAACTTGGATATAAAAATAATAATGATCTTTATACTCGTGGCCTGTGGATGTTGAGAAATGGCCTTTACAACTTAGAAGATGCCAAACAAGTATGAATACACCGTCACCGATTATCAACCTGGCTATCATGGCGGAGAGCCCATTAACCCGTCTTGGCATTGAGCAGTTTGCTCTGTCATTGAATCAGGAGTTCCGCTGTCAGATACAAGTCGCTTCAGTGTATCAACTCTGCCAGCGAGTACAGGAGCAGCCAATCGATTTATTGATCAGTGGGCTTGCAGGGTCACAGGAAAGTGCCGCTAAAGGGGTAGAAAAGCTAATCAAGTTGTGTTTCTTACGGCCCGAAATTCGGCAGATCATTTACATTTATAGCCGTTGCGGCAAGCTTTTACATAGATTGGGTCATCAGCCACAGGTGAGTCTGATTTCTCGCCAGGAAACGCAGGAACAGGTGAGAGAGTGCTTCACGCAGGCATTGAACGGTTTTAGAGTCTGTAGCCCTAAGATCCAGGCTGCCATTAGTGGATATGCTAAGGAAGATATAACGGTTTGGCACCGGTTGACCAGCAGAGAGCGTGAAGTTTTACATCTGTTGTTCGACGGTTTCAGCCTGACAGAGGTGGCCAAGCGGCTGAAACGTAATATCAAGACGGTTAGCGCCCATAAACGTAACTCGATGCAAAAATTGGGGGTTTATGACGATGCTGAGTTGTTTGCACTTAGAATGCATTTTTTTGGTGCAGAAAAAATCTTAAGTGCTGGCTTTTGGCGATAGCAGATAAGGAGAGCTAATCAAAATTTTTCTGGTAATTTATTCATTTTAATCAGCAAACCTCTTTTGATGACGATATAACCACCTGCATTAAGCGCAGCTAAGGTTTTCATCACGCCACTACGCGACAATGACGTTCTATCCAGAATGTATTGTACGGCAGAGACCGTTGCCCGGGTTTCAAAACTCTCCTCGCTTAATGCGGTTAATAAATTGCAAATTAGCTCATAATTAGGTATTGCCGTTGTTGACTTCATATATTCGTTGAAGCGTGAGTTAACATGCATTAGTGAATAAGCCACTGCTTTCCATAGATCGTGATCGTCAACGTGGCGATAGAACTCGTCCAGTGATAGATAGATATATTCTATGGCAGTAGTCGCCTGGACCTTCAAATGAGCAGGTGCTGGCGTAAAATTGCTGAGGCCAGTAATACCGGGAGCTATCATGGCATGCAAGATCAGTGAGTCACTGTTGCGTTTGATGACACATTCTCCTCGTACTAACAGAAAGCACATCCTCTTATCCTGCAATAAAAACTGGAAGGATTGTCCTGGTTTACCCTTCCTAACAGGGAAGAGAGTCAGAGGAAGAAGGGAGTCGATCAAGGCTTGTATATGCGCCACTGGTTTGGACGTAAGGCCATTTTTATCATAATTATCCATGAGTTTACCCTCGAAAAGACATAGGTTGTTAAGTATAAGACAGGTACAGCCGAAGAGGCGGTTAAAAAAGCTTGCCATGGTCTACCTGCTCATAACTTGAGCGCCAGGTGCATGCACATAAGTCTACTTTTGGATTTTGAGAGCAAAAATGCACCATAAAGCCTTTGAGCCTATTAGGTTACTATAAGATAATACTCAAACACGAAAGAGACCAAGACGGTGTCGGTAACGTTTTTACTTTAGCTAAGCAGTGGCAGATAGCCTCTCGTTTATAAAAGGATTTAGCATGAGTCATCAGGAAGCTGGGTGAAACCATTGAGAAAATAATAAATTAAAAGATTATTTTCCACCTAATTTCGAATCTCAGAGTAATTGAGGGTTTCATATTGCTATTTAATATGAGGTTTCACCTTTAGGCTGATTTTCGATGCCTGCAACAGGATCTTATCGTTCATTTGAGTAACTGATATGTATGATTTTAGCAAAGTTATTGAACAAGATATTCCTATTATCTCGATGGGAGAAGTTTTAACGTCAATAAAATCGATCACTCAAGTAAGGCATGGACGGCCTGGTCTGCGTTTCTATCTTGACCAGAGTGATAAAAGAATGTGTTTTTTACTCTACAGTGGGACCTGTATTGCAAAAAGAACCAATGATTCGTTAGTGTTATCAACCATCCGATCACCAAGCATATTTGGGCTGCAAGATTTTTTTCACGCTAAGTCCGATATGCATCTGTTGGCAATGAGTGATATAGAGTACGGGATGGTAGCCGTGGATGATTTTCTCTCTTATGTGGATGATAACCATCTCTGGAAAAACATCTGCTATATGCTGATGCTTTCCGCTACGCGCTTTAGCGAGTACCAAAAAGAAACGGTAGGTATCAGTAATTATGAGTTGATCTGTAATCTGCTGTTGTCACTGAGTGCTGAAAGCTTTGAGATAAGAGCGACTACCACTGCATTGGAGTATATTCAAGAACGTAGTTTGCTCTCTCGTAGTGGGATCATGAAAACGCTGGCAACCCTGAAAGAGGGCGGTTATATAGTGATTAAAAAGGGTTTATTGATCAGTATAAACTCATTACCCAAGAGGTTTTAAGCGGGCGTCAGCAAGGTGTTAGTCTCAAATAAAATTACGATAACCTACGGCATATCTTGCTGAAGATCTGGGGCTGTTTATGTGGTTTACGACTTGGAAAAGCGAATACTACAGCATATTGATGGCGCTATTTCATTATTTGGGAAAGTGGGTGAACCAACTGCCGGACTGGGCAGTCTTTGAATAAAGCCTTGCATAGTTCGGGGTTTTAGAAAGTAGCTAAACCTCAACCGACTCGCGATGTAAGGGTGGTTAAATGGGCGCAGCTTGCGGCGCCCCTACGAGCGAACATGTTCGCTGTCATCAATCCTTGGTTGTCTCATACCATCAGGTAAATATGCCGTCAGCCTTTTGGCAGTAAAGCTCCAATTAGTGAGATAAATACGCCCCCAGTAGTAAAGGCATGCGCTGTTTTGTATTCCTCACCCTTAATGTCTTTAAATCTGGCAAGGGCTGATTGCGGGGAGGTGGCTTGCAACTCTTCAAATTGCTTGGCATACCCTTTATCTAGCAGGTGCTTCTGATTTTGTGAGAAATCGGCTACTGAGTTATCCAACACTACAATCTGTTCGCCCTTCACGAAAAAACTGTAAATCACCATAGTATCTTCCTTAAGTCGGTGTTACGACGATCCTAACATCGTATGAATACAGTGTGCTGTCAAGGTTGGCTATCAGGAAACAGTTTCTGCCACCATTCAGGTTTCATATCTTCAAACGAATGATATTCCGGTGCCAGCGCAGGATCATTTGGATTATCAAATATCCCAGTTAGTAATGCGATAACGGGGCCGTCATCTATGGCTCCAATGGAACTGCCACACCGTGGACAAAAGGCTCGGCTTGAGGCGGGTGAGGAACGGTAGGTAGCAGGTTTACCATTTTTCCCCGTCCATTGGACATTAGGGGCCGAAAACTCAACCCATGCGGCGGACTGCGCACCAGTATGCTTTTGGCAAATGTCACATGAACAAGTGTGTGGGTTGGTGGGGCTTATTGCCTTAAAGCGGATGGCTCCGCATAGGCAGCCGCCGGAAAATTCGTTAGTCATCCGAGTTTGCTCGATGGTTGAGTGGGTTGTTTTAACGTTAGCAGAGGGGACTCTAAATCGACATTAGGGGGAAGGCGGCAAATCAGCCACAGTTTGCCTTCCCAAAGACACAAAAAAGCCCGCAACGTGAATTGCGGGCTTTTTCGTCACTGTCGCCGGGTCTATCTGGTATCACTGGCGACCTATTTGGTGGAGCTGGGGGGATTTGAACCCCCGTCCGAAATTACTACACCGTCGGCACTACATGCTTAGTCCAATCTTTACATTCGCCGGTCAGCTGCGGATGGACACGCCACTAACAAACTAGCCTGATTAGATTTAGCACTTTAGCCCCAGGCAGGACTTCCATGCGATCTCTTTTGGGTTTGACCTCTCTTGATCCCCGTCTTAAGAGCGGAAGCTAGGGAGAGAGGGCTCTAAGCAGGGTATTAAGCTGCTAGTGCGTAGTTTTCGTCGTTTGCGACTATTTTTTTGCGGCTTTTTACGAGGCAAACCGCCCCTCGGCATGCTCCTAGGGCTTCGCAAATCCCGTCGAATCCAGAATCAGCCCCAAGTACTTTGTGCAGTATAACAGAAGATTACCCTGTTAAGCCAGCGGCTTAACGATTGGCATGCTTCATGATACGGGCTTTCGCCGTCTGCCACTCACGATCTTTGATGTCATCGCGCTTATCGTGTTCTTTCTTACCTTTGGCTACGCCGATCTTCACCTTGCTCCAGGCATTTTTCCAATACATGGAGAGGGCGACGACGGTATAACCATCGCGGGTAACGCGGCCGATCAGTGAGTCTAGCTCACGTTTTTTCAGCAGGAGTTTACGGGAACGTGTTGGATCGCATACCACATGAGTTGAAGCAACGTTCAGCGGCGAAATGGTGGCGCCAAACAGATAGGCTTCACCGTCGCGGAACATCACATAACTGTCGCTGATGTTAGCTTTGCCAGCACGCAGTGATTTTACTTCCCAACCTTGCAGGGCCAAACCCGCCTCGATCTCCTCTTCAATGGAGTATTCGAAACGTGCTCGCTTGTTTTGTGCAATGGTTGCGGAACCGGGTTTGTATGCTTTTTTCTTTGTCATAGTGCGCTCATTATACTGGATGACGCAGCGAAAGAAATCCTTTCCCACTCAGCACCTGCGCAATTTCTCGCATTTTGGATCCGTGCCGCGCGTAGCAGATTTTTTGTTTGGCGCCAGATAAATGGTATTATCTGTACGTTTTTTGCCTCTCAGGAAATGATATGCCCCAGATCAGTCGTTCTGCCTTAGTGCCGTTTAGCGCTGAGCAGATGTATCAGTTGGTTAACGATGTTCATTCTTACCCCGATTTTCTGCCAGGATGCACCGGCAGCCGGGTGATTGCCGCTTCCCCTAATGAAATGACCGCCGCGGTAGAGGTGGCAAAAGCCGGCATCAGCAAAACCTTTACCACGCGCAATACGCTGCTGGATAACCAAAGCATCAATATGCAACTGGTCGATGGCCCGTTCCGCAAGCTGATGGGCGGCTGGCAGTTCACTGCGTTAAGCCCCGAGGCGTGCAAGGTAGAGCTGCACCTGGATTTTGAGTTCACCAACAAACTGATCGAGCTGGCCTTCGGTAAAGTGTTTAAAGAACTGGCCGGTAGCATGGTGCAAGCGTTCACTCAGCGCGCCAAAGAGGTCTACAGTGTCTGAGATACGCGTTGAGGTGGTCTATGCGTTGCCAGAACGCCAATATGTGCGCCAGGTTAAGTTGGTAGCAGGCAGCAGCGTTGAGCAGGCCATCCTGGCTTCTGGGCTGTTAGAGCTACGGAGCGATATTGATTTGGCCAGCAACAAGGTGGGTATTTACAGCCGACCGGCTAAGCTGAGCGATGAGCTCAATGATGGCGACAGGGTAGAGATTTACCGGCCATTGATTGCCGATCCGAAAGAACTGCGCCGTCAGCGGGCGGAAAAGGCAAAAAAATAAGGCGCTCAATGCGCCTTATCTTCATCAGAACGTTGTCTTCCGAGTTGCAGCCTGCGACTGTCATGAAGGATCTCACTCTTCCCTCACGGGCCGGATGACAGCTCCGGCTCGGCTTACTCAGTCAGTGCCGGTTTATTCTGCAGATCCGTCAACACGCCTGCGCTGTCGAACGTCAACGTCAGCGTTTGCTGTGTGATCTTCTCATGGCCCGGCTCTTGGCGGAACACGTAGAACCACGTCTGGGTACCAAACGGATCCTGCATCATTGGCGTGCCCAATGTGTAAGCAACCTGTTGTTGCGTCATTCCCTTGTGGATTTTTGCCACGTCGGTTGGTGTCAGGTAGTTACCCTGGTTGATATCAGGCCGGTAAACCACCTTCTCAAAAGTAGAACAGCCTGCGGTCAGCATCACAAGAACCACAGCGGCAGCTGTCAGCATTTTACAGCGCATAATAATCACATTCCTTTAGGGCATAGGATGCCGATGATAATAGACCTTGCAGCAGTTGGGAACCTTTACAGGGCCTCATTATGACCTCAGGAAAGTAAAAAAGTTATGCGGCCAGCAATTCTTTTGCATTTGCCAGCGTATTTTTAGTGACTTCACTGCCGCCAAGCAGGCGCGCCAACTCTTGCAGACGGGCGCGTTTGTCCAAGGGGGACATCTGGGTTTCGGTTACCGTGCCGTCGGTTTGCTTGCTGACAAATAAATGCTGATGACCGCAACCGGCGACCTGCGGCAGGTGGGTGACGCACATAACCTGAGTTGATTCACCCAACTGGCGCAGCAAGCGGCCAACAATGGCGGCCGTTGGGCCACTGATGCCTACGTCCACCTCATCGAAGATCAGCGCCGGAGTTTCCATTTTACGGGCGGTAATGACCTGGATGGCTAATGCGATGCGGGAAAGCTCACCGCCGGAGGCCACTTTTGCCAATGATTGCAGCGGTTGCCCCGGGTTGGTGGAGACGCAGAACTCAACGCGGCTGGCCCCCTCACTGCTCAGGTATTCCGGTTCAAAGCGGACGTCGATATTGAATTTGCCGTGCGGCATCGAGAGTGCATTCATGCTCTCGGTGATCAGGGTGGTTAACTCGGCTGCATAGTGCTGCCGCTTCTGGTGCAATTGCTCAGCCAGCGCCAGCGCCTGTTGATGATGCAGGTTGACTGCTTCGCTCAGGTGTTGCTGATCGCTAGCCTGTTGGGAAAGCAGCTGTTGCTCATCCAGCAGTTGTTGATGCAGACCGGGTAATTCTTCCGGTGAAACATGGTGCTTACGTGCCAGGCTGATTTGGCGCGACAGGCGTTGTTCCAGCTCATGCAGGCGGTTGGGATCGAGATCCATGCGGTCTGCGTAATGGCGCAGTTCATCGCTGGCTTCGCTGATTTGGATCGAGGCTTCTTCCAGCATATCCAGCAGGCCGCTTAACTTCTCATCCATGCCGATCAGATCCAGCAGCAGGTGCTTGGTGGTGTAGAGTTGGCTGAGCATGTTGTGTTGTTCGTCATCGGCCAGCAGTTGCAGGGCCTGCTGGCTGAGGGTCAGCAATTGGCCGCTGTTGGCCAGACGCTTGTATTCGCTGTCGATTTGCTCAAATTCACCGGCCTGTGGGGCGAATTCGTTCAGCTCTTTCAACTGGTATTGCAGCAGTTGCTTGCGGGCATCGCGCTCGAGAGATTGCTGCTGATGGTGCGCCAGTTCGCGGCAGCTTTGATGCCATTGGTGGTAAGCCTGGTTCATGGCGGCCTGCAAGACCGGTTCGCCAGCATAGGCATCCAGCAACTGTTTTTGGTGTTCGGGTTTTAGCAGCAACTGGTGAGCGTGCTGGCCGTGGATCTGGATCAGGCGCTGGCCAAGTTCCCGCAATTGGGAAAGGGGAACGGCGGTGCCGTTGATAAAGCCACGGGAGCGGCCATCTGTCCCGATCACGCGGCGCAGCAGGCACTCGTTGCTGTCATCCAGCTGGTTTTGTTCCAGCCATTCGCGGGCGGATGGGGTATCCGCCAGTGAGAAGCGGGCACAGATATCGGCACGGGAGGCCCCCAGACGTACCACGTTGCCGTCTGCGCGGTTGCCGAGGCACAGGCCCAACGCATCAATAGCAATCGACTTACCGGCACCGGTCTCACCGGTGATTGCCGTCATACCCGCTTGAAAGTCGATCTCCAACTCACGAACGATAGCAAAATTGCTGATGGTTAATTGCGCCAACATAGGGACCTTCCTGTGTATAAACACATAACTGTGATTTCATACAGTATAAACTGGTTTTATATACAGTAAAGCGGTTGGCGCCATTTTTAGAATAATTTTTTTGACCAGCCCAATTTGGTGCTCAACGTGTTGAAATAGCTGTAGTCCTTGGGGTGGATCAGGTTTAAGTGGAAGTCACTGCGGCGGATCAGTACCTCTTCGCCTTCCTGAATGGGCAGGGCGATCTGGCTGTCGCAGCTGATTTCCAGATCGCTGCCGATATGGGAAAACTTCAGGCGAATGGTGCTGTCACCGTTGATCACCAGCGGCCGGGCGGAAAGCGTGTGCGGGAACATAGGCACCAGTGCGATGGCTTCCAGCGATGGGGTCAGAATGGGCCCGCCTGCGGAAAGCGAGTAGGCGGTAGAACCGGTCGGCGTGGCGATGATCAGGCCATCGGAACGCTGCGAGAAGGCGAAGCGATCGTCTATATAGACCTCGAACTCGATCATATGCGCCACCTTGCCAGGGTGTAACACCACTTCGTTAATCGCGGTGCTGACGCGGCATTGCTGGTGTTCTTTATGGACGATGGTTTCCAACAGGAAGCGCTTCTCGTCGATATATTCCCCTTCCAGCACGTCCGCCAACTGCTGGAGTGCGTTGTCTGGGTCGAGATCGGTCAGGAAGCCGAGATTGCCACGGTTTACCCCGATCACCTTGATGTCATAACGCGCCAATACGCGCGCTGCGCCCAGCATATTACCGTCACCACCCACCACGACGGCCAGATCGGCCCGTTGACCAATCTCCGCCAGGCTGCCGGTATCTACGTCTTTCATGCCCAAATCGTGGGCAATCTGGCGTTCAAGGATCACCTTGTAGCCACGGGCAACCAACCATTCGAACAGCATTTCATGAGTAGCCAATGCGGAAGGGTGACGCGGGTGCCCAACAATGCCAATACATGCAAATTTTTTCTTCATCGCTGCCATTTTCCTCACCAGGGACGGTTTATGCCCCACATTGTGACCGGTTGACTTGAAACCCCGGTTTTGATCCCCATAATAAGCCAAGTTGCGAGATTAATGCTAAAACGCGGAGATATTCATGAGTAGTAAAGAACAGAAGACGCCAAACGAGCAAGCCTCGGAAGAAATGGAACAGCAAGCACAGCACGAGGAAGCCATGGCGGCAGGCGCCGATCTGCGCGATGATCGCATTGCCGAGTTGGAAGCCCAACTGGCTGAAGCTCAGCAACGCGAGCGTGATAGTGTGCTGCGTGCCAAGGCCGAAATGGAAAACGTTCGCCGCCGTAGCGAGCTGGATGTCGAGAAGGCTCACAAATTCGCGCTGGAAAAATTCTCCGGTGATTTGCTGCCGGTGATCGACAACCTGGAGCGTGCGCTGGAGCTGGCGGACAAGAACAATCCTGAACTGGTCGCGATGATCGAAGGGATTGAACTGACGCTGAAGTCACTGCTGGACGCGGTACGCAAGTACGGCATCGAAGTGGTAGGTGAACTCAACGTGCCATTCAACCCGGACGTTCACCAGGCGATGAGCCTGATGGAATCAGCCGACCATCAGCCGAACCATGTGATGATGGTGATGCAGAAAGGCTACACGCTGAATGGCCGCCTGCTGCGCCCTGCGATGGTAGCGGTATCCAAAGCCAAGTCCTAATAAGACCTGCTGAGGATAAAGGCACCCGCGCGGTGCCTTTTTTGTGCCTGGATTATTCCTGCGGCAGGTGCGGCACCCAGTCAATCGGTGCCAGGCCTTGTTGTTCCAGTAACTGATTGGTTTGCGAAAAGTGGTGGCAACCCAGGAAACCGCGATGGGCAGAAAGCGGGGAGGGATGCGGCGCTTTCAACACATGATGGCGCTGGCGATCGATAAAGCTCCCTTTCTTTTGTGCGTGTGACCCCCACAGCAGGAACACGACACCCTCGCGATTTTCGTTTAACGCGGCAATGACCTTGTCGGTAAAGGTTTCCCAGCCCAGATTGGCATGAGAATGCGCCCGGCCACCTTCAACGGTTAATACGGTATTGAGCAGCAGTACGCCTTGCTCGGCCCAGCTTTGCAGGCAGCCGTGTGTCGGGCGTTCAAAGCCGGGGATATCCGTCACCAGCTCTTTGTACATATTGACCAGTGAAGGCGGCGCAGGGATGCCTGGGCGCACGGAAAACGACAGGCCATGGGCCTGGTTCGGGCCGTGATAGGGATCTTGCCCCAGGATCACCACTTTGACGTCTGCCAACTCGGTAAAGCGGAAAGCGTTAAACACGTCTTTCTGCGGTGGGTAAATGGTCTTACCAGCCTGGCGTTCATTAGCTACAAAGGCGAGTGTATCCAGAAAGTAGGGCTGCTCTTTCTCTTTGCCGATGACGTCGTGCCAGGTGAGGGAGGTAGACATAAGCACTCTCCTTTGTTTTTGTTAGCAATTCATGGTGCATAGCTTACCGTTAACCTCTGCTCGGCGAAACCCGCTTTTTCAATGGGTATGGCGAGCGAGATATACAAATTTTTTTGAAAATTTACAAAAATAATTTTAATGAGCAAAAAGGTAAAATTGATATAAAACATAAATTTGCCTCTACCACTCATTTCAGTACCCCGTAAAAATTGATTTTAGTCAAAGAATTGACCCGGTTTGACTGGTATACAGAACAACAAGACAACATTGGTTTTACCAAATGGCCGGAAACCACAACCGAGTTTTCGGCGACGTAGAAATTTTTCTCCCTATTACGGAGGCAACAAAATGATTACTGGTATTCAAATCACTAAAGCGAACAATCAAGCACTGGTGAACTCTTTCTGGCTGCTGGATGAAGAGAAATCAGAAGCGCGCTGTGTATGTGCCAAAGCGGATTATGCGGAAGATCAGATCGTGCCTGTTAGCGAACTGGGCCAGATCGAGTACCGCGAAGTGCCGATGGAAATGCAACCTACCGTGCGCGTAGAAGGTGGTCAGCACCTGAACGTGAACGTGCTGCGCCGTGAAACGCTGGAAGATGCGGTTAAGAACCCAGAAAAATACCCGCAGCTGACCATTCGTGTTTCTGGTTATGCGGTGCGTTTCAACTCACTGACGCCAGAACAGCAACGTGACGTTATCGCACGTACCTTTACCGAAAGCCTGTAATTTTCGGCTAGGTAGACAAAAGGGAGCTTCGGCTCCCTTTTCTATTGTCTTCACCCCAGAAAATAGATTTTGATCACATTACCTGCAAAAAATAATCATTCCCATTACAGAACTCGTATGACTCGCCGATAGCTAAATCAGTTCCATTTGGGGCTGTCTATTGATAAGGAGTCTCTATGAGTTTGCCTTTGAGTTTCATCTCGACGATGACGCCCATATCCGCTGTATCTGCTGCGGCACTCCCGGCTCAAAACGCAATAAAACCAGTCCAAACCGACGAGCCACAGGTGACAAAAACTGCTGTGTCGCTCCCCTCTGAAAATAGTCGTAATGCACAAAACCTGTTGAATTCACTGACTCGCGATCTCTCTGCTGCGGTCCCTTTGGCTGCTAGGCTGGAGGTGTCTCGTGGGCAAGAGTCTCAGCAGGGCGATTACTCTTTGGCGCTATTGGCCAAGGATGTCTACAACCTAACGGGGCATGGTGCAGAGGGTTTTTCACGCATGAGTGATAACGATTTGCTGAGTGTTGGCATTGACCCCGCAAGTCTATTGGATACAGCCTCGGGCTTACAGGCGGGTATTTATTCGAATAAGCAGCACTATGTGCTGGCTTTCGCTGGTACTAATGATATGCGCGATTGGCTGAGCAATGTGCGCCAGGCTACCGGGTACGACGATGTGCAGTACAATCATGCCGTGGCGATTGCCAAGAATGCCAAAGCTGCGTTTGGTGAAGCGTTAGTGATCACCGGCCATTCGTTGGGGGGAGGATTGGCGGCAACGGCGGCGTTGGCAACCGGTTCTCTGGCGGTAACATTCAACGCCGCTGGGGTTTCCGATCATACTCTGAACCGTTTCGGTATTAATCCCGCTGCGGCAAAGCAAGATGCAGAATCTGGCGGGATCCGTCGTTACAGTGAACAATACGATATGTTGACGGGGACGCAGGAGTCGACCTCTCTGCTTCCAGATGCTATCGGGCATAAAATAACCATTGCCAACAATGAAACTCTGAGCGGCACTGATGCTTGGCGGCCAAGCAAATATTTCGATCGCAGCATGACGGCACATGGCATCGATAAGGTAATCAGTTCAATGGCGGAACAAAAGCCATGGGAGATCAAGGCGAATGCCTAAAAGGTGGTGCAGAGGCTGCTGGATAGCGGCTCTCGTTTTGCCCCTGTTTGGGATCGCTGGGTTATTGATGGTAGCCAAGGAGCACTATATGGAACAGCAAAATTCGCCATTTGCGGGTACCGATAGCCTGTCTTTATCACAGGCGGTGGCTGAAGATGATGTTTGGCAAATTAGCCAGCAAGCAACAGCTGAACGGCTTCATGTGCGGGGAGATTTGCAGATCACACTGTTGCAGTGGGCGATTCTGCAGCAGAGGCCAGGCAGTGTGCAGGCATTGATACAGGCGGGGGCAGATATTGGGCAACCTGGTATGGAGGGCAACGGGGCATTGCATACGGCGGCGATGGTCAAGGATGCGCAATATTTACGCTTGCTATTGCAACAGGCTCCCCAGGTTAATATACGTAATCTGGTCACTGGGGCTACGCCATTAGCCGCCGCTGTGCTGGCGGGGCGGGAGGAGCAGGTACGTATGCTGTTGAATGCCGGGGCTGATAGTACATTGAGTGACAGAGTAGGGGATACGCCCTTGCACCTGGCTGCAAAAATCAACGCACCACAGTTGGCGCTGCTCCTGTTACAAACGGGGGCTGATGCCAAGGCACTAAATCAGCAAGGGAGAACGTTCCAGTATTATTTTGCCCAGACGCCAGTGCATTTACAGAATAGCGAGTTGCGTGAGCAGTACCGTCAATTGGAGAGCTGGCTCAAAAGTCAGAAATTGGCAGGGCACTATACTCAGCCTTGAAAATAAAAAACCGCCTTCAAAGTGATGGCGGTTTTTTGATGGCAGAGAGATTATTGTGCGTCTGGTTTGGCTTTTGGCTGGCGGCGCTTACCGACGTTTTTCGCGTCGCGATGGCGTACCTTCACCTTGGCCTTCTCTTTGTTCTTCAGCTTGTCTTCGATGCGCTTGGCCAGCACCTTCTTCGAAGGTTTACCGTTGCTCTTCTCACTAGGCACCTTGGTGGATGGACGCAGTTCGTCGATCACACGGGCTTTCAGTGGCTCATTGAGGTAACGCCCCACTTTGCCCAGCAGCAGATGGTCGTGCGCCTCTACCAGCGAAATGGCGGTGCCTTTACGCCCGGCACGGCCAGTACGGCCAATGCGGTGCAGATAGGTATCGGCAGTGCGCGGCATATCGAAGTTGAACACGTGGGTGATATCCAGGATATCCAGCCCGCGCGCTGCAACGTCGGTGGCGACCAGCACGTTGACGCGGCCATCCATCATGCGTTTTACCGCTTCGTTACGCTTGGCCTGCACCATTTCCCCTTCGAGATAGCAGGTATTGATGCCCGCTTCACGTAGCCAGGCGGCCAGCTCATGCACGCGCTCACGCTTACGTACAAAGATCACTGACTTCTGCACGTCCGGCTGTTGCAACAGATGCACCAGCAGGGCGGTTTTATGCTTCACGTCATCGGCGCGGTAATACCATTGCAGGATCTTTTTACGTTCGCGGCGGGAAGGATCGGCTTCAACCTCAACCGGCTCCTTCAGGATGCGCTCGGCAAACTCGCGGATAGCTTCGCCTTCCAACGTTGCGGAGAACAGCAACGTCTGGGTACGCCAGCGGGTTTCCGCCGAGATGGTCTCGATGTCTTGCGCAAAGCCCATATCGAGCATGCGGTCGGCTTCGTCCAGGATCAGCGTTTCTACCGCACGGCAGTCAAAGTTTTCTTCTTTGATGTATTGCAGCAGGCGGCCGGTGGTAGCAACCACCACGTCCTGGTTTTCACTAAAGACTTCGGCGTGGTTCATATACGCCACGCCGCCGGTGATGGTGGCGATATCCAGCGAGGTATGCGCAGCCAATTCACGAGCCTGATCGGCCACCTGCATTGCCAGCTCACGCGTCGGGGTGAGGATCAGTACGCGCGGTGGGCCAGACTTCTTACGTGGGAAATCCAGCAGATGCTGCAGAACCGGCAGCAAGAATGCGGCGGTTTTGCCCGTGCCGGTCGGTGCCGAACCTAATACGTCGCGCCCGTCCATGGCTGGCGGGATTGCCTCGGCCTGGATAGCGGTGGGGCGATCGTAGCCTTTATCACGCAAAGCGAGGATCAGGCGCTCATCGAGTTCGAGTTCGGAAAAATTGGTTGCTGTCATTATCTACCTCTACTTGGGGCGCCGATTATAGACGGGATGGCCGCAGGGTTCACCCTTTTTAACTTTTACCCTAGATCAGTTTGCCTTATGCTACGCCAGTTTTGTCTGCTGGTGGCCATTGTGAGTAATCAAATTAAAACTAAATCGACCCCGCGCCGCGGCGGTTTTACCTTTAAGCAGTTCTTTGTCGCCCACGATCGTTGCGCGATGAAGGTGGGTACCGATGCGGTTATGCTCGGCGCCTGGGCTGCCGTGGATAACGTGCAGCGGGTGCTGGATATTGGCTGCGGCAGTGGGCTGATCGCCCTGATGTTGGCGCAGCGCACGGCTGGCGAGGTCACCATCGATGCGGTTGAGCTGGATAACGCCGCCGCCTTGCAGGCACGTGATAACGTGTTGGAGTCGCCTTGGCCGCAGAAGATCCAGGTGCACAGCCAGGATATCCATCATTTTGCCCAGCAGCATGCCCATTGTTACGATCTGATCGTCAGCAATCCACCGTATTTTGAGCCTTCCGTCGCCTGTCGCGATCTGGCTCGCACCAACGCCCGCTATACCGAAACCCTGACTCATGATGCCTTGCTGGATAGCGCCGAACGATTGATAACGGCCGAGGGGCAGTTCTGCGTGGTGCTGCCTTATGAGATTGGCGAAGCTTTTGAAGTGAATGCCCACCAACGTGGCTGGCACACCGCACGGCGGCTGAACATCAGCGACCGGGCCGACACGCCAAAACACCGTTTGATGCTGGCATTAGCGCGCAAACCGGTGGCGAAAGAAGAGGCCGAGCTGGCAATAAAACTGGCGGATGGCAGCTACACCACCGATTTCCGCCAGTTGATTACCGATTTCTATCTGAACTACTGAAGCCTCAGGGTTGCAGAATGGTGGGTTTTGGCTCCGGTAACATATCCGGGTAATCCAGCGTGTAATGCAGCCCACGGCTTTCTTTGCGCTCCATAGCGCTGCGCACAATCAGTTCCGCCACCTGCACCAGATTACGTAGCTCCAGCAGATTGTTGGAGATGCGGAAGTTGGCGTAATACTCGTCAATCTCCTGCTGCAACGTATTGATGCGGCGTAGCGCCCGCTCCAGGCGTTTGGTGGTGCGTACGATCCCGACGTAGTCCCACATAAACAACCGCAGTTCGTGCCAGTTATGCTGGATCACCACGCGTTCATCTGAGTCATCCACGCGGCTTTCATCCCACTGCGGCAATTGTTTGGCCAGCTTGATGGCAGGCAGACGCGTCAGAATATCTTCGGCAGCGGACCAGCCATAAACCAGGCATTCCAGCAGTGAGTTGGACGCCATGCGGTTGGCTCCGTGCAGGCCGGTGTAGCTTACTTCGCCAATCGCATACAGGCCGTCCAGATCGGTGCGGCCATGCTGATCGACCATCACGCCGCCGCAGGTGTAATGCGCCGCAGGAACGATCGGGATCGGCTGCTGTGTCAGGTCAAAGCCCAGCGTCATCAATTTTTCGTGGATCATCGGGAAGTGCTGAGTGATGAATTCCGCCGGTTTGTGGCTGATATCCAGATACATGCAGTCGGCACCCAGGCGCTTCATCTCATGGTCAATCGCACGGGCGACGATATCGCGCGGCGCCAGCTCACCACGCGGATCAAAATCTGGCATAAAGCGGCTGCCGTCCGGGCGTTTCAGGTGGGCACCTTCACCGCGTAGCGCTTCGGTCAGCAGGAAGTTACGTGCCTGTGGGTGGAACAGGCAGGTTGGGTGGAACTGGTTGAATTCCAGGTTGGCGACCCGACAGCCTGCACGCCAGGCCATGGCGATGCCGTCGCCCGAAGAGATATCCGGGTTGGTGGTATATTGATAAACCTTGGCTGCTCCGCCGGTGGCTAACACCACCGTTTTGGCACGGTAGGTTTCCACCTGTTCCCGCTCACGGTTCCAGACGTAAGCGCCCACTACGCGCTTGGTGCCCGGCAAGCCGATCTTGTTGGAGGTGATCAGGTCGACAGCATTGCGGCGCTCCATCACGCAAATATTGGGGTGAGCACTTGCTTTCGCTACCAGGGTAGTCTCTACTTCTTTGCCGGTGGCATCTGCAGCGTGCAGGATGCGCCGATGGCTGTGTCCGCCTTCCCGCGTCAGGTGATAGCGTTCTTCACCTTGGGAGTTGGTTTCGGTGTCGAACAGGACGCCTTGATCGATCAGCCACTGTACGCAGTGGCGTGCATTGCCGGCAATAAACTCGACGGCGTCTTTGTCACACAGGCCGGCTCCGGCGATCAGCGTGTCATCAACGTGTGAGGCGATGCTGTCCGTTTCATCAAACACCGCGGCGATCCCGCCTTGGGCATAAAAGGTGGCGCCTTCATTGAGCGGACCTTTGCTGAGTACAGTAACCTTGCAATGTTGCGCCAGGCGCAACGCCAGGGAGAGGCCAGCAGCACCGCTACCGACGATCAATACATCGCTAACATGTTCAGATGATGGTTGCATAACGTATGATGTGTGCAGAAGAAGAGTGAAATTCATGTTAGCCTACTTGTCCGGGCAAAAGCCACGGACAAGGTGACATCAACAAAAAAACAATGGCGGTATGGAACTTAGCGTTCCGTATGAACTCCAAGCGAGTGCTTGCTCAGGAAAATAATGTATGGCTGGCGGTACAATTTCACGCGTGGAGATAGATTTGGGGAGAATTTACCTCGGATGAGCGAGCAGTTAACGGATCAGGTTCTGGTTGAGCGGGTCCAGAAGGGCGATCAGAAATCGTTTAACTTACTGGTAATTCGTTACCAGCATAAAGTGGCGAGTCTCGTTTCGCGCTACGTACCACAGGGCGACGTGCCGGATGTGGTGCAGGAGTCGTTTATTAAAGCTTATCGCGCACTGGAGTCGTTCCGTGGCGATAGCGCCTTTTACACCTGGTTGTATCGAATTGCTGTCAATACAGCAAAAAATTATCTGGTTGCTCAGGGCCGGCGCCCACCGTCAAGCGATGTGGATGCCAATGATGCCGAAAATTACGAAAGTGCGGGTGCACTGAAAGAAATTTCGAACCCTGAGAACTTAATGTTGTCAGAAGAACTGAGACAGATAGTTTTCCGTACCATTGAGTCACTCCCAGAGGATCTTCGCATGGCGATTACCCTGCGGGAGTTGGATGGTCTAAGCTACGAAGAGATAGCCGCCATCATGGATTGCCCGGTCGGAACCGTACGTTCACGTATTTTCCGTGCTCGGGAGGCTATCGATAATAAAGTTCAACCGCTGATCCAACGTTAGCGATAGCGGACACTGGAAGGGTACTTAGGCATGCAGAAAGAAAAGCTTTCCGCTCTAATGGATGGTGAAATGCTCGACAATGAGCTGCTGAGTTCATTGAGTAAAGATCGGGCGCTTCAACAAAGCTGGCAGAGCTATCACCTAATCCGTGACACGTTACGGGGTGATATCGGGCAAGTCATGCATTTCGATATCGCAGACCGTGTTGCTGCCGCATTGGAAAAAGAGCCCGCTCGTCTGGTTCCTTCGGCAATCCCCGAATCTCAACCGCAACCTCACACCTGGGGTAAACTGCCGTTCTGGCACAAGGTTCGTCCTTGGGCTAGTCAGCTAACTCAAGTTGGCGTTGCCGCTTGTGTCTCTCTGGCAGTGATCGTGGGTGTGCAACAGTACAATCAGCCGACAGCACAATCAGGTGCGGCTGAAGCACCAGCGTTCAATACGTTGCCAATCATGGGGCAAGCTTCCCCGGTCAGCCTGGGCGTCCCGGCAGACAGTTTCTCAACCGGCAGCGGTCAACAGCAGCAGGTGCAGGAACAGCGTAAGCGTATCAATGCCATGCTGCAGGATTATGAGCTGCAACGCCGTTTGCACTCCGATCAGCTGCAACTTGAACAAAGCAGGCCACAGCAGGCCGCAGTTCAGGTTCCTGGAACACAGTCTTTAGGAATGCAACAGCAGTAATGAAGCAAATCTGGTTCTCCGTTTGTCTTTTAACGGGCGGCCTGCTCAATTCAAATATCGCCTCGGCGCAGGAACCTGCGTCCGGGGCGTTATTGCAACAAATGAGCAGTGCCAGCCGTTCACTCAACTATGAACTCGCCTATATCAGCATCAGCAAGCAGGGGATAGAGTCATTACGCTATCGCCATGCGGTGATCGATAAGCAGCCCCTTGGGCAGTTACTGCATATGGACGGCCCTCGTCGGGAAGTGCTGCAACGTGGTGGTGGGATCAGCTATTTTGAGCCTGGTCTGGAACCGTTCACGCTGTCTGGCGATCACATCGTCGACGCCTTGCCCGCCATTGTATTTGCCGATTTCGATTATCTGGCGAAATACTACGACTTCATCTCCGTTGGTCGCACCCGCATTTCCGATCGGCCTTGTGACGTCTACCGCGTCGTGGCTCGTGACGGTTCCCGTTACAGCTATGTGGTCTGGATGGATATGGAGACCAAGTTGCCGCTTCGGGTCGATTTGCTCGATCGTGATGGCGAAACGCTGGAACAGTATCGGGTCATCTCGGTAGTGGTGGGCGATCAGGTGAAAAACGTCATGCAACCGTTGCTCAAGGCCAATCTGCCACCGCTATTGACCTTACCCGCCGCTGAAGACGTTAAGCTGGCCTGGAATGCCGGTTGGTTGCCCGCTGGCGTTAACGAGGTGGCGCGTAATCGCCGCAAGTTACCGAATGTGGCGGTGCCGGTTGAATCGCGGCTTTATAGCGATGGCTTGTTCAGCTTCTCGGTTAACATCAGCCCTTCGGGCAGCAATACCAGCCAACAGTTTTATCGTCAGGGCCGGCGCACCATCCAAACCGAAATTCGTAATGGCAATGAAATTACCGTGGTTGGGGAATTACCTCCTTCAACGGCGAAACGCATTGCCGACAGTATTACTTTCAAGGTAGCGCCGAAATGATGAAAGAGTGGGCCACGGTCATCTCGTGGCAACAGGGTGTAGCACAGCTGCGTTGTGAGCCTAAAGCTGGCTGTGGCAGCTGCACCGCGCGCTCTGGCTGCGGTGCTCGCGCATTCGACGAACTGGTGCCTGAAAGTGAACATCACCTGCAGGTGGCAATCGCCCAGCCTCTGGAACCCGGCCAGCGCGTTGAAGTCGGTATCGCCGAAGGCAGCCTGTTGCGCTCGGCGATGCTGGTCTATCTGACCCCGCTATTAGGCATGATGCTAGGTGGTGGCCTGCTGCAATGGTGGCTGGGCAGTGACGCAGCGGCGGCACTCGGTGGGATTTTAGGGGGCGGCCTCGCTTTCCTGATCGCACGCGCCTTGGCAAAACGCCTCGGCGAACAGGCCAATTATCAACCCGTGGTGCTGCAAATCGGTTTGCCGCCCGGTGCCTTGCGGTTGAACACCGAAACCGAATCCTCGCTTTAATATGCTGGCCGCGTCATCGCCGGGTTGTTATAGGCGGGGATGCGGTTGTTGATCATATGCTCCATCAGCGCAATAAACAGATCGGCGCTGAACAGCGAGTCATAACCCAGCGAAAACAGCTCATTGCCTTGTAGATCCAGCAAACGAAGGGTGCCATGCGGTATATTGTTTTCCAGCCGGTGGATCTTTTCGATCTGAACCCTGGCCTGGGCGGTACTCAGCGTCGTAGCGCTAAGCCGTAATGTTTGAGTCGGCTTCTCTTGCCACGAACCAAGCCAGCCCCTACCGCTAATGAGATAGCCGAAGGTCAATATTTCCCCCTGATAAAGCGAATTTAATGCCAGCGGTCCACGCTGCTGGATCTGTTGCTGGATCAGGGTTTCAATCAGCTGCCGAGAGTGAGAGATATTGCTCTTGATGCTGTACCAGAACGCCGCCTCCGAGGTGCGAAACGCCATACTGTCGTTTAGCCCGCCAAGCAGCCTGCTACCGCGAGAATGGTAGATATCGGCAATCTTTTCAAACGCGATAAACCGTTCTTTATGACTGTGATGATCCAGCACGCGTACGCCATGCTCATACAGGCGATAGGTCAGCATTGGCCGCAGATAATGGCGCAATGCCAACAAAGTAGTGCCTAACAGAATGGTTGCCGCGCCGGCTTGCAGTAAGGCCAGTACGTGAGGATCTTCCATGTTGCTCAATAACGGCATTAACAACAGCGCCGCACCGAGAGTGAACAACAGCGTTACCGCTGCCAAAATGCCCCAGTTGACCTTGGAAAAATCGTGCCGGCTCAGCATTTGCCCTTTATCGATCATGATAAACCTTCCAATCAATGTTCAGAGGAGATGCTGGTGAACTCTGGTGGGCTTGCCGATGTCGTAGTGCCCTGAAGTCTGTTTTTATCCAAAGTTCTTGCCACTTGTAACCGAGGGGCAAAGGAGCGTATATCAGGTTTATCCTAAAGCGGTCGCGTCGTGGTTTAAATGTAAGTTATTGATAAAAATATTATTTATTAAACAATTAAGATTGGGTTTATTGCGTAATCGCGTAATATGTATTACCACCGGGTAAATAGTGTCTGGCCAAGAGGATTGGCGTAATTAACCCACAATTTTTATCAGGCCTTCTCCGCGTTAATATCTGCTTTCATCAACTGCGGCGCGTTGTAACACTAAACTACGTATAATCGAATAGCTTCCCTACACCGATTGCTAGGTTTTCAGTGTTGTGGCATGTAGAATGCTGCGATTCAGGCGAAAAATAGCCGACCCATTCACCGTCGCTTTATGTCCATGCGGGTTCCATAGGCGAGTAATTCAGAAATACCAAGGCAGAAAAACTAATTAAATGAAACACATAAGAAATTTTTCTATCATTGCCCATATTGACCACGGTAAGTCGACGCTGTCTGACCGTATTATCCAAATCTGCGGCGGCCTGACCGAGCGTGAAATGGCCGCACAGGTGCTGGATTCTATGGATCTGGAACGTGAGCGTGGTATTACCATCAAAGCGCAGAGCGTAACGCTCGACTATAAAGCCAAGGATGGGCAGGTTTACCACCTTAACTTTATCGACACCCCTGGGCACGTTGACTTCTCCTATGAGGTTTCCCGCTCACTGGCCGCCTGTGAAGGCGCATTGCTGGTGGTGGATGCCGGGCAGGGCGTAGAAGCCCAGACCTTGGCCAACTGCTATACCGCACTGGACATGGATCTGGAAGTGGTGCCGGTGTTGAACAAGATTGACCTGCCTGCCGCCGATCCGGATCGCGCCGCACAGGAAATCGAAGATATCGTGGGCATTGATGCGACTGACGCGGTGCGCTGCTCGGCAAAAACCGGCGTTGGCGTGCCTGAAGTGTTGGAGCGTCTGGTGCGTGATATCCCGCCACCAGAAGGTGATGCGGATGCTCCGCTGCAGGC
This sequence comes from Serratia sp. 14-2641, assembly GCF_001692375.1. NCBI lineage: Bacteria > Pseudomonadati > Pseudomonadota > Gammaproteobacteria > Enterobacterales > Yersiniaceae > Serratia > Serratia sp. 14-2641. Next base: position 225,749 of record NZ_LXKR01000088.1, on the reverse strand, counting down.
GTTGATCATCGACTCCTGGTTTGATAACTACCTTGGCGTTGTCTCCCTGATCCGCGTGAAAAACGGCACCCTGCGCAAGGGTGATAAAGTTAAGGTCATGAGCACCGGCCAAACTTATAACGCCGATCGTCTGGGGATCTTCACCCCGAAACGTGTCGATCGCGACGTGCTGAACTGTGGCGAAGTGGGTTGGTTGGTCTGCGCCATTAAAGATATCCTCGGCGCGCCGGTGGGCGATACCTTGACGCTGGCTCGCCAGCCGGCAGACAAAATGCTGCCAGGCTTTAAAAAAGTGAAGCCACAGGTGTATGCCGGCCTGTTCCCGATCAGTTCCGACGATTATGAAGCCTTCCGTGATGCGCTGGGCAAGCTGAGCCTGAACGACGCCTCCCTGTTCTATGAACCAGAGAGTTCCACCGCGTTGGGCTTTGGCTTCCGCTGTGGCTTCCTGGGTCTGCTGCACATGGAGATCATTCAGGAGCGTCTGGAGCGTGAATACGATCTGGAACTGATCACTACGGCACCTACGGTAGTGTATGAAGTCGAAACCACCGGCAATGAAACCATCTACGTCGATAGCCCTTCCAAGCTGCCGCCGTTGAATAACATCGCTGAACTGCGTGAGCCGATTGCGGAGTGTCACATGCTGATGCCGCAGGAATATTTGGGCAACGTGATCACGCTGTGTATTGAGAAGCGTGGCGTACAGACCAACATGGTTTACCACGGTAACCAGGTGGCGCTGACCTACGAAATCCCAATGGCCGAAGTGGTGCTAGACTTCTTTGACCGTTTGAAATCCACCTCGCGCGGTTACGCGTCACTGGACTATAACTTCAAACGTTTCCAGGCCTCGGACATGGTGCGCGTTGACGTGTTGATCAACAACGAACGCGTAGATGCGCTGGCGCTGATCACTCACCGTGATAACGCGCAGTATCGTGGCCGTGAACTGGTTGAGAAAATGAAAGAGCTGATCCCACGCCAGCAATTTGATATTGCGATCCAGGCGGCGATCGGCACGCATATCATCGCTCGTTCTACGGTGAAGCAGCTGCGTAAAAACGTGTTGGCCAAATGCTACGGCGGCGACGTCAGCCGTAAGAAGAAGCTGCTGCAGAAGCAGAAAGACGGTAAAAAACGCATGAAGCAGGTGGGTAACGTTGAGTTGCCGCAGGAAGCGTTCCTGGCCATTCTGCACGTGGGTAAAGACGGTAAGTAAGAGCGAAAGCTCGCGTAACTAGGGAGTTTGCATGGCGAATATGTTTGCCTTGATCTTGGCGATAGCCACTTTGGTGACCGGGATCATCTGGTGCTTTGAGCGCTTTAAATGGGCGCCGGCACGCCGGGCGAAAATCGCGGCGGTCAATGCACAGGCGGCTGGAACGATCGACGAAGCGGCCTTGGCGAAAGTGGCCAGGCAGCCGGGTTGGGTTGAAACCGGGGCTTCAGTGTTCCCGGTATTGCTGTTGGTGTTTGTGGTGCGTTCGTTTATTTACGAGCCATTCCAGATCCCTTCAGGCTCAATGATGCCGACGCTGTTGATTGGTGATTTCATTCTGGTGGAAAAATTTGCCTACGGTGTAAAGGATCCAATCACCCAGACCACGCTAATTGAAACTGGTCATCCCAAGCGCGGCGATATTGCGGTCTTTAAATATCCACGCGACACCAAACTGGATTATATCAAACGCGTGATTGGCGTACCTGGCGATCGCGTGACCTATGATCCGGTGAATAAGCGCGTGACGGTGCAAGAGTCCTGTAATAGTGGCCAGGCGTGTGATACCGCATTGGCGGTCACCTACAGCGATATGCAACCGAGCGATTTTGTGCAGATGTTTACCCGTAGCGGCATGGGCGAAGCCAGCAACGGTTTCTTCCAGATCCCACTGACGGATAACGTGCCACAGGGCGGTATTCGCCTGGGTGAGCGCAAGGAAACGTTGGGCAACGTAACTCACCGCATTCTGACCGTGCCCGGTGCACAAGATCAGGTCGGCGCTTACTATCAGCAAGCAGGCCAGCCGTTGGGCGAGTGGGTAGTACCCGCTGGCCATTACTTCATGATGGGCGATAACCGCGATAATAGTGCAGACAGCCGTTATTGGGGATTCGTGCCTGAGAAGAATCTGGTAGGTAAAGCCACTGCGATCTGGATGAGTTTTGAAAAGCAGGAAGGTGAATGGCCAACGGGCGTCAGATTGAGCCGTATCGGTGGTATTCACTAATAGCGTTTTGCAAACTGCAGCCAATTAGGCTGCAGTTTATATGGTCAAGATCCCTATGGATTTCGAGTTGCAGCTAGGCGACACGCTATTTAATCCCCAGGAGCTTACTTTTGGGTAAGTGACTGGGGGAAATAGTGCAGGTAACAACGCTGCAGCTTGAAAGACGACGGGAAAAACGCAGCAATATATTTCCACTCGTTGTAGAATAGCCCCTCGAGCGATAAAAGTTGGCCCCTTTTGGGCGCCACTGCAAACGAAACAGCTTTGGATTGGCTTTTGGCAAAGCAGGCCTGTTCCGTATGCTGCAAGTTTTTGACGCATTCTTGATCTATTGGTAACTCATGAACCCCATCGTAATAAACAGGCTGCAGCGGAAGCTGGGCTACACTTTTCAACAGCAGGAGCTCTTACTGCAAGCGTTAACTCACCGTAGCGCCAGCAGTAAACATAATGAACGTCTCGAGTTTCTGGGTGATTCGATCCTTAGTTTTGTCATCGCCAATGCGCTCTACCAGCGTTTTCCTCGCGTAGACGAGGGAGACATGAGCCGCATGCGTGCCACGCTGGTGCGGGGCAATACGTTGGCGGAGATGGCGCGTGAATTCGATCTGGGCGAGTGTTTACGCCTTGGGCCGGGCGAACTGAAAAGTGGTGGATTCCGCCGCGAGTCAATCCTGGCGGATACGGTGGAGGCACTGATTGGCGGTGTGTTCCTGGATAGCGATATTCAAAACGTTGAGCGACTGATTTTGGACTGGTATCGTAGCCGGTTGGACGAAATCAGCCCCGGTGATAAGCAGAAAGACCCGAAAACCCGTTTGCAGGAGTTTTTACAAGGTCGTCATCTGCCGTTGCCAACATATCTGGTGGTGCAGGTTCGCGGTGAGGCGCACGATCAGGAGTTTACTATCCACTGTCAGGTGAGTGGTTTGAGCGAGCCCGTCGTGGGCACCGGCTCAAGCCGCCGTAAAGCCGAGCAGGCGGCAGCGGAACAAGCGCTGAAAAAGCTGGAGCTTGAATGAGCGAAGAAAAACAATACTGCGGTTTTATTGCGATCGTAGGTCGTCCCAACGTGGGCAAATCCACGTTGCTGAACCAACTGCTGGGGCAAAAAGTCTCCATCACCTCGCGTAAACCACAGACGACCCGTCACCGTATTATGGGTATCGATACCGATGGTGCTTATCAGGCCATTTACGTCGACACCCCGGGTCTGCATATCGAAGAAAAGCGCGCCATCAACCGTTTGATGAACCGCGCGGCCAGCAGCTCAATCGGCGACGTCGAGCTGGTGATCTTCGTCGTAGAAGGCACGAACTGGACTGCCGATGATGAAATGGTGGTCAACAAGCTGCGCAGCCTGAAAAGCCCGGTGCTGCTGGCGATCAACAAGGTCGACAACGTTACCGACAAATCCAAGCTGTTGCCGCACATTGCGTTCCTAAGCAAGCAGATGAACTTCCTCGATGTGGTGCCGATCTCTGCCGAAAAAGGCATGAATGTGGACACTATTGCGGCTATCGCGCGCAAAGTGTTGCCGGAAGCGGAACACCATTTCCCGGACGATTACATCACTGACCGTTCTCAGCGCTTTATGGCGTCGGAAATCATCCGTGAAAAGCTGATGCGTTTCCTGGGTGAGGAGCTGCCTTACTCGGTGACGGTCGAAATCGAACAGTTCGTACCGAATGAGCGCGGTGGTTACGACGTGCACGGTCTGATCCTGGTTGAGCGTGAAGGCCAGAAGAAGATGGTTATCGGCAACAAAGGTTCGAAGATCAAGACCATCGGTATTGAAGCCCGTCAGGACATGGAACAGATGTTTGAAGCTAAAGTGCATCTGGAGCTGTGGGTGAAAGTGAAATCCGGCTGGGCGGACGACGAACGTGCGCTGCGTAGCCTGGGCTATACCGACGACCTGAAATAAACTATCCAATGGATGGCTGGGAGCGCGCTTTCGTCCTGCATGGGCGGCCCTTTAGTGAAACCAGCCTGATGCTGGACCTGTTCACGGAAGGCCATGGGCGGGTGCGCTTGCTGGCAAAAGGCGCACGCAGTCGCCGTTCCAATCTAAAGGGTTGCTTGCAACCCTTTACTCCTCTGTTAGTACGCTGGGGCGGTCGTGGCGAAGTCAAAACGCTGCGCGGTGCCGAAGCGGTCTCCCTTGGTTTACCTCTCAGCGGCATGATGCTTTACAGCGGCCTTTATGTGAATGAACTGTTATCACGGGTGCTGGAGCAGGAAGGCAACTATTCGGTGTTGTTCTTTGATTATCTGCAATGCTTACAGGCTTTGGCGGCGGAGGACAGTTCCCCCGAACATGCCCTGCGGCAGTTCGAGTTGGCGCTGTTGGGGCACTTGGGTTACGGGCTGGATTTTCTACATTGTGCTGGCAGCGGCGAACCGGTGGATGACGGCATGACCTATCGCTACCGCGAAGAAAAGGGCTTTATCGCCAGCCTGGTGGTGGATCATTACAGTTTTACCGGCCGTGAACTCCGCGCCCTGTATGAACGCCAATTCCCCGATGCAGCAACCCTGCGTGCAGCCAAGCGCTTTACCCGTATGGCGCTGAAACCCTATCTCGGTGGTAAGCCACTGAAGAGCCGTGAACTGTTTCGCCAGTTCGTGCGCAAACAACCTGATACCCCCGTCGACGAAGCCTGAGCGGTTTCTGCTTTTGCCGTTTTGCCCGCCCGTGTAAACTGCTGCTACTGAAAATGACTTAGTAGAGGGTTGTCATGGCTGATTTACTGCTGGGCGTCAATATCGATCATATTGCCACGTTACGTAACGCGCGCGGCACCAATTACCCGGACCCGGTGCAGGCGGCATTTATTGCCGAGCAGGCGGGGGCCGATGGCATCACCGTTCACCTGCGTGAAGATCGCCGTCATATCACCGACCGCGACGTGCGTATCCTGCGCCAAACCATCCAGACCCGTATGAACCTGGAAATGGCCGTCACCGATGAAATGCTCGATATCGCCATTGAGCTGAAACCTCAGTTTTGCTGTCTGGTGCCGGAAAAACGTCAGGAAGTGACCACCGAAGGCGGGTTGGACGTGGCCGGGCAGCAGGACAAAATGGCGGTGGCGGTTGAACGCCTGGCACAGGCTGGCATTTTGGTTTCGTTGTTTATCGATGCCGATCACCGCCAGATCGACGCGGCGGTGGCCGTAGGCGCGCCTTATATCGAGATCCATACCGGTGCTTATGCCGAAGCGCAGGGCGATCTGGCGATTCAAGCCGAGCTCAAGCGCATCGCCAAAGCGGCCACCTACGCGGCCAGCAAAGGCCTGAAGGTGAATGCGGGCCACGGTTTGACCTATCATAACGTGCAGCCGATCGCCGCGCTGCCAGAGATGTATGAGCTGAATATCGGCCATGCCATCATTGGCCAGGCGGTGATGAGCGGTTTACCGGCCGCGGTGGCGGACATGAAACTGTTGATGCGGGAAGCGCGTCGCTAATGGCGATACTGGGCTTGGGAACCGACATCGTGGAGATGGCGCGTATCGAAGCGGTGGTGGAACGTAGCGGCGATCGCCTGGCTCGCCGGGTGTTAAGCCCGGCCGAATGGGAGGTGTATCAGCAGCATCAGCAGCCGGTACGCTTCCTGGCTAAACGTTTTGCGGTCAAAGAGGCCGCCGCCAAGGCGTTCGGCACCGGCATCCGCAACGGCCTGGCGTTCAATCAGTTCGAAGTGTTCAATGATGGCTTGGGGAAACCCAATATCCGGCTGCATGAACGTGCTGCCGAGCTGGCGCAGGAGATGGGGGTGAAGTCGATCCATGTTTCTCTGGCGGATGAACGCCGCTATGCCTGTGCTACGGTGATCATCGAGGGGTAAGGACGGATTTGCCCTGAGTGGTTGTCAGGTGCCGGAGTCAATCTAGTCCCCTCATCCCAACCTTCTCCCACAGAGAGAAGGAGCTAGTTAGGTGTCGCCGTCTGTTACAGAAGTAAGTCTATGGCACCTTCGTTGGAAGAGCAAAGGTGAGCTCAGTAACGATAAATAGCTCGATCGGCCCCCTCTCCCTTTGGGAGAGGGCATTTAGCTCACAGGCTATCGGCATGGTGCAGCACAACAAACTTGTCCCACAGCTGTTCCTGGTTCTCTACGTGCTGCGGATCGGTAATGATGGTGTTATCGATCGGGCACACCTGCTGGCAGGTTGGGGTCTCATAATGCCCCACGCATTCGGTGCAGCGGTTGGCATCGATCTGATAAATCTCATCCCCCATCGAAATCGCCTGGTTCGGGCATTCCGGCTCGCACATATCGCAGTTGATACATTTGCGTGTGATTAGCAGGGCCATGGCAACTCTCTCATTATTTACAGGGGTATTTCGCGGAGCGCAGATTATACGCCTTACACCCGTTTTTTCACTAATTGTTCGCTGTGTGGATGCGATCGTGGGTTTGATCGAGCTCGTGCTGGAGCAGCGCCATAAACAACAGGTCGGTAAGGGCGAATTGCGCGGTGCTGGAAGATATAGCCGCGCTGCGGATATTGGGCTCTTGCGCAATGGTATAAAGGCAGTGATCGGCCCGTTGCTGTAGGCCATTAGGCGAGAAGCTGGTCAGTGCCAACACCTTGGCTCCGGCAATACGTGCTTCTTCGGCGGCCAGGTTGATTTCACGCCGCTCGCCGCTAAACGAGATCGCCAGCAGCAGGTCCTCCTTACTCAGCGCCTTTATCGTCGCCAGTTGAACGTACATATCCGCTTCTGCCACCGCCATCACGCCAATCTTTAGCAGCTTGAACGACAGGTCTTTGGCCACTAGCCCGGAAGCCCCGATGCCAACCAAGATCACCCGCCGCGCCGCACGCAGCATCTCCAGGGCGGTAAGCAGCCGCTGTTCACTGTTGATATCCAGAGTCGCTCGTAATGCGGCCTGCTTTTCCAGCAGCAATTTCTCACCGACGGTTTTGAGTGGATCGCTGCTGAGGATGTGGTTATGGACAGTCACCACCGGTGCGACCTGCGGTTGAGCCAACACCTCACCCAATGCCAGTTTCAGCGCCGGAAATCCTTTGTAGCCCAGTTTCTGGGCGAACTTGACCACGCTCGATTGGCTGACACCGGCCAACTGGGCCAGCTTTTGTGAGCTGAGGTGGCAGGCCTGTTCGGCGTTATCCAACAGAAAGTCCGCCAGTTTGCGATCGTTTTGTGCCAGCGTTGGGTAAATCTGACGAATGCGAAGAAGGGTACTCATGGTTTTTTCCTTTGAGCCAGTTGGCATTCTGCCATGCCGGTGGCAAAACGGGCAGCAATCATTTTTGCGAGCAGCAACACTATGACTTGATGAGTTAACGCGCCTTTGGCGTTGACCAATGTCGGTTGTATCTGGTCGGTCTAGTGATTACGATAATAGCCGGTTGTATTTTCACCTGCATAATGGGGTCAACGATCCCGAGGAGTAACGCTTGACTGACAAACCGGTTGCACAGGCCCAGCGCGTGGTATTTTTCGATCTGGATGGCACCTTGCATCAGGAAGACATGTTTGGCAGTTTCCTGCGCTTTTTGCTACGGCATCTGCCGTTGAACCTGGTGCTGGTGGTGCCACTGTTGCCCATTATCGGATTGGGTTTGTTGATCGGTGGGCGGGCAACGCGCTGGCCCATGAGCCTGCTATTGTGGGCAATGACTTTTGGCCGTTCAGAGGCCAGGCTGAAAGCACTGGAGGCGAAATTTGTCGACTATTTTCGCCGTAAGGTCACCGCCTTTCCGGTCGTGCAGATGCGTTTGCGCCAGTACCTGGATGCCCAGGATGCTCAGGTGTGGTTGATCACCGGCTCGCCGGAACGGCTGGTGGAGCAGGTTTATCGGGACTCTGCGTTCTTGCCACGGGTACAACTGGTGGGGAGCAGCATTGTGCGTCGTTACGGGGGCTGGGTATTGCCCATGCGCTGCCTGGGAGTTCAAAAGGTCGTGCAACTGGAGCAGCGTCTGGGAGCGCCATTGAAATTGTTCAGTGGCTACAGCGACAGCAAGCAGGATAACCCTTTGCTCTATTTTTGCGAACACCGCTGGCGGGTAGGTAAAGAAGGCGAGTTACAGCAGTTGGATTAAATGAGGCTCCCCCAGTAAAACGAGGGAGCCTGGCAGCGGTTACATGGCTGCTTTAAAGATTGCAACGATCTGTTCGTGGCTTGCCTGAATTGGGTTGGTAAATCCGCAGGCGTCGTTCAGGGCGTTAGTGGCTAACGTAGCAAAGTCTTCTTCTTTGACTTGCAGATCGCGTAAGCCAGCAGGAATTCCCACGTCTTTCGCCAGTTGGCGAATGGCGGCGATACAAGCGGCAGTCCCTTGCTCATCGCTAAGGCCTGCAACATTTACGCCCATAGCGGCGGCAATGTCTTTCAGACGTCCAGCGGCAACCTGAGTATTGAACTCTTGCACGTGCGGTAACAGCACGGCGTTACACACGCCATGTGGCAGGTTGTAGAAACCACCCAACTGGTGCGCCATAGCGTGCACATAACCCAATGAGGCGTTATTAAATGCCATACCGGCCAGGAACTGGGCATAGGCCATGTTCTCGCGCGCCTGCATGTTTTGCCCATCGTTGACCGCATCACGTAAAGACTCGGCAATCATGGTGGCGGCTTTCAGCGCGCAGGCATCGGTGATTGGGTTGGCGGCGCTGGAGACGTAAGCTTCGATAGCGTGGGTCAGAGCATCCATACCCGTGGCGGCGGTCAGGCCTTTTGGCATGCCAGCCATCAGGTGAGGATCGTTTACCGACAGGATCGGGGTGACATGCTTGTCGACAATCGCCATTTTGATGTGGCGCGCTTCGTCGGTGATGATACAAAAACGCGTCATCTCGGAAGCGGTACCTGCAGTGGTGTTGATCGCGACGACCGGCAGCTGTGGTTTAGCTGAGCGATCAACCCCTTCATAGTCTTTGATTTCCCCGCCGTTAGCGGCGACCAGGGCAATCCCTTTAGCACAGTCATGCGGCGAACCGCCACCCAGAGAAACGACACAGTCGCAGTGATGCTCGCGCAACAGTGCCAGGCCCTGTTTTACGTTTTCCGTGGTCGGGTTGGGATGCGTGCCGTCATAGACGCAGCTTTCAATGTTCTGTGCCGCTAACAGGGCTTGCACCTGAGCGACGACGCCAATGCCGTTCAAAACCTTGTCGGTCACGATCAGTGCGTTATGCAGACCATGCTCTTTCATGGTTTTTGCCGCGTCTTCCAGACAGCCGGAACCAATCATGTTGACGGAAGGGATAAAGAATGTTGAGGCAGCCATAACCTACTCCTTATAAAGGCTTTTTGCGTGAGGTAAACCTTATCGTGCTAATGCATAAGAGAATATGATCTATCACAATTTAGTTAGAAAAAATTTGCTTAATTTTACGGCTTGATTTTCCACCAGTTTATAACGTTTATCTGAAATTCTAAGAGGTGAACAAAATTTAATCATCATTAAATATGATGTTATTGATTTGTTGGTGGCGTTTTGAGCGATCGACAAACGTGGCAGGTTCAAGCTTATTTGCATCAACAAGGCCGAGTGGCTGCGGCAAAAGGGACTAGTGTGTATAATGCCCGCCGCGATGCGCACGAGGACTGATGTGGTGAATGAATATAGTGATGAGTATTGGATGCGTCAGGCGTTAAGCCTGGCTCAACGTGCGCAGGAAGAAGGTGAGGTGCCGGTTGGGGCGCTGCTGGTGCTGGACAATCAGGTGATTGGCGAAGGTTGGAACCGGCCGATCGGCCGCCACGATCCCACCGCTCATGCTGAAATCATGGCGCTGCGGCAGGGGGGGGCGGTATTGCAGAATTACCGCCTGCTGAATGCCACGCTGTATGTCACGCTGGAGCCTTGCGTGATGTGCGCCGGGGCTATGGTGCACAGCCGCATCCGTCGTTTGGTATACGGTGCGGCCGATGAAAAAACCGGGGCGGTGGGTTCGCTGGTGGATATTCTGCGCCATCCGGGCATGAATCATCAGGTAGAAATCGTCTCGGGCGTGCTGGCAGAAGAGTGCGCTGCCACCCTCAGCAACTTTTTCCGCATGCGCCGCGATCAGAAAAAAGCGCTGAAACTGGCGCAGCGGGCCGGAAAAGACCCGCAGTAAAGAATTATCGGGAATAACTACAGGGCCAGCGCCAGTTTGGCCTCCACGGCCGGATAGCCCTTGGCCAGTTCGGCCTGTTTCATCGCTTCTACCGCTTTCTTCTCTTTTTCCAACAGATAGCCCACCAGGCTGACCTGATAACGGCGGATGTTTTCCACGTAGTTATAGGCTTCGCGGCCACGGGCATAGCCATAGGTGAGTGACGGATAGTAGCGCTTCTGGCTCAGCATCGGCAGGCGCTGTTTCACATCGACCCAGCTGTCGGGATTGCCTTGCTGGCTTTTGGTGAGTTTACGCGCGTCCAGCATATGGCCCCAGCCCATGTTATAGGCGGCCAGTGCGAACCAGATCCGTTCATCTTCCGGCACCGTGTCGGGCACCTTCTCCATCAGACGCTGCAGATAGAGCGCCCCGCCTTGAATACTCTGTTCCGGATCGAGCCTGTCGGTGACGCCCAGGCCGTCGGCAGTGGCTCTGGTCAGCATCATCAGCCCACGGACACCGGTGGGGGAGGTCGCCTGCGGATTCCAGTGCGATTCCTGGTAAGCGATGGCGGCCAGCAGTTTCCAGTCAATTTCGCTGGCATACTTTTCAAACAGTGAGCGGAAAGTGGGCAATACCGAGTCGATGGCCGACAGGAAGGTTTTGGTATCAACGTAGTCAAAACTGCCCACGTGCCCCAGATACTTCTCTTCCAATCGGGCCAGCGTGCCGTCTTCTACCCTTTGGCTATAAAAATCCAGCAGCGCGGCGTACAGGCTATCGTCATTGCTGCGCTTAAGATACCAGGTCACAGGTTCTTCATCGGTAATGTCAAAAGCGACGGCCAGCTGTGGATGGATGCGTTGCAACAGGGCAATGGTCACGGAGTCGCCGATGGTGTAATCCAGCTTGCCATCGGCCACCTGTTCCAGCAGCTCTTTCGAGGTCATATCGCTCGACGCTTCCCAACTGAGATCGGGGTATTTGCTTTGTTTGAGCTGCTTTAGCGTGCTGACGTGGGCTGAACCGGAGGCGACCGCCAGCTTGCCTTTGATATCAGCAAAGGTTTTTGGCCGCGTGGTTCCCAACCGGTAAACCAACTGCTGGGAAACGGAATAGTACGCTGGGCCGGTACTGGCCCGGCTGAGGCGATCCCGGTTGTAGATCAGCCCGGCGGCGAGAATATCGGCATTGTCATCATCGAGATCGTCAAACAGGTCATTGATGTTTTGGTGTGGGATCACCACCAGCTTGACCCCCAGGTAGTTGGCAAAGCTTTTGGCCAGCTCATAGTCAAGGCCACTAGGCCCCTGTGGGGTAGTGAAATAGGTTAACGGTGAGTTTAACGTGCTGACGCGCAGTTCCCCCCGCGCTTTGATCGCCTCGAGTTGGCCTCCCTGTCCACCACGCCAGGCGATATTGGGCCACAGGGCAAGCGCCAGCAGTAGGGCTACAACACCGATTAGAATGTAATTTATTTTTAGGCGTTTCAAATAGTTATCTCAAATAAATGCACGCTTTATGTTGACCGTAATCAGGTTTTTTTTATGGTTAAATCACCAGTGCCGGGGCATTTTGCGCAACATTACGCCAGCGCGCAACTTTATTGATAGGTTATGAGAATTCGGCAGCGGGAATAGCTTTTATCAATAATAGCTACGCAAACGGTTTCGTCGGCGGCTTGGATTATCTATAATGGCGCGCGTTTTCCCCCTGTTGCGCCCAATGAAGTGCTGAACCCAGTTGCTTCGAAGACGAGAGAACTTTGATTATGGAAATACTGCGTGGTTCGCCCGCTTTATCGGCTTTTCGTATTACCAAACTACTGTCCCGCTGCCAGGATGCTCAACTCCCGATCGTTGATATCTATGCCGAGTACGTTCACTTTGCCGATGTCAGCGCACCGTTAAGCGCCGAAGAGCAGGCCAAGCTGCAGCGGTTGCTCAAGTACGGCCCTTCTCTCGCTGAACATGCTCCGCAAGGCCGACTGCTGTTGGTGACGCCACGCCCGGGCACCATTTCGCCATGGTCTTCCAAAGCCACCGATATCGCCCATAACTGTGGCCTGACGCAGGTGGTTCGCCTTGAACGCGGCCTGGCATTTTATGTCACAGCGCCGACCCTGACCGAGGCCCAGTGGCAACAGCTTGCCACCCTGCTGCACGATCGCATGATGGAAACGGTATTCAGCGAGCTGCAACAGGCGGAAACACTGTTCTCTCATCATCAGCCCGCTCCGTATCAGACGGTGGATATCCTGGCCCAAGGCCGCAGCGCGCTGGAACAGGCCAACACCAAACTGGGGCTGGCCCTGGCGCAGGACGAGATCGACTACCTGCTGGCCGCCTTTACCGAGTTGGGGCGCAACCCAACGGATATTGAGCTGTACATGTTCGCACAGGCCAACTCCGAACATTGCCGCCACAAGATTTTCAACGCCGACTGGGTCATCGACGGCGAACAGCAACCGAAGTCGCTGTTCAAAATGATCAAAAATACCTTTGAGCAGACGCCGGACTACGTGCTTTCTGCCTATAAAGATAACGCAGCGGTGATGGAGGGTTCCCAGGTAGGGCGCTTCTTTGCCGCGCCGCAAAGCGGCCTGTATGACTATCATCAGGAAGAAGCACACATCCTGATGAAGGTGGAAACCCACAACCATCCAACGGCGATCTCGCCTTGGCCAGGCGCTGCGACCGGTTCTGGCGGTGAGATCCGCGACGAAGGCGCAACCGGCCGTGGCGCGAAGCCGAAAGCTGGCCTGGTAGGGTTCTCGGTTTCCAACCTGCGTATTCCGGGTTTCGAACAGCCTTGGGAGCAGGATTTCGGCAAACCGGATCGCATCGTCACCGCGCTGGATATCATGACCGAAGGCCCATTGGGCGGCGCGGCATTCAATAACGAGTTTGGTCGTCCGGCGCTGGTCGGTTACTTCCGTACTTATGAAGAGCGCGTCAATAGCCACAACGGTGTTGAGCTGCGTGGCTACCACAAACCGATCATGCTGGCAGGCGGCCTGGGCAACATCCGCGCCGATCATGTGCAAAAAGGTGAGATCACCGTTGGTGCCAAACTGGTGGTGCTGGGTGGCCCGGCGATGAACATCGGTTTGGGCGGCGGGGCTGCTTCGTCGATGGCCTCTGGCCAGTCTGATGCCGATCTGGATTTTGCTTCGGTGCAGCGTGATAACCCGGAAATGGAACGCCGCTGCCAGGAAGTGATCGACCGCTGCTGGCAGATGGGCGATAGCAACCCGATCCTGTTTATCCACGATGTGGGTGCCGGTGGTCTGTCGAACGCGATGCCGGAACTGGTTAGCGATGGTGGCCGCGGTGGCCGTTTCGAACTGCGTGACATTCTCAACGACGAGCCGGGCATGAGCCCGCTGGAAGTGTGGTGTAACGAATCCCAAGAGCGTTATGTGATGGCGGTAGCGCCTGAGCAGATGGCGACCTTCGAGGAAATCTGCCGCCGTGAGCGCGCGCCTTTCGCGGTGATTGGCGAAGCGACGGAAGAACGCCATCTGACGCTCAACGATCGTCACTTTGACAATCAGCCGATCGACATGCCGTTGGATGTGCTGCTGGGCAAAACGCCAAAAATGACCCGCGACGTGAAACGTCAACAGGCGAGCGGCGAAGCGTTGCAGCGTGCTGGTATCTCCATTGCCGATGCGGTCGAGCGGGTGCTGCACTTGCCAGCCGTCGCGGAGAAAACCTTCCTGATCACCATTGGCGACCGTACCGTCACCGGCATGGTTGCGCGTGACCAGATGGTCGGCCCGTGGCAGATCCCGGTAGCCGACTGTGCAGTAACCACGGCCAGCCTGGACAGCTATTACGGGGAAGCGATGTCGATCGGTGAGCGTGCTCCCGTCGCATTGCTGGATTTTGCCGCCTCTGGCCGCCTGGCGGTAGGGGAAGCGTTGACCAACCTGGCCGCGGTGGAAATCGGTTCGCTCAAGCGGGTGAAACTTTCCGCCAACTGGATGGCCGCAGCGGGCCACCCTGGCGAAGATGCCGGTCTGTATGAAGCGGTGAAGGCGGTGGGGGAAGAACTTTGCCCAGCGTTGGGGATCACCATTCCGGTGGGTAAAGACTCGATGTCGATGAAAACCCGCTGGCAGGAAGGCAATGAACAGCGGGAAATGACGTCACCATTGTCGCTGGTGATCACCGCATTTGCTCGCGTCGAAGATGTGCGCCACACCGTGACGCCGCAACTGCGTACCGACAAAGGTGATAGCGCACTGTTACTGATCGACCTGGGTAATGGCCACAATGCCCTGGGGGCAACGGCGTTGGCGCAGGTCTATCGCCAACTGGGCGACAAGCCAGCCGATGTACGCAACGTGGAGCAATTGGCCGGTTTCTTCAACGCGATGCAGCAGCTGGTGGCGGATCGTACGCTGTTGGCCTATCACGACCGTTCTGATGGCGGCCTGTTGGTCACCTTGGCCGAGATGGCATTTGCCGGGCATTGCGGCGTGGAAGTCGATATTCAGGCGCTGGGTTCCGACGCCTTGGCTGCCTTGTTCAACGAGGAACTGGGCGCGGTGATCCAGGTGCCAGCTGCGCAGCTGGCAGCCGTACAGCAAATATTTGCCCAACACGGTCTGACGGATAACGTGCATCACCTTGGCCAGGCGCTGAGTGGCGATCGTTTCGTTATCACCAGCGCTGGCAAACCGGTGTACAGCGAAAGCCGCAACACCCTGCGTACCTGGTGGGCTGAAACCACCTGGCAGATGCAGCGCCTGCGTGATAACCCGGAATGTGCCGATCAGGAGCACCAGGCCAAGCAGGATGAACGCGATCCGGGCCTGAACGTCAAGCTGACCTTCGCGACCGATGACGACATCGCGGCACCTTATATCGCCAAGGGCGCACGCCCCAAGGTTGCGGTATTGCGTGAGCAAGGGGTTAACTCCCACGTTGAGATGGCGGCGGCGTTCCACCGTGCCGGTTTTGATGCGGTTGACGTTCACATGAGCGATCTGCTGGCAGGCCGCCGCGATCTGCAAGAGTTCCACACGTTAGTGGCCTGTGGCGGCTTCTCTTATGGCGACGTGTTGGGTGCCGGGGAAGGCTGGGCGAAATCGATACTGTTCAACGAGCGCGTACGTGATGAGTTTGCCGATTTCTTCCATCGCCCGCAGACCTTGGCACTGGGCGTTTGTAACGGTTGCCAGATGATGTCTAACCTGCGTGAACTGATCCCGGGGGCTGAACATTGGCCGCGCTTTGTGCGCAACCTGTCGGATCGTTTCGAAGCGCGCTTCAGTCTGGTGGAAGTGGCCAGTAGCCCGTCGCTGTTTATGCAGGGTATGACAGGCTCGCGCATGCCGATTGCCGTTTCTCATGGTGAAGGCCATGTAGAAGTGCGCGATGCGGCGCATCTGGCGGCGTTGGAACATCACGGCCTGGTTGCGTTGCGCTTTGTCGACAATCATGGTCAAGTGACCGAAGCTTACCCTGCCAACCCGAACGGTTCACCGAATGGGATTACCGCAGTGACCAGCAGCAATGGCCGCGCCACCGTAATGATGCCGCATCCTGAACGCGTGTTCCGCACCGTCAGCAACTCCTGGCATCCAGAGGAGTGGGGTGAAGACAGCCCTTGGATGCGCATGTTCCGCAACGCTCGCAAGCAACTGGGGTGATTTAACCTGAGTTTTGCGTGAAAGTTTACTAAGGTGCCGCGTTGGCGCCTTTTTTATTTCTTTATTTTTTAAGTGGTTAGCTAATATGTCGGTTTTTTGAGACAAAGGCCGTGTTGCCTGTCTCTAAAAAGAGACACTTAACTCATTGATTTTAATCAGGGTTAAAGCGATTGGATTTAGTTGTCGTGTTTTGGCGACGGTGTGTCGGATTAATACTCAAACTCGACTACCCAGGTAGCGCGCTGGACGTGACGTTAAAATAATTTATTGTTAATAAACAATATGATAAAAATATTTTTATAAAGTTGGCACGGATGGTGCATTATAACTATCAGTTGCTCATTCACCTTTTTATGATTGGCCCCGTCTAGTACGGAACAGCGCCTCATAAGCCTCCGAATGATGCCTAAGAAATGGTGCCTATCGTCCAACCAAACCGATAACAGACGCGCAAGCGACTTTATCAAGCATCGGACGACACGTGGAGTGAGGCACCGCCTAGTATCCAACTGTGATGAAGCGTTCATCAATCCCGGATACTTTTTGGATGCTATTCGTCCTGATCAGATGCCAGCCTAGTGCTACATCACCTGGGGACGAGGAGTAAGGGCATCCACATATTCCTTGCGATGGGGCATCATGCCCCAGCGTCAATATCCAAACCGCATTGCCTTCGTTATTTCCCTCGATACGTTCCCAAACCACATCAATTTCCTCTTTTGGGGATAACGCGTTTTTGCTTATCTAAGCGCCATTAATCCGCTGCCGGGCTTTTCTCTCCCCGGATTGTCGGTTAGCATCTGGGCAGACTAGAGATAATGAGATGATTTCTTTGAAAAGATGGCGTCTATTTCCACGCTCGTTGCGCCAATTGGTCGTAATGGCGTTCCTGCTGGTGCTGTTACCGCTGCTGGTATTGGCTTATCAGGCCTACCAAAGCCTGGATCATCTCAGCGCGCAGGCGGCAGATATCAACCGTACGACGCTGGTGGATGCCCGCCGTAGTGAGGCAATGACCAGCGTGGCGCTGGAAATGGAGCGCAGCTATCGCCAGTATTGCGTACTGGTCGATCCGACCCTGGAGCGGCTGTACCAGAACCAGCGAAAACAGTATTCACAAATGCTGGATGCCCACGCCCCGATCCTGCCGGACGAACGTTACTACCAGACGCTACGTAAACTGCTGACTCAGCTTGCCACCATCAAGTGCCAGAGCAGCGGGCCGGACAAGGACGCTTCACAACTGTTAGAGTCTTTTTCACATTCCAACGCCGAAATGGTCCAGGCCACGCGCACCGTGATTTTTTCCCGTGGGCAGCAACTGCAACAGGCGATCGCCGAGCGCGGCCAATACTTTGGCTGGCAGGCGCTGTTGCTGTTTCTGGTCAGCGTGCTGTTGGTGGTGCTGTTTACCCGCATGATTATCGGGCCCGTCAAGGCCGTTGAGCGTATGATTAACCGCTTGGGGGAAGGGCGCCCCATCGGCATGACGGCGTCCTTTAAAGGCCCACGTGAACTGCGTTCTTTGGCTCAGCGTATTGTCTGGTTGAGCGAGCGCCTGGCCTGGCTGGAATCACAGCGCCATGAGTTCCTGCGCCATATCTCTCATGAGCTGAAAACGCCGCTGGCCAGCATGCGTGAAGGCACCGAGCTGTTGGCCGATGGTGTGGCAGGCCCGCTCACCTCCGATCAGAAAGAGGTGGTGGCGATCCTCGATCAGAGCAGCCGCCATCTACAATTGCTGATTGAGCAACTGCTGGATTACAACCGCAAACTGGCAGATGGCCCGTCGGAACATGAAAACGTCGAGCTGGAAGAACTGGTGGACATGGTGGTCGCCGCCCACAGTTTGCCAGCACGTGCCAAGATGATCCGCACGGAAGTCAAACTTGAGGCGGAAATCTGCTGGGCAGAGCCTACGCTATTAATGCGCGTACTGGATAATCTCTACTCCAATGCGGTGCACTACGGCAAGGAATCCGGTAACATTTGGATCCGCAGCCGCCAGGTCGGCCAACGGGTACAGATTGACGTTGCCAATACCGGCAGCGCGATCCCGCCAGCGGAACGAACCATGATTTTTGAGCCTTTTTTCCAGGGGAGTCACCAGAGAAAAGGGGCCGTTAAAGGAAGCGGACTGGGGCTGAGCATTGCACAGGACTGTATTCGCCGTATGCGAGGCGAATTGACATTAGTGGATCTCGCCGATGCCGACGTCTGCTTCCGTATTGAATTGCCATTAACCGCCGAGAATGAATAAATAATGTACACAGGGTCTAATCGCGCTTATCAATCGCAGACCGAAGGTTCACCGCGTGTTTCTCTACGCGCACCGCTCGGCAAACATTCGCTTTCTTTTTTGGGCACGATCCTTTTTGCCCCGTTTCTGCTGATCGGCTGTGTCGATCGTGCCGTCAGTAGCGGCCCGGCCCAGCAGCAACAGGAAGCGATCCCGGATACCAAGGTGGTGGATTACCGCATTGCACCTTGCGATACGCTATGGCAACTTGACGAAAAAGAAGCCTTGGAAAACTCACTCTTTTGGCTGCGGGCGATGGACTGCGCCGATCGTATCGGCTCCACGCAGGCCAGAGCCTTAGCGAAAACCCTGCCGGGCAACAATTGGCAGAACGTGTTCAAGCAAAGCATTTTGCTGGGCAGCGCTGAGCCAAGCTCGAGCGAGCGCCGCCAGATCATCGATCGTCTGAACAGCTATCGTCTCGAGTTCCCTAACTCGCTGCGTCCATTGCTGCAACTGTGGCGTCAGCAGCAGGCGTTGCAAGTGAGCCTGTTTGACGAGCGGGCGCGTTACCAGCACCTGCAGGAAAGTTCGGACAGCCAGATCGATTCGCTGCGCCAGAACCAGATCCATCTGCAGAGCCAGTTGCAGGAGACCTCCCGCAAACTGGAGAACCTGACCGATATCGAACGCCAGCTTTCCTCACGCAAGCAACTGCAGGGGGAAATCCCGGAAAGCAGCGTGGCGCAGCCTAAAGCAGATGCCGCAGGCAAGCCCGCAGCACCCGCCAAAGTGGCCGAGCCCGCAGAGCCAGCCCCGGTGACTGAAACCGGTACCGCCTTGCCGGTAGAGCCGGAAGAGACCTACACGCCGCCCGCAGCTAACAAGGAGTCCCCAGCGCAATGACAGCTCGCAAACCGGCCAATCTTTTGTTGGTTGACGACGATCCCAGCCTGCTTAAGCTGTTGGGAATGCGCCTGACCAGCGAAGGTTTTCACGTTACCACGGCGGAAAGCGGACAAGAGGCTTTGCGCCTGCTGGCCCGCGAAAAGATCGACCTGGTGATCAGCGATCTGCGGATGGATGAAATGGACGGCATGGCGCTGTTTGCCGAGATCCAGAAATACCAGCCGGGGATGCCGGTGATCATTCTGACCGCACACGGTTCTATCCCGGATGCGGTGGCGGCGACCCAACAGGGGGTGTTCAGCTTCCTGACCAAGCCGGTCGATCGCGATGCGTTGTATAAGGCGATCGATGAAGCGCTGTCGCTGTCGTCGATCCCGGCCGGTGATGACAGCTGGCGTGAGGATTTTGTCACCCGCAGCCCGATTATGCTGCGGTTGCTTGAACAGGCCAAGATGGTCGCCCAGTCGGACGTCAGCGTGCTGATCAATGGCCAGAGCGGCACCGGCAAAGAGGTGCTGGCACAGGCCATCCATGCGGCCAGCCCACGGGCCAAGAAAGCCTTTATCGCCATCAACTGCGGTGCGTTGCCGGAGCAACTGCTGGAGTCGGAGCTGTTTGGTCATGCCAAGGGGGCGTTCACCGGTGCCGTCAGCAGCCGTGAAGGTTTGTTCCAGGCGGCAGAAGGGGGCACGCTGTTCCTGGATGAGATTGGCGATATGCCGCTCTCGCTGCAGGTAAAATTGCTACGCGTGTTGCAGGAACGCAAGGTGCGCCCACTGGGCAGCAACCGCGATCTGGATATTGACGTACGTATCATTTCCGCCACCCACCGCGATCTGCCTAAGGCGATGGTAAAAAACGAGTTCCGTGAAGATCTCTATTACCGTCTGAACGTGGTTAACCTGAAAATACCGGCGCTCAACGAGCGGGCCGAAGATATCCCGCTGCTGGCCAACCATCTGCTACGTGCTTCGGCGCTGCGCCACAAACCTTTTGTACGCAGTTTCTCCTCCGATGCCATGAAACGCCTGATGACCGCCAGTTGGCCCGGCAACGTGCGCCAGTTGGTGAACGTGATCGAGCAGTGCGTGGCATTGACCACGGCACCTGTGATCAGTGAAGCGCTGGTCGAGCAGGCTCTGGAAGGGGAAAACACGGCGCTGCCGACCTTTGTCGAGGCGCGCAACCAGTTTGAATTACACTATTTACGTAAACTGTTGCAGATCACCAAGGGTAACGTCACCCAGGCCGCGCGCATGGCGGGCCGTAACCGTACTGAGTTCTATAAATTGTTGTCGCGCCATGAACTGGATGCCAACGATTTCAAAGAATGATGTTTTCTTTTCTGAACCTGCATGCGCAGGTTCTCAACAAAGTAGCCGGAATGATTTACACTCCGTTTTCTTTGTTGTGGCATGGCAGACCATAGAGATATGAGCAGATCACTTTCCATTGCGTTAGCCCAGCTGAATTTGCTGGTGGGCGATATTGAAGGCAACAGCGAGCGCATGTTGCAAACCGTGCAGGAGCAGCAGAAGGCGGGAGCCGATCTGGTCATGTTCACCGAACTGGCGCTGTCCGGCTACCCGCCGGAAGACCTGCTGTACCGTGATGATTTCTACCAGCGCTGTGATACTCAGCTAAGCCGCTTGCAGCAGGCCTCCGCCGATGTGGCGATCCTGGTCGGCCACCCGTGGCGTGAAGACGGCAAGCTGTATAACGCGCTGTCCCTGTTCTCTGAGGGGGCCTTGCAGGCCCGTTACTTCAAGCAACAGCTGCCTAACTACGGCGTATTCGATGAGAAGCGCTATTTCCATGCGGGCGATAAAAACTGCGTGGTGGAGCTGAAAGGTTATCGTCTGGGATTGCTGATCTGCGAAGATTTGTGGTTCCCGGAACCGGTCGATGCGGCGAAAGCGGCGGGGGCAGAGATCCTGCTGTCGATCAACGCTTCCCCGTATAACCGTGAAAAGCCGTATATCCGCAAAACCCTGATGGCGGGCCACTGCCAGCGTACCGGTCTGCCGTTGGTCTATCTGAATCAGATCGGCGGGCAGGACGAACTGATTTTCGACGGCTGTTCAAAAGTCTTTGATGCCGCTGGCAATATGACTCATCGCCTGGCGGCTTTCGCCGAGCAGGTGACGCTGCTTGAGTTCAAAGGCCTGGAAGTGGTGCCGATGACGGCTCCGGCGGCGGAGTTGCCACAGCTGGCGCAGGTATATGAAGCGCTGGTGCTGGCCGTACGCGACTATGTGACCAAGAACGGTTTCAAAGGTGCGGTGCTGGGCTTGTCTGGCGGGATCGACTCGGCGCTAACCCTGGCGATCGCCGTGGATGCGTTGGGCAAAGACAAGGTTCAGGCTTTGATGATGCCGTTCCGCTATACGGCAGACATCAGCATCGCCGATGCCAAGGAAGAGGCCGAAATCCTCGGCATCGAATTTGACATCGTCTCGATTGAACCGATGTTCGACGCCTTTATGGGCCAGCTCGCCCCGATGTTTGCTGATAGCGCACGGGATACCACCGAAGAAAACCTGCAGGCCCGCTGCCGTGGCGTGGTGCTGATGGCGTTGTCTAACAAACGCGGTAGCATCGTGTTAACCACGGGTAACAAAAGCGAGGTGGCTGTCGGGTATTGCACGCTGTATGGTGATATGGCCGGTGGATTCGACGTATTGAAAGATGTGCCGAAAACCCTGGTGTTCAAGCTTTCCGAATACCGTAATACTGTCTCCTACGTGATCCCTCAGCGGGTGATCGATCGTCCACCGTCTGCTGAACTGGCGCCGGATCAGCTCGATCAGGACAGCCTACCACCGTATGACATTCTGGATGCTATTCTGGAAGGTTATGTCGAGCGCGATAAATCGGTTGCCGATCTGGTTGCTGAGGGCTTTGAAGAAGCCGTGGTGCGCAAGGTGATCCGCCTAGTGGATATCAACGAGTATAAACGCCGTCAGGCCGCCGTCGGGCCGCGCATTACCGCTCGTAACTTTGGCAAAGATCGCCGCTACCCGATCACCTCCGGCTTTGGCCGTAAAAATTGGTAATTAAGGAATAAAAATGAAAAAAATTGACGCGATTATCAAGCCCTTCAAACTGGACGACGTGCGTGAAGCACTTGCCGAAGTAGGCATCACCGGCATGACGGTGACCGAAGTGAAAGGCTTTGGTCGCCAGAAGGGCCATACCGAACTGTACCGTGGTGCCGAGTATATGGTCGACTTCCTGCCAAAGGTTAAAATCGAGATCGTAGTGGCTGACGATATCGTGGACACCTGTGTGGAAACCATCATGCAGACGGCGCAGACCGGTAAGATCGGCGACGGTAAAATCTTTGTCTTCGACGTGGCCCGTGTGGTGCGTATCCGTACCGGCGAGCAGGACGAAGAAGCGATTTAATCATTCGGCTGACAAGCCAACAGGCTCACAACAAAGGCGCGGCTTAGCTGCGCCTTTGTTGTTTTTGTGCACTGCCTCCCTATTTGCGTTCTAAAAAAGCGAACGATATCGCGTTTTTCACACATTTCCTGATGGCTTACCGGTGAGCATCTACACTCAAACCAACTGTTTTGTTTGAGGTTGCTACCATGATGACGTTACGCCAAATCCGCCATTTTATTGCCGTGGCCGAAACCGGGTCGATCTCGGCGGCGGCGCAGGCGGTGTTTGTGTCACAGTCTTCGCTTACGCTGGCGATCCAGCAGTTGGAAACCGACATTGGTGTGCGGTTGTTTGAACGCCACGCCAAGGGAATGAACCTGACCCACCAGGGGCACCAGTTCCTGCGCCAGTCGTACCTGATCCTGGCAACGGTGGATAATGCCAAGCGCAGCCTGCAACTAGGCACCGAAAGCCTGAGTGGCAAATTGACCATAGGCGTCACCAGCCTGGTGGCGGGGTATTTCCTGGTTGAGCTGCTCAAGCGCTTCAAGTCTGCCTATCCCAACGTGACCATCCAGGTGATTGAGGATGAACGGCCCTATATCGAGCATTTGCTGGTGAGCGGTGAAATTGATATCGGGGTGCTGATCCTATCTAACATTGAAGACCGCGATGCCTTACAGACCGAAGTGCTGATGCACTCCCCGTATCGCCTGTGGCTGCCGCCGCTGCACCCGCTGCTGGAGCACGAAAGCATCGGTTTGGCAGACGTTGCCAAACAGCCGCTGATCCAACTCAACGTTGATGAAATGGACGTTCATGCCCGGCGTATCTGGGGGAGAGCGGGCCTGAAGCCGGAGATCGCCATGAAAACTGCCTCCACCGAAGCGGTGCGCAGCCTGGTGGCGGCAGGCATGGGCATTGCCATCCTGCCGGATATGGCTTATCGCGCCTGGTCGTTGGAGGGCAATATGATTGAAGCGCGCAAGCTGGTGGATTTACTGGAACCGTTGGATATCGGCTTGGCCTGGCGGCGTGGCAGCGCACGGCCTGAATTGGTGACGCCATTCCTCACCATTGCGCGGGAGAACAGCAAAACGAACATGACCGGTCTCAAGCCTTCGATTTAATCGAACGCTGCCTTCAGTATTTAGAATTTGTTGTCCGCAGTGCGCTCGCTTAGTCTGATTAAAACTAAATTATCACATTTAGTTAACGCTTTTGTCACATGAGGCGGCGCAATGGCAGAGTTACAATTGGTTTCAGGTTTGTCCTGTCGGCAATTCATTAACGGCGAATCGGTCGAGGGTGAAGGCCACCAGGAGACCATTGTTAATCCTGCCAACGGTGAAACTCTGGTTTCCATTGCCGAGGCAACGCCAACTCAGGTGGGTCACGCAGTTGCCGCCGCGCAGCGGGCATTTTCCCACTGGTCACGGACCACTCCCGCTTTCCGAGCAACAATCCTGCTGCGTATTGCCGATGCCATTGAACGGCAGGCAGAACATCTGGCGCGCCTTGAAGCGCTGAACTGCGGTAAACCTTTCCATCAGGCACTGAACGACGATCTCCCCGCAGCCATTGACGTATTCCGCTTCTTCGCCGGAGCCGTGCGCACCCAGCAAGGCCAGTTGGCCGGTGAATATGTCGAGGGCCATACCTCAATGATCCGGCGTGACCCGATCGGTGTGGTGGCCTCCATCGCGCCATGGAACTATCCGCTGATGATGGCGGCCTGGAAGATTGCTCCGGCGCTGGCCGCAGGCAACACCGTAGTTTTCAAGCCCTCCGAACATACCCCATTGACCATCCTGGCCTTGGTGCCTGCGTTGCAGGAAATCCTGCCGCCAGGCGTGTTGAACATTGTCTATGGCGGTGGCGAAGGGGTGGGTAGCCATCTGGTGGGTCATCCGCAGGTTCGTTTGGTTTCGGTTACCGGCGATATCGTTACCGGGCAAAAAATCCTGCAGGCGGCGGTCAAAAGCGTCAAGCGTACCCATCTGGAACTGGGCGGTAAAGCCCCGGTGATCGTCTGTGACGATGCCGATTTGGATGAGGTCGTCAGCAGTATCCGCACCTTCGGTTACTACAATGCCGGGCAGGATTGCACCGCGGCCTGCCGCATTTACGCCCAGGCAGGAATCTATCCGAAGCTGGTGGAAGCTTTGGGGGAGGCAGTCTCTAGCCTGCGCTTTGCCCGCAAGCGTGACGAAGATAATGAAATTGGCCCACTTATTAGCAGCCGCCAGCGTGACCGGGTGGCCAGCTTTGTCGAACGGGCCCTCAGCCAGCCACATATCGAATTGATCACTGGCGCGGCGGCGCACTCTGGCCCCGGCTTTTACTACCAGCCCACGCTATTGGCTGGCTGCCTGCAAACCGATGAAATCGTCCAGCGTGAAGTGTTTGGCCCGGTGGTCAGCGTGACGCGTTTCGACACCCTGGAGCAGGCGGTGACCTGGGCCAATGACTCCGAATACGGTCTGGCCTCCTCGGTCTGGACACAGAATATCGACCGCGCGCTGCATATCGCGGCGCATTTGCAATATGGCAGCACCTGGATCAATACCCACTTTACGCTGGCGAGCGAAATGCCCCACGGTGGCTTAAAGCGCTCCGGCTACGGCAAAGATCTCTCCAGTGATTCATTACAGGATTACAGCGTTGTCCGGCACGTGATGGCGAAGTTCAAGGCTTCCTTCTAGCCACACGGCCGATAAAAAATCGGCGGCAACCGTTCCTTGCCGCATATCTAATGCAACACAGGGGTAATTACGATGGGAAAAACACACGCAATCACCACAGTCACCGCGCTCTGTATGACGATCCTTTGCGGTATGGCTCAGGCTGCCGATACGCCACAGCAGTTGGGCAAAGGGGAAGGGCGGTTGGACATTATCGCCTGGCCCGGTTACATCGAACGTGGTCAGTCCGACAAGAATTACGACTGGGTGACCCAGTTTGAGAAACAGACCGGCTGTGCGGTGAATGTGAAAACCGCCGCGACCTCGGATGAAATGGTCAGCCTGATGGCAAAAGGCGGTTACGATCTGGTAACCGCTTCTGGCGATGCGTCGTTGCGCCTGATCTTCGGCAAACGCGTGCAGCCAATCAATACCGCGCTGATCCCTAACTGGAAGAATATCGACCCACGCCTGATAAACGGCCCTTGGTACAACGTGGCGGGCAAAACCTACGGTACGCCGTATCAGTGGGGGCCAAACCTGCTGATGTATAACACCAAAACCTTCCCGACGCCGCCAGACAGTTGGGCCGTGGTGTTCCAGCAGCAAAACCTGCCGGACGGCAAGACCAATCAGGGCCGGGTGCAGGCTTACGACGGCCCAATCTATATCGCCGATGCGGCTCTGTTCCTGAAAGCGACTCAACCCCAGCTTGGCATCACCGACCCTTACCAACTGAACGAAGAGCAGTATCAGGCGGCACTGAAACTGCTGCGCAGCCAGCACGCGCTGATCCACCGTTACTGGCATGACACCTCGGTACAGATGAGCGATTTCAAAAACGAAGGCGTGGTGGCCTCCAGCGCCTGGCCATACCAGGCCAACGCCCTGAAAGGCGAAGGCCAGCCTATCGCTACCGTATTCCCGAAAGAAGGGGTTACCGGCTGGGCAGATACCACCATGTTGCACGCCGAGGCCAAGCATCCAAGCTGCGCCTACCAGTGGATGAACTGGTCGCTGGAGCCGAAGGTACAGGGTGACGTTGCGGCCTGGTTTGGTTCGTTACCAGCGGTTCCAGCAGGTTGCAAAGCCAGCACCCTGCTCGGTGACAAAGGGTGTGAAAACAACGGTTTCAACCAGTTCGACAAGATTGCTTTCTGGAAAACGCCACAGGCCGAGGGCGGCAAGTTCGTCCCTTATAGCCGCTGGACACAGGACTACATCGCCATTATGGGCGGTAGATAACCATCATTGTTCTCACCTGAGAGCGCCAGACGGCTCCCTCTCCCTGTGGGAGAGGGTTGGGGTGAGGGGCAACATTTTGGAGCGTACATCATGACCATTGCTGTGCAGTTTATCGATGTCTCGCGCATTTTCGGCGATGTTCGCGCCGTAGATCGGGTTTCTGTTGAAATACAGGACGGCGAGTTTTTCTCCATGCTTGGGCCTTCTGGCTCGGGTAAAACCACCTGCCTGCGGTTGATTGCCGGCTTTGAGCAACTGAGCTCCGGCTCCATCCGTATTCATGGGCAAGAGGCGAGCAATTTGCCGCCTTATCAGCGCGATGTGAATACCGTGTTCCAAGATTATGCGTTGTTCCCGCACATGTCCGTGTTGGAGAACGTGGCTTACGGCCTGATGGTGAAAGGCGTGGCCAAGCGTGAACGACTGGCCAGGGCGAATCAGGCATTGGAAAGCGTGGCATTGGGGTTTGCTGCCGAGCGTAAACCGGCGCACCTTTCCGGTGGCCAGCGTCAGCGCGTGGCTCTGGCTCGTGCATTAGTCAATCGCCCACGCGTACTGCTGCTGGATGAGCCGCTCGGGGCGTTGGATCTGAAACTGCGCGAGCAGATGCAGGGGGAGTTGAAGAAGCTGCAACGCCAACTGGGCATCACCTTTATCTTCGTCACGCACGATCAAAGCGAAGCCCTGTCGATGTCCGATCGGGTGGCGGTATTTAACAATGGCCGTATTGAGCAGGTAGATGCGCCACGCGAACTGTATATGCGGCCAAGAACGCCGTTTGTTGCCGAGTTTGTCGGCACGTCCAACGTGGTACGCAGCGAACTGGCGGAACGGTTGCTGGGGCAATCGGCCACCTTCTCGATCCGCCCGGAGCATATCCGCCTGCTGGATCAAAGCGGCGCAACGCAAGGGGAAGTTCAGGTTCAGGGCACCTTGCAGGATATCCATTACCAAGGGGCGGCGACACGCTATGAAATCGCCCTGAGCAGCGGTGAGAAACTGCTGGTCAGCCAGGCTAATCCGCAGTGGCAGGCCGTGGCACAGCAGCGCCTGATCGGCCAGCCGGTCACCGCCTGTTGGGCCAGAGAGGCAATGGTGCCACTGCTGGAGGAGAGGTGAGATGGACATGAGCATCGAGCAGCCGGCAGCGCCCGGCGGTAAAATTCGCGCGATTTCAACCTACCTGTACCGCAAGCCAACGCTGTATCTGCTGTTATTGCTGGTGCCACCGCTGCTGTGGTTTGGGGCGGTGTATCTGGGCTCGTTGCTGACCTTGCTGTGGCAGGGTTTTTACACCTTCGACGATTTCACCATGACGGTGACGCCGGATCTGACCTTTGCCAACCTGAGCGCGCTGTTCAACCCGGCCAACTACGACATCATCGTGCGTACGCTGACCATGGCAGTGGTGGTTTCGCTGGCCAGTGCGGTATTGGCATTCCCGATCGCCTATTACATGGCCCGCTATACCAGCGGCAAGGTGAAGGCGTTCTTTTATATCGCCGTGATGATGCCGATGTGGGCCAGCTACATCGTTAAAGCCTATGCCTGGACGCTGCTGCTGGCGAAAGACGGCGTGGCCCAGTGGTTCCTGCAACATATGGGGCTGGAGCCGGTATTGGCGAGCATTCTGAGCATTCCCGGCGTAGGGGGTAATACGTTATCCACTTCCGGTCTTGGGCGCTTCCTGGTGTTTGTCTATATTTGGCTGCCGTTCATGATCTTACCGATCCAGGCGGCGTTAGAGCGCTTGCCACCTTCGTTACTGCATGCTTCTGCGGATCTGGGGGCTCGCCCATCGCAGACGTTCCGCTATGTGATCCTGCCACTGGCGGTACCGGGTATCGCAGCCGGTTCCATCTTTACTTTTTCGCTGACGCTGGGCGACTTTATCGTGCCGCAGCTGGTGGGGCCGCCGGGCTACTTTATCGGCAGCATGGTGTATGCCCAACAGGGGGCGATCGGCAATATGCCGATGGCGGCCGCCTTTACGCTGGTACCGATCGTCCTGATCGCCATTTATCTCTCGATTGTGAAACGCCTGGGGGCCTTCGATGCACTCTGAACGCGCGCCGTTAGGGCTGAAACTGGCCGCCTGGGGTGGCCTGATCTTCCTGCACTTCCCGATAGTGATTATCGCCATGTACGCCTTCAACACCGAAGACGCGGCGTTCAGCTTCCCACCGCGGGGTTTTACCCTGCATTGGTTCAGCGTGGCGGCGGGGCGGCAGGACATTATTGATGCGGTACTGCTTTCGGTGCAGATCGCCTGCCTAGCCACGGCGATTGCGCTGGTGCTCGGTACGTTGGCAGCAGCGGCGCTGTATCGCCGGGACTTCTTCGGCAAGGACAGCATTTCGTTGCTGCTGCTGTTACCTATTGCCTTGCCGGGGATTGTCACCGGTCTGGCGCTGCTGGCGGCGTTTAAGGCGCTGAATATCGAACCGGGGATCATGACGATCGTCATCGGCCATGCCACCTTCTGCGTGGTGATCGTGTTCAACAACGTGATTGCCCGCTTCCGCCGTACCTCACACAGCCTGATCGAAGCCTCGATGGATTTGGGGGCTGATGGCTGGCAGACCTTCCGTTACGTGATCTTGCCGAATCTGGGCTCGGCACTGTTGGCGGGGGGGATGCTGGCGTTTGCCCTGTCATTTGACGAAATCATCGTGACCACCTTTACCGCCGGGCACGAACGTACGCTGCCGCTGTGGCTGCTGAATCAACTGGGCCGCCCACGTGATGTGCCGATCACCAACGTGGTCGCGCTGTCGGTGATGGTATTGACGATGTTCCCGATCCTGGGCGCGTACTACCTGACCAAAGGCGGAGAAAGCGTCGCTGGTAGCGGTAAATAACATCCCCTTCGTCTTTCAAGCCATAGCGTTGTTGGCTGCGAGCGTAAACCCCAGTCACTTATTTTGTATAAGCTCCTGGGGATTTACGCTCTTGCCGCCTAGCTATGACTTGAAATCCATTGGGGATGGGAACTGTATTTCTAAGAATGAATAACCAGGTGTTTGCCATAAAGGCAGGCACCGAATTACGCCAACATTTTCAAAGGATAACCCTATGCAAAGCCAACTGCTGATTAATGGTCAACTGGTTACCGGCCAGGGCGAAAAGTTGCCGGTCTACAACCCGGCGACGGGAGAAGTGATTGTGCAGGTGGCCGAGGCCAGCGCACAGCAGGTTGAAGAGGCCGTGCTGGCCGCCGATGCGGCGTTTGAACAGTGGGGGCAAACCACCCCGAAAGAACGTGCTGAGCACTTACTGGCGCTGGCGGACGTGATTGACCAGCATGCGGAAACCTTCGCCAAACTGGAATCCCTCAACTGCGGCAAGCCTTATCACTGCGCGTTGAATGACGAATTGCCTGCGGTGGCCGATGTCTTCCGCTTCTTTGCCGGTGCCAGCCGTTGCCTGAGTGGCATGGCGGCCGGTGAATATCTGGCGGGACACACCTCGATGATCCGCCGCGATCCGCTGGGTGTGGTGGCTTCGATTGCTCCCTGGAACTACCCGCTGATGATGGCCGCCTGGAAGTTGGCACCCGCGTTGGCGGCGGGGAACTGCGTGGTGATTAAACCTTCGGAACAGACGCCGCTAACCACCTTCAAGCTGGCCGAACTGGCCGCTGGAGTGTTTCCGCCGGGCGTACTTAACGTGTTGTTTGGCCGTGGTGCCGGCGTGGGCGATGTGCTGACCGGCCATGACAAGGTGCGCATGGTGTCTCTTACCGGTTCTATTGCTACCGGCGAGCATATCATTGCCCATACCGCACCTGGGATTAAACGCACCCATATGGAGCTGGGAGGCAAAGCGCCGGTAATCGTCTTCGATGATGCCGATATCCAGCAGGTTGTTGACGGTATCCGCACCTTCGGTTTTTACAATGCCGGGCAGGATTGCACAGCCGCCTGCCGGATCTATGCGCAAAAAGGCATTTACCCACAACTGGTGAAAGCGCTGGGTGAAGCGGTGGCCAGCTTGAAGATCGGGCCTCCGGAAGACAGCAGTACCGAATTAGGGCCGTTGATCACTTCCCAGCATCTGGAGCGAGTGATTGGCTTTGTTGAGCGAGCCAAAGCACTGCCTCATATCCAGGTGGTCACCGGGGGCGAAAAAGTCGCTGGTCCTGGCTTCTATTTCCAACCAACGCTGTTGGCAGGCGCACGCCAGGAAGATGAAATCGTCCAGCGCGAAGTGTTTGGCCCGGTAGTGACGGTGACGGAATTCGACGACGAAGCGCAGGTGCTGGCCTGGGCCAACGCCTCCAATTACGGCTTGGCTTCCTCCTTGTGGACGCGGGACGTAGGGCGTGCCCATCGCCTGAGCGCGCGTTTGCAGTATGGCTGCACCTGGGTCAACACCCACTTTATGCTGGTGAGCGAAATGCCGCACGGCGGGCAGAAGCTGTCTGGCTATGGCAAAGACATGTCGATGTACGGGCTGGAGGATTACACCACCATTCGCCACGTGATGTTCAAACACTAATCTGCTTGATCTGGCAGGATTTATACGCACAATAACGCGGCTCTCAGGCTGGCTTCGGCTGGCCTGATAATAATAAAGAATAAAAGGACGCTTTTATGGCTATCACCCGTCGCGATTTTCTTAATGGGGTAGCGATCACCATCGCCGCCGGGCTAACGCCGATGCAGATCCTGCGCGCATCGCCGCAAGCCGCCCATCAAACCCTGTATTACCCACCCGCGTTAACAGGCCTGCGTGGCAATCACCCAGGCTCATTCGAACATGCCCACCAACTGGGGCGTGATGGCAAAACCTTTGATTTTGGCCGCCTGCCGATCGAGGAGGAATTCGATCTGGTGGTCGTCGGCGCTGGTATCAGCGGACTGGCGGCGGCCTGTTTCTGGCAGCAGATGAAGGGCAAACAGCAACGTATTTTGCTGATTGATAACCATGATGACTTTGGCGGCCACGCCAAGCGTAACGAATTCAGCAGCGAGAACGGTACTCTCCTTGGCTACGGGGGCAGCGAATCGCTACAGTCGCCGCGTTCCAACTTCAGCCCGGTCGCCATGGGGTTGCTGAAAAATCTGGGCGTTAGTCTGGACGGTATGGAAAAGGCCTTCGATACCACCTTCTATCCGGACCTGAATCTCAGCCGTGGCGTCTACTTCGATCGCCAGAACTTTGGCGTTGATAAGGTGGTGAGTGGCGATCCGGGCCGAGTGGTGGCGGATGATATTCCGCGCGATCGCCTCAATGGTCGCTCTTATGAAGATTTTATCAACGACTTCCCGTTGCCGCAGGCCGATCGCCAGGCCTTGATTGCGCTGCACACCGTCGAAAAAGACTACCTGCCGGGGCTGAGCCAGGAAGAGAAGGTGGCCTGGTTGGACAAGCACAGCTATAGCCAGTTCCTACGTGAGAAAGTGGGGCTGAGCGAAATGGCGATCCGCTATTTCCAGCAAACCACCAACGATTTTCAGGCCGTCGGCATTGATGCGACCTCGTGCAGCGATGCCCGAATCTGTGATCTGCCGGGCCTCAACGGCATGAACCTGCCGCCGCTGGATGAGGAATCGCAGGCCGATCTTGACGATCCCTATGTATTCCACTTCCCGGATGGCAATGCCACGCTGGCTCGCCTGATGGTGCGCCATTTAATCCCGGCGGTGGCACCGGGTGGCAAAGATATGAACGATATCATCCTGGCGCAGTTCGATTACAGCCAGCTGGATCGTCCCGAGTCGCCGGTAAAACTACGCTTGAACAGCACCGGGCTGCACGTGGCCAACGTGGGTGATAAGGCCGAGGTGGCCTATATCAACGGCGAGAAGATGGTCAAAGTGCGTGCCGGGCAGGTGGTGATGGCCGGTTACAATATGATGATCCCTTATCTGATCCCGGAAATGCCTCACGAGCAGCAAGAAGCGCTGAAGCAGAACGTCAAATCGCCGTTGGTGTACAGTAAGGTGGTGATCCGCAACTGGCAGCCGTTTATCAAACTGGGGGTGCACGAAGTCTATTCTCCTACCGCGCCTTACAGCAGGGTGAAGCTGGACTATCCGGTAAGCATGGGGGGATATCAGCACCCGCGCGATCCAAACCAGCCTATCGGGCTGCATATGGTGTATGTGCCGACCTTGCCCGGCAGCGGCCTTAGCCCGCGTGAACAGTCGCGCAAAGGACGAGCGCTGTTGCTAGGAACCCCGTTTGAGGTACACGAGCAGATGATCCGTGAACAGTTGCAGGGCATGTTAGGTGATGCCGGATTTGATCATCAGCGGGATATTCAGGCGATCACCGTCAACCGCTGGTCGCATGGTTACTCCTATTTCCTCAACGGCATGTTCGATGATGAAGATGAGGCTAAAAAGATCATCGAAACCGCGCGGCAGCCGATCGGCAAGATCGTCATTGCCAATTCCGATTCCGACTGGAGCCCCTATGCCAACTCGGCGATCGATCAGGCTTGGCGAGCAGTGAATGAACTGGCTTACGGCAAAGTGGCTGCCAAGGAGGGGGTATGACATTACGTCCGTTGTATCTGATGCTGTTACTGGCTGGTGGCTCGGCTCACGCCATGTCCGCCGGTGAATACGTGGCCAAGGCAGGGGACTGTACGGCTTGCCATACGGCTCCGGGTGGCAAGGAACTGGCGGGCGGGATGAAATTCCCAACGCCGGTGGGGGATATCTATGCCACCAATATCACACCGGATAAACAGCAAGGTATTGGCAGCTATAGCTTTGAAGAGTTCGACCGTGCCATGCGGCAGGGCGTGGCCAAAGATGGGCACCGCCTGTACCCCGCCATGCCTTATACCTCTTACGCTAAAATGAGCGAGCAGGACATGCGCGCTCTCTATGACTACCTGATGCACGAAGTTCCGGCGCAAGACACTGCCAACCGGGAAAGCGATATCAGCTGGCCAATGTCCATGCGTTGGCCGCTAGCGGTATGGAATACGCTGTTCCATGAAGACCAAACCTATCAGCCAGACATTAAGCAAAGCGCACAATGGAATCGCGGCGCCTATCTGGTGCAGGGGTTGGGTCACTGTGGCAGTTGCCATACTCCGCGCGGCTGGGCGATGCAGGAACAAGGGCTGGATAACCAATCCCCAGAGTTCCTGAGCGGCGCAGAGCTGGATGGTTGGTATGCACCGAGCCTGCGTGGGTTGAAGCCGGATGATGTGGTTGCGCTGCTGAAAAGCGGCCGTAGCCGACATGCGGCAGTGGCCGGGCCGATGAGTGACGTGGTGGCGCACAGCACACAATATCTCAGTGATGACGATTTAAAGGCTATCGCGCAGTATGTACACAGCCTGGAGATAGAAGCACCAAAACCTGTAGCAACCATGGCGGCATCAAGCGCGAGCATGGCTTCTGGCGGGCAGACCTATGCGATGTACTGCTCAACTTGCCATGGCAATAAGGGGGAGGGGAGCGACAACGTAATACCTGCTCTGGCGGGTAATCTGTCGGTGACGGCGGAAAATCCGCTGACCGCCTTGCGCGTGGTGCTGGAAGGCGCTCACACGCCGGTCACCCAACATGCCACGGCGATCGTTATGCCGGGTTATGGCTGGGTGCTCAACGATCAGAAGACTGCCGATCTGATGAGCTATCTGCGCGGAAGCTGGGGGAACCAGGCTGCGCCGGTGACGGCGGAACAGGTACGGGATGCGTGGAAGCGGACTAAATAACAGGGTGTAGAGGCGCAGCATTGCTGCGCCCGTTACCTGAAGCCTTACAGCACCTTATGCGGGCCGAAGCATTCGTAGTGGATACGTTCGGCCTCCACGCCCATCGCCAGCAACTGCTTACCCACGTGCTGCATAAACGGCACCGGACCACAGAAGTAGTAATGCATCTGCGGATCGCTCAACTCGCTACGCAATGCGCTCAGATCCATCAGGCCCTGGCTGTGATAATCGCGGCCCTGAACATCATCGGCATTAGGTTCACGGTACCAGACATGACGGCTCAGATTCGGCATGCGCCCGGCGATATCCGCCACTTCGTCAGCAAAAGCATGCACTGAGCCGTTTTCTGCTGCATGCAGCCAGTGGATGTTGGCCGGATGCTGATTGTCGTGCAGGGTGTTAAGCATCCCCAGCATTGGCGTTTGGCCAACGCCTGCCGAGATTAATGCCACCGGTGTAGTAGGTTCCACCTGCAGGAAGAAATCGCCGTGTGGTGCCGCGAGATGAATAATATCGCCTTCTTTGGCCTGCTGATGCAGGAAGTTGGAAACGGCGCCCTGTTCCTCACGTTTGACCGCGATACGGTAATATTCCCCGTTCGACGCGGTGGTGAGTGAATACTGGCGGATCTCCTGATGTTGCAGGCTGCCATCGTTAATATAGACCGCCAGATACTGGCCTGGTTGGTAATCGGCCACGCGGCCACCGTCTACTGGAGCCAGTACAAAGCTGGATATCACCTCACTCTGCGGCTGTTTTTTCACGATGCGGAAGGCACGCAAATCACGCCAGCCACCATCACTCTTTTCCGTTTCCTGATAGATCTGTCCTTCACGCTGAATAAACACGTTGGCCAGCACCCCGTAAGCTTTTCCCCAGGCATCAAGCACTTCCTGGCCAGGGCTGAGCATTTCGTCCAACGTGGCTAACAGGTGGTGGCCGACAATCTGATACTGATCGGGCTGGATATTGAAGCTGGCGTGCTTCTGGGCAATGCGTTCTACCGCAGGCAGCAGGGCGGCCAGGTTTTCCAGATTGCTGGCGTAAGCGCAGATAGCATCGAACAACGCCTGGCGCTGATCGCCGTTACGCTGGTTGCTCATATTGAAAATATCTTTCAATTCAGGGTTATGAGCAAACATGCGATCGTAGAAGTGGGCGGTCAGTTTGGGGCCGGTTTCGGCTAACAGGGGGATGGTAGATTTAACGGTGGCGATGGTTTGACTATCCAGCATGGTGAGGCTCCTTGGGGATGTTTTTATGGTCATTTTGTAGGTGTATTTTAAATGAATCTTATAAAATTACCCCGTGCTTGTAAATATCCCTGTTATTGTTGCGGGGTTGTTAACCGTCGATCGTCTTCACAGAACATGAAAAAAGCGCATTTTGTTGATGAGTAAAACTCCGTTGCCAAAATGCGACCTTTAAGGGTTCAAAGCCTTACGCCACCTGATGCCAATCGTTTGCGTAAAAACCTCTGTCAAGACCTATCTTCGATAGGCCGAAACGGTTTACACTGTGGCCCAGAACCCATATGGGTAAAATTATCCCCGTCGTCTTTCAAGCTGCAGCGTTGTTACCTGCACTATCACACCCCAGTCACTTACGAAAAGTAAGCTCCTGGGGATGAGATAGCTTGTCGCCTAGCTGCAGCATGAAATCCATAGGGGAAAGCTAGCTGATTTCAGTCAGGAGATGCCGGATGTTAAAGCGTGAAATGAACATTGCTGATTATGATGCCGAACTGTGGCATGCAATGGAGCAGGAAGTCGTGCGTCAGGAAGAGCACATTGAGCTGATTGCGTCTGAGAACTATACCAGCCCGCGCGTGATGCAGGCTCAGGGTTCCCAACTGACCAACAAATACGCAGAAGGCTATCCGGGCAAGCGTTACTACGGCGGTTGCGAATACGTTGATATCGTTGAGCAACTGGCGATCGATCGCGCCAAAGAGCTGTTCGGTGCCGACTATGCCAACGTGCAACCACACTCAGGTTCCCAGGCTAACTTTGCCGTTTATACCGCACTGTTGCAGCCAGGCGACACCATCCTGGGGATGAACCTGGCACACGGCGGCCACCTGACGCACGGTTCACCGGTGAACCTGTCCGGTAAGCTGTATAACGTGGTGCCTTACGGTATCGACGAAACCGGGCAGATTGACTATAACGATCTGGCCAAACAGGCGCAGACCCACAAACCAAAAATGATCATCGGCGGCTTCTCGGCCTTCTCCGGTGTGGTTGATTGGGCCAAAATGCGTGAAATCGCTGACAGCATCGGCGCTTACCTGTTCGTGGATATGGCACACGTGGCTGGCCTGATTGCCGCTGGCGTTTACCCGAACCCGGTTCCTCATGCCCACGTCGTGACCACCACCACCCACAAAACGCTGGCGGGTCCGCGTGGCGGCCTGATCCTGGCCAAAGGTGGTGATGAAGAGCTGTATAAGAAGCTGAACTCTGCCGTCTTCCCTGGTGGCCAAGGCGGCCCGCTGATGCACGTGATCGCGGGTAAAGCGGTAGCGTTGAAAGAAGCGATGGAGCCTGAGTTCAAGGTTTACCAGCAGCAAGTGGCCGATAACGCCAAAGCGATGGTGAAAGTGTTCCTGGAGCGCGGTTACAAAGTGGTTTCCGGCGGCACCTACAACCACCTGTTCCTGCTGGATCTGGTAGATAAGAACCTGACCGGTAAAGAAGCCGATGCCGCGTTGGGCCGTGCCAACATCACCGTTAACAAGAACAGCGTGCCAAACGATCCGAAAAGCCCGTTTGTGACTTCTGGCATCCGTCTGGGTACTCCAGCGGTGACTCGCCGTGGTTTCAAAGAAGCCGAAGTGCGTGAACTGGCTGGCTGGATCTGTGACGTGCTGGACAATCTGAACGACGAAGCCACTATTGAACGTACCAAGAAGAAAGTGCTGGATATCTGCGCTCGCTTCCCGGTTTATGCCTAAATACTTCGATTGGTTTGCAGATAAACCCGCCTCGGCGGGTTTTTTTAGCGTTGTTGCAGCGAAACTGTGAACTACTTTGCACTCTAGCCCTTTGAGTATGAATGAAGATTGCTGCAAGGTGTGAGCTCTGTCAAAGTATTGCCCTCATCCTGGAGGGAACATGGTTCTGCAATCAACGCGTTGGCTCGCTCTCAGTTATTTCACGTACTTCTTTTCCTATGGCATCTATCTACCGTTTTGGAGCGTTTGGTTAAAAGGTGAGGGCATACCGCCTGAAACCATCGGTATCTTGCTCGGCGCTGGCCTGGTAGCGCGTTTTCTAGGTAGCTTGCTGATTGCTCCTCGCGTTAAAGATCCCTCATATTTAATCACCGCGTTGCGTTTGTTGGCATTGCTCTCCTTGGCGTTTGCCGTCGGCTTCTGTTTTGGTAATGGCTGGGCCTGGCTGATGCTGGTGATCGCCGGTTTTAACCTGTTCTTCTCCCCGTTGGTCCCGCTGACCGATGCGTTGGCTGCCACCTGGCAACGGCAGATCACTCTGGACTATGGCCGGGTGCGGCTGTGGGGATCGCTGGCCTTTGTGATCGGTTCGGCGTTAACCGGCAAGCTGGTGTCCGTTTGGGGCCATAATGCGATATTGATCAGCCTGTTGGTCAGCATTTTGGCGATGCTGGTGGGCATGTTGCTGAAACCGAGCGTGCTGCCACAAGGTGAGGCTCGGGCGCAGAATGAACTCAGCCGCTCTTGGCGTGAACTGCTCAGCGAAGGACCTGTCTGGCGTTTTCTGCTGTGTGTGACGCTGTTGCAAGGGGCACATGCCGGTTATTACAGCTTTGCCTCCATCTATTGGGAAGAGGCGGGTTACTCTGCGGCGACTATTGGCTACCTGTGGTCTTTGGGCGTGGTCGCAGAAGTGGTTATCTTTGCCAGCAGCAATTTCCTGTTCCGCCGCTGGAACGCGCGTAATCTGCTGTTACTTTCCGCCGTATGTGGCCTGCTGCGTTGGGGCTTGATGGCAACCACGACAGAAATCGGCTGGCTGTTGCTGGTGCAGGTGCTGCACTGTGGTACCTTCACGGTCTGCCATCTGGCGGCAATGCGCTTTATTGCGGCGCGTCAGGGGGCGGAAGTGATCCGTCTGCAGGCGGTTTATTCGGCGCTGGCGATGGGCGGTGGAATTGCCGTTATGACCGTGGTAGCGGGCTTCCTGTTTGAGCACTATCAGGGCGGAGTGTTTTGGGTGATGGTTGCAGTGGTGGTGCCAGCGTTGTTTATTCGCCCACCGGCGGTGGCGGTTAGCAATAGCCGTTAAGGGCTTTCCAGCAGCGCACGGATCGCCTTGCGCTGCTGACGCTCCAGCGGCAGTTCGGTAATAATCAGTGTGGGTGGTTGCTCCTGGCTCGGTGTGGCGTAGGGGCTAATCACCAGCGTAATCCCTTGTGGTGCACCAGCAAGCAGGTAGTCGTGCAATGGCTGATATTTGATGTTCAACGGCAATAGCGTCAGTTCGCGGATCTGATATTCCACTTCTTCTTCCAACTGCGGGTTATCCAGCGTCAGCAACAGTATCTGCTTTTCATGCAGCGCGTTGCCCTGCATCAACCAGGCACCAAAGCTGATCGCCACTAGCCCTGCTTCTTCCCGCGAAAATTGAATCTCATATTCCTGTTCAAACGGCGCTAACGCCTCCTGCGTGGTGCGCATCAGACGGGGATATTTACGGACTACCTCTTCCAGTAGCGTATTGTCGATGCCGATAGCAAACCGGCAGCGTTCCACGGCAGGGGCCAAATGGGCAAACAGCTGGCTGATTAACCCCCCCTGGCTGCTGAAATGCATGCCGGAGATCTGCTGGAAGCGTTCCACCACCTGCCCAATGGCCGCCATCAGGCGTTGGTCCTCTGGCGAATCGCTGCTCTGGTAGCTGTGACTTTTCAGCAGGGTAAACATCAACGCCAGGAAGTCGCATTCTCTACTATCACCGGGCTGGCCAAATAGCTGATTCAGCGCTTGATGCAGTTCCGCTGCTGCCAGGTGCTCTGGCTTGCTTAGCAGCCACTCATGCTGGCGGCGATCAAATTGAGGATGGCGCTGATGCTGGCTAGCCCAGACGCAATAACAAAGATAGTGTTGCAAAAACAGTCGGTCACGCTGCTCAAAACGGCGGTTAAGGCGCTGTTCACATTGGTTGATGCACAATTCCAGTGCCGGAAGCTGTTGGTGCTGAAGTTGCATCGCCCGCTGAAACTGAGGGCCAAAGTGTTGTTCGACAAACTCAGGGCTGCAACGCAAGGCTCGCCGTAGCCATTGGAGCAGACACAAGCGAAGATCCAGCGCGCTGCCCTGGATCTGGTAGCCTTCGTCGGGATCGCCGCTGATTTCCAGATGATGGAAATGCTGGATCTCGCTGGCAACCTCGGCTATATCTTGCCGGGTAATGAGCATGTCTACGCCGTTGATTTGGCCGATTGTTTCCAGTTGTACCGAGGGTACTGGCGCATACAGCATCAACAGTAAATGACAGCGCCGTTGTTGACCGGAGAACTCAGGCGCAGAAGAAGTCTCCAGGCTCATATCACCTTCTGGCAGGTCGTGTTTAAATTATGTTTAAGCATAGCAAAAGGCTCTGCGGGGCGTGGCAGTTACCCCTGCTTTTACTTCGGCTTACTACTTTCGTCACAGTTATTCGGCTTGTTAACGCCGGTTGAGGTTTTGTTGATGTTATATTATAACAATAAAAAGTATGCTTGGAGGATGAAACTCCGCGCCCTGGTGGCCTGCTTGGTAATGATGATCAGCATGGGGGCACTGGCCCACCCACACAGTTTTATCGATATGAACACCACCTTTGTGGCTAAGGATCAGAAGCTGACCGGTTTAAAAATGGTTTGGGTAATGGATGAGATCACCTCGGCGGATCTGCTGTATGACGCAGAAAATGCCAACAGCGATTCAGAAGTCTGGAAAAAACTGGCGGCGGAAGTGATGGCTAACGTCCTCGGGCAGCACTATTTCACCGATATTTACCGCGCAGGCAAACCGGTGAAATACCTCAACCTGCCAACCGAATACCATCTATCCCGGCAGGGCCATAAAGCCGTGCTGGAATTTGTGTTGCCGCTGGCGGAGCCGCAGCCGTTGGTGGGGAAACCCTTTGAGATTGCCACCTACGATCCCACCTATTTTGTGGACATGACCTATCAGGATCAAAAGGCGTTGCATCTGCCGCCAGAAATGGCAAAGCAGTGCAAATTCAGCCTGATGACACCAAAGCCCGATTCGTCATTACAAGCCTACGCATTGTCTCTCGATAAGAACGACTCGCCCGGTGAAGATATGGCATTAGGGCAACAGTTTGCCCAGCGGGTGACGTTAACATGTCAGTAAACCTCAGCCAGACCAGCAAACCTCAGCGCCATTGGGCCTTCAGCCTGTGGCCGTTGTTGCTGTTCTTCACTCTACTGGCGGCGGTGGCTCAGTGGGTTTGGCATTACTGGCCGCAGCTGTTGATGCAAAGCGTGGTGTGGCAGAAAGGGCTACATCAGGAAATGGCGGCCTTGCTGCAACAGGTCAAGGCGGCTCCCCAGCAAGCGGGAGTGGCGCTGATGCTGTTCAGTTTAGGTTATGGTGTGTTGCATGCCCTGGGGCCGGGCCACGGTAAAGTGGTGATCGCCACCTATCTGGCTACCCACCCGGCACGGTTGAAAAGCAGCCTGAAGCTGACGTTTGCCGCCTCCGTGGTCCAGGGATTGGTCGCGATCGCCCTGGTCACGC
This sequence comes from Serratia sp. 14-2641, assembly GCF_001692375.1. Taxonomy (NCBI): domain Bacteria; kingdom Pseudomonadati; phylum Pseudomonadota; class Gammaproteobacteria; order Enterobacterales; family Yersiniaceae; genus Serratia; species Serratia sp. 14-2641. The sequence continues at coordinate 184,884 of NZ_LXKR01000088.1, read as the reverse complement.
TAGTGCTGGTGGTGCTGCAACTTTCTTCCCGGCAGTTGCATCAAAGTAGTTTCTGGCTGGAGAAGGGCAGTTTTATTCTGGTGATCCTGCTCGGTGTCTTGCTCAGTTGGCGGGCGTTAAAGCGCTTGTTTATGGCGGTGAAAGCCATGCGGCCTCGGCCTGCGCTGCGCATCAACAGCTTGCAGCCTCTGCCTGCCGATCATGTACATAGCGCGAATTGTGGTTGTGGCCACCGGCATTTGCCGAGCGATGAGGAACTGAAAGCTGGCAATGATTGGCGTACCAAAACGGCGATTGTGCTGGCAATGGGGCTTCGGCCTTGCTCCGGGGCAATCTTGGTCTTGCTGTTTTCCAAGGTGATCGGCGTTTTTACCTGGGGTGTGTTGTCGGCACTGGCCATGGCACTGGGTACCTCGATCACGATTTCCGGGTTGGCGCTGTTGGTGCATTACAGCCGTAAGCTGGCGATACGCATCAGCCGTCAGCGCGCACCGGCGGCCTGGAGTGCGGTTGCTTGGGGGGCGTTGGCGTTAGCCGGAGGTTTAATTCTGCTGTTTGCCGGTGTGCTGCTGTACGTCAGCGCTCAGCCGGAATTTGGTGGCGGGATACGGCCTTTTGCCCGTTGATGACATAAAAAAAGCGCTGCAAATGCAGCGCCTTGATTTTCATCTGAGTTATTAACGCTTCAGCGCTTCGCTCAGTTCTTCACGCATGTTGGAAAGCAATGCTTTCACCACACGCGGGTTACCGGCAACCACGTTGCCAGAGCTGAAGTGGTTATGCCCGCCAACAAAGTCGGTGACCAAGCCACCAGACTCACGTACCAGCAGTTCGCCAGCAGCAAAGTCCCAAGGCTTCAGACCAATCTCAAAGAAACCATCAACGCGGCCAGCGGCAACGTAGGCCAGATCCAGCGCGGCGGAACCGGTACGACGGAAATCGGCACATTGGGTGAACAGTTTGCCCAGCACGTTGATGTAAGCCGGTGCATGTTGTTTGACTTTGAACGGGAAGCCAGTCGCCAGGATGGTACCATCCAGATCTTTGGCATTGGTACCGCGCAGACGGTAACCGTTGAGCTGTGCGCCCTGGCCACGGGTGGCGGTGAACAGTTCGTTGCGCATTGGATCGTAAACCACGGCCACTTCGGTACGGCCTTTAATGCGTACGGCGATGGAAACGGAGAAGTGTGGAAGACGTTTGATGAAGTTGGCGGTGCCATCCAGTGGATCAATCACCCATTGTACATCCTGATCTTCACCGGTTAACTCACCGCACTCTTCACCAATAACGGTGTGGTTCGGGTAAGATTTACGGATGATTTCGATGATCAGACGCTCAGCCTCGCGATCGACGTTAGTGACAAAGTCGTTAGAACCTTTTTGTGTCGCTTCTACAGCGTCTGGAGTCTCGTAATTTTTGGCAATCAGGTTGCCAGCCTTGCGCGCAGCGCGCACGGCGATAGTCAGCATCGGATGCATGGGTATCTTCCACAGGATGTTAAAGAACAGGAAACGGCGCGAAGTATAGCAGGTGTTCGGCAAAATACCTACGACTGTGTTAGGATGCTACGATTTTCCGCAACGCTCAGAGTTTGTATGCTGCACAATATCCGCATTGTTCTGGTTGAAACCTCTCATACTGGCAACATGGGCTCTACTGCCCGTGCCATGAAAACCATGGGGTTAACCAACCTTTATCTGGTCAATCCACTGGTGAAACCCGATTCCCAGGCGATCGCCCTGGCCGCAGGCGCCAGCGATGTGATTGGCAACGCCACGATTGTCGATACCTTTGATGAAGCCATTGCGGGTTGCCGCTTGGTGGTGGGCACTAGCGCTCGTTCGCGCACTCTCCCATGGCCGATGCTGGAACCTCGCGAATGTGGCGTGCGCGCGGTACAGGAAGGCGAGCAGGGGCCGGTCGCGTTGGTCTTTGGCCGTGAACGCGTTGGGCTAACCAATGACGAATTACAGAAATGCCATTATCATGTCGCCATTCCTGCCAACCCGGATTACAGCTCGCTGAATCTGGCCATGGCGGTGCAAATTCTGGCGTATGAGGTTCGCGTTGCCTTCCTCGATCGCCAGCAGGAAGAGACCACTCCGGTGGAAGAGTCGCCGTATCCTCTGGTGGATGATATTGAACGCTTCTATCAGCATCTGGAGCAGACTTTGGTGCGCACCGGCTTTATCCGCGCCGCCCATCCAGGGCAGGTGATGAACCGTTTACGCCGCCTGTTTGCTCGGGCACGTCCGGAAGCGCAGGAGCTGAATATCTTGCGTGGTATGCTGACCTCGATCGAGAAACAGGATAAACAGCAAGGTAATTAATTTTGCTATCACCTGCAGTTACGCAAGATAGTATTGCTTATCTGCAGGTTATAAGGTGTATTTTATATGCATCGGATAGCAAAGCGCACAAAAAGCACGAATACTTGAGTAAATTAGTAGGTTAAATAGTTGACTGATTTACTCGGGAATGTCAGAATTTGGCCCATGTTTGACCAACAGGTAACCAATTAGCTATGAGACTGACATCCAAAGGCCGTTATGCAGTAACTGCCATGCTCGACGTGGCATTACACTCCCAGGAAGGGCCGGTACCACTGGCGGATATTTCCGAACGCCAAGGTATCTCGCTCTCTTATCTGGAACAACTGTTTTCCCGTCTGCGTAAGAACGGCCTGGTGGCCAGCGTGCGTGGGCCAGGCGGTGGTTACCTGTTGGGCAAAGACGCGGACGCTATCGCCGTAGGTGCGGTGATTTCCGCAGTCGACGAATCAGTAGACGCAACCCGTTGCCAGGGTAAAGAAGGCTGCCAGGGAGGCGATCGTTGCCTGACCCATACCCTGTGGCGCGATCTAAGCGAGCGCATCAGCGGGTTCTTGAACAATATTACGCTGGCCGAACTGGTGAACAACCAGGAAGTGCTGGACGTGGCAGACCGTCAAAATAGTGATACGCGCCGCACGGCCAACGGTCGTCTGCAAGAAACGATCAACGTTAATCTGCGCGCATAAGCAGCTGACGACTAATTTATTGGTTTTTGGAAGTGATGTACGGAGTACAAGAGCAATGAAATTACCGATTTATCTGGACTACTCGGCCACGACCCCCGTCGACCCGCGTGTTGCCGAGAAGATGATGCAGTTTTTGACCCTGGACGGCACTTTCGGTAACCCGGCCTCCCGTTCCCACCGTTTCGGCTGGCAGGCGGAAGAGGCGGTTGATATCGCCCGCAACCAAATCGCTGAGCTGGTTGGCGCGGACCCGCGTGAGATCGTGTTCACCTCTGGGGCTACCGAATCCGATAACCTGGCGATCAAAGGTGCTGCCAACTTCTATCAGAAGAAGGGCAAGCACATCATCACCAGTAAAACCGAACATAAAGCCGTGCTGGATACCTGCCGCCAACTTGAGCGCGAAGGTTTTGAAGTCACCTATCTGGCACCGCAGAGCAACGGGATCATCGATCTCCAGGTTCTCGAAGCCGCGATGCGTGAAGACACTATCCTGGTTTCCATCATGCACGTGAATAACGAAATTGGCGTGGTGCAGGACATCGCCGCCATCGGCGAAATGTGCCGGGCGCGTGGCATCATCTATCACGTCGATGCGACCCAGAGCGTAGGTAAACTGCCTATCGATCTGAGTAAGTTGAAAGTGGATCTGATGTCCTTCTCCGGCCACAAGATTTATGGCCCGAAAGGTATTGGTGCCCTGTATGTGCAGCGTAAGCCGCGCATCCGCATCGAAGCCCAGATCCACGGCGGTGGCCATGAGCGCGGTATGCGTTCCGGTACCCTGCCAGTGCATCAGATCGTTGCCATGGGTGAAGCCTATCGTATCGCCAAAGAAGAAATGGCCAGCGAAATGGCACGCCTGCGCATCCTGCGCGATCGTCTGTGGGACGGCGTGAAAGATATGGAAGAAGTGTATCTGAACGGCGATCTGCAACACGGTGCACCGAACATTCTCAACGTCAGCTTCAACTATGTTGAAGGTGAGTCGCTGATCATGGCGTTGAAAGACTTGGCGGTTTCTTCAGGTTCTGCCTGTACTTCTGCCAGCCTTGAACCCTCCTATGTGCTGCGTGCACTGGGTATGAGTGATGAGTTAGCGCACAGCTCGATCCGTTTCTCCCTGGGGCGTTTTACCACGGAAGAAGAGATCGATTACACCATTTCGTTGGTGCGTAAATCCATTGGCCGTCTGCGCGATCTCTCCCCACTGTGGGACATGTTCAAACAGGGCGTGGATATCAACAGCATCGAATGGGCACATCATTAATTCTCAGCATCCAGGAGCAACGTCATGGCTTACAGCGAAAAAGTAATCGATCATTATGAAAACCCGCGTAACGTAGGGTCGTTTGATAACGAAGATCCTACCGTCGGTAGCGGTATGGTAGGGGCACCAGCCTGTGGCGACGTGATGAAGCTGCAGATCAAGGTCAACAACGAAGGCATTATTGAAGATGCCCGTTTCAAAACCTACGGCTGCGGTTCCGCCATCGCTTCCAGTTCGCTGGTGACCGAATGGATGAAAGGCAAGTCTCTTGATCAGGCCGAAGCGATCAAAAATACCCAGATCGCCGAAGAACTGGAGTTACCTCCGGTTAAAATTCACTGCTCAATTCTGGCCGAAGACGCCATTAAAGCAGCGATCGCCGACTACAAGAGCAAGCACAGCGCCAAGTAGTTATTATTGAGTCAGTTAGCCCGCCTTGCGGGCTAAGATTGAAGAGGTTGTTATGTCGATTACCATGAGCGACAGCGCCGCGCAGCGGGTTCAGGCATTTTTGGACCACCGTGGCAAAGGTCTCGGCCTGCGTCTGGGCGTGCGAACTTCCGGCTGTTCCGGAATGGCGTATGTGCTTGAATTTGTTGATGAAACGAACGACGATGATATCGTTTTTGAAGACAAAGGCGTCAAGGTGATCATTGACGGCAAGAGCCTGGTCTATCTGGACGGTACCGAGCTTGATTTCGTCAAGGAAGGTCTGAACGAAGGCTTCAAGTTCAACAACCCGAACGTCTCAAGCGAGTGCGGCTGCGGCGAAAGCTTTAACGTCTGACAGTCCATCGTGCTCCCCCGTGAACCACGGGGGAACCTCAATCATCACGATAACGCCCCGAGCACGCTATGGATTACTTTACTTTATTCGGGTTGCCGGTCCGCTACAGCGTAGACGGCAGCTTGCTTACCTCACGCTATCAAGATTTGCAGCGCCAATTCCACCCCGATCGTCATGCCCTCCAACCGGAGCGTGAACGCCTGATGGCGTTACAGCAGGCGGCGACCATCAATGAAGCCTATCAGTCGCTGAAGCACCCGTTAAAACGTGCCGAGTATATGTTATCTTTGCACGGCTTTGATTTGGGCAACGAGCAACATACCCTGCGCGACACCGCGTTCCTGATGGAGCAGTTGGAGCTGCGTGAAGAGCTTGATGCCATTGAACGCTCGCCGGATGCGCAAAACGCACTGGCTGCCTTCGCCACGCGCCTGAACAAGACCTTCAAGCAGCGTAGTGCGCAGATGGTGCAGGAGCTGGATGATCAGCAGTGGTCACAGGCTGCCGATACCGTGCGCAAGCTACGCTTTTTGGACAAGCTCCAGCAACAGATTGAACAACTCGAAGAAAAATTGCTGGGTTTTGAGTAATAGATTCTTGATCTTGATTTTGGAAGCTCTGTAAATGGCCTTATTACAAATTAGTGAGCCTGGCCTCACGGCTGCGCCGCATCAGCGCCGCTTGGCTGCCGGTATTGATCTGGGGACCACCAACTCGCTGGTGGCTACGGTGCGTAGCGGCCAAGCCGAGACGCTGGCTGACCTTGAAGGGCGCTATCTGCTGCCTTCCGTGGTGCATTATCAGGCCACCGAACATCAGGTTGGCTGGAGTGCTCGTGCACAGGCGGCACAAGATCCGGTCAATACGGTCAGCTCTGTCAAACGCATGATGGGCCGCTCTTTGGCGGACGTGCAACAACGCTATCCAAACCTGCCGTATCAGTTCCAGGCCAGCGACAACGGCTTGCCAATGATCGTGACCGCCGCAGGCCTGGTTAACCCGGTTGGCGTATCTGCCGATATCCTCAGGGCACTGGCTACCCGCGCTAAAGCGGCACTGGAAGGTGAACTTGATGGGGTAGTGATCACCGTTCCTGCCTACTTTGATGACGCTCAACGCCAAGGCACCAAAGACGCTGCGCGTCTGGCAGGCCTGCACGTGCTGCGCCTGTTGAACGAACCGACTGCCGCGGCTATCGCCTACGGGTTGGATTCGGGTCAGGAAGGGGTGATCGCTGTTTACGATCTGGGCGGCGGCACCTTTGATATTTCCATTTTGCGCCTCAGCCGTGGCGTGTTCGAAGTGCTGGCTACCGGCGGTGATTCCGCATTGGGTGGCGATGACTTCGATCATCTGCTGGCGGACTGGCTGCGTGAACAGGCCGGCATTAGCGATCGCCGCGATCATGGTGTGCAACGTCAATTGCTGGATGCCGCGATTGCGGTCAAAATCGCCCTGAGCGATGCGCAGAGCACCACGGTCGATATCGCTGGTTGGCAGGGGGAAGTGACCCGCGAACAGTTCGAAACGCTGATCGCCACGCTGGTGAAACGTACCCTGATGGCCTGCCGCCGCGCGCTGAAAGATGCCGCAGTCAGTGCCGAAGAGGTGCTGGAAGTGGTGATGGTGGGCGGCTCAACCCGAGTGCCATTGGTACGCGAACAGGTGGGCGAGTTCTTTGGCCGCACGCCGCTGACGTCGATCGATCCGGACAAGGTGGTGGCGATCGGTGCTGCTATTCAGGCGGATATCCTGGTGGGTAACAAACCAGATAGCGAAATGCTGCTGCTGGACGTGATCCCACTTTCGCTTGGTCTGGAAACCATGGGTGGCCTGGTTGAGAAGGTGATCCCGCGTAACACCACCATCCCGGTGGCGCGTGCGCAGGAGTTCACCACCTTTAAAGACGGCCAGAGCGCGATGATGATCCACGTGCTGCAAGGCGAGCGTGAACTGGTGCAAGATTGCCGTTCGCTGGCACGCTTTACGCTGCGTGGCTTGCCGCCGTTACCTGCCGGTGGGGCACATATTCGTGTGACCTTCCAGGTGGATGCCGATGGCCTGCTGAGCGTGACGGCGATGGAGAAATCCACCGGCGTCGAAGCCTCTATTCAGGTCAAGCCTTCGTATGGCCTGTCCGATGCCGAGATTGCCGGCATGTTGAAGGACTCGATGGCCAATGCGCAAAGCGATGTCGGTGCTCGCAAGCTGGCGGAGCAACGGGTAGAAGCTTCCCGCGTGCTGGAAAGCCTGCAAGGTGCACTGGCGAGCGATGCTGCTCTGCTGAGTGACGAAGAAAGCCTGGCTATCAATAACGCGGTAGCCGAGCTCCAGCAAGTGATGCAAGGCTCCGATCCTGCAGCGATCGAGGCTGCAATAAAAATAGTCGATGCAACAACCCAAGATTTTGCCGCGCGCCGCATGGATGCCTCCATTCGCCGTGCGCTGGCTGGCCATTCTGTGGATGAGGTTTAACCATGCCGAAAATTGTTTTCCTGCCCCATCAAGATCTATGCCCAGAGGGGGCAGTACTGGAAGCGGAAGTTGGGGAAACCATCCTCGATGTCGCACTGCGTAACGGTATTGAAATTGAACATGCCTGTGAGAAATCCTGCGCCTGTACCACCTGCCACTGCATCGTGCGTGAAGGGTTTGATTCCCTGGCCGAAAGCAGCGAGCTGGAAGATGACATGCTGGACAAAGCCTGGGGGCTGGAGCCGGAAAGCCGCTTGAGCTGCCAGGCCCGCGTCACTGAAGACGACCTGGTAGTCGAAATGCCGCGTTACACTGTTAACCATGCGCGCGAGCACTAGGAGATAAGAATGGGACTGAAGTGGACAGACAGCCGCGAAATCGGCGAAGCCCTGTACGACGCCTATCCAGATACCGATCCTAAAACCGTGCGTTTCACCGACATGCACCAGTGGATTTGCGATCTGGAAGAGTTTGACGACGAACCGCAGGCTTCCAATGAAAAAATACTGGAAGCGATCCTGCTGGTCTGGTTAGATGAAGCAGAGTAAATAGCGAAATGGGCTGCCAAAGGCAGCCCGTTTATTTTGTATCCGACATACCCGTCGTCTTGCAAGCTGCAGCGTTGTTAGCTGCGCTATCTCACCCCAGTCACTTACCAAAAGTAAGCTCCTGAGGCTGAGATAGCTTGTCGCCTGGCTGCAACTTGAAATCCATAGGGTATACAATAAAAATCCCCAATGAATTTCGCTTGATAGAGTGAAGAATGAAGGGGGGAATCCGGAGTAAGGCTATGACAACCGAAATCATGCAGATCACGCTATCCCAGCAACCCGCCGATGCGCGCTGGGGCGAAAAGGCGCTGCTGAGCACCAATGACCAAGGCATTACCATCCATCTGACCGCAACCGGCAAACTGGGCCTGATCCAGCGCGCGGCACGCAGAATCGATGGCCAGGGCATCAAGAAAGTGAAACTGGCCGGGGAAGGCTGGGACCTGGAAAACAGCTGGGCGTTTTGGCAGGGCTTTCGCGGGCCGAAAGGGCAGCGTAGCGTTGAATGGGCTGAGCTGCCGGCAGCGGAAAGCCAAGAGCTGCAACAGCGCCTGAAGATTGTCGATTGGGTGCGTGACACCATCAATATGCCAGCGGAAGAGCTGGGGCCAGAGCAACTGGCAACCCGAGCGGTTGATCTGATGTGTGCTGTTGGTTGCGATGCCGTCAGCTACCGTATCACCAAAGGTGAAGATCTGCGAGAGCAGAACTACGCCGGTATTCATACCGTTGGCCGGGGTTCCGATCGTTCCCCGGTACTGCTGGCGCTGGACTTTAACCCGACGGGCAACCCGGATGCACCGGTATTTGCCTGCCTGGTAGGTAAAGGTATCACCTTCGACAGCGGTGGCTACAGCCTCAAGCAGAGCGCGTTTATGGACTCGATGAAGTCCGACATGGGCGGTGCGGCTACCATCACTGGCGCATTGGCATTAGCGGTGGCACGCGGCTTGCAGCAGCGTGTCAAACTGTACCTGTGCTGTGCGGACAATATGGTCAGCGGTAACGCCTTTAAACTGGGCGACATTATTCGCTACCGCAATGGCAAGACGGTTGAAGTGATGAATACCGATGCGGAAGGGCGTCTGGTGTTGGCCGATGGCCTGATCGATGCCAGCGCACAAAACCCTCAGTTGATCATCGACTGTGCGACCTTGACCGGCGCGGCCAAAACGGCGGTAGGTAATGATTACCACGCGCTGTTCAGCTTTGACGATGCGTTGGCGCAAGAGCTGTTAGCCAGTGCGGACGAAGAGCATGAGCCATTCTGGCGTCTGCCACTGGCGGAATTCCACCGCAGCCAGTTACCGTCAAACTTTGCTGAACTGAACAACGTTGCGGGCCCGGCTTACACCGCTGGTGCCAGTACCGCAGCGGCCTTCCTGTCGCACTTTGTGCAGAATTATCAACAGGGTTGGCTGCATATCGACTGTTCTGCCACCTATCGCAAAGGTGCCGTGGATCAGTGGTCAGCAGGTGCAACCGGTCTGGGCGTGCGTACGCTGGCCAACCTGTTGCTGAGCAAAGCCAAGTAAGTTTAACATTACGTTTTTCCGTAGGGGCCCAGCATGCTGGGCCCTTAATACATTGGAGGAGTCGGCAATGAGTTCCCACCATCATGATGATGACGCCGTTTCAGGCGAAAACGAGCTTGAGCGCCTGCTGAGGCTGGCGGCCTCGGAGCCAGCGCACCGCCCTGCATTTTTCCGCGAACTGTTGGATTCAACGGTCTACATTCTGGGTGACAGCGAGCAGGTGCCGCACGACGGTGAAATTACGCTGAATGCCGAGACGCCGGTGAACATTCAGCACTGGGAAAAGCAGGATGGCAGCAGCGTGGTGCCTTTCTTCACCTCGTTGGAGGCGCTGCAAAAAGCGGTGGAGGATGAGCAACCCTTTATCGCCATGCCCGCTCGAGTGCTGTTTGAAATCACCCAAGGTGCCGAACTGTTCCTGAACCCGAAAGGCACCCACGGCAAAGAATTCTTGCCAGCAGAGATCGCGATGCTGTTGGCTACCGGTGGCGTAGTGAAACCGGCAGAGCGCTATATCGATACCGAAACTCAGCTACTGCTAGGGCAGCCTGAAGAGTATCCGGCGGCGATGGTGGATGCGCTGACGACCTTGTTCAGCCAGCGGAAACCGGTACGCCGCGCTTTCCTGGCGTTGATGCACGATCGCGCCGTAGACGAGAAGCCGAACCTGTTAGTGGGTCTGGAAGTGGATGGCGATCCGGCAGAGATTGAAGCCCTGATCAGCGAAGCCGGTATGGTGGCCAGCGAAACCGCGCCGAACGATGAGCCAGTTGATTTTTGCCTGGTGGAAGAGAATGCGCGGGGCGTGAGCCATTATCTGATCACCCATACCCAGGCCTTCTATCAGCGTCGCTGGGGCAGTTGGCTGCGAAATATGATCCCATCGACCGATAAAACACAGTAAGCCGACCGATCGGGATCCAATTTGTCGCTGACTATCGAGGATTAAGATAATTTTTTTTTAATGAAATGTTGATTTTCCCGTAGGCAAGCGTTAACAGCGCACATATAATCTGCGCCACTTGAAAGGCCGGCACCTCACCTTATCGCCCGGCCTGTTTTGGAAGACATAATAGAGGCCATCATGACCGTAGAACGTACCTTTTCCATCATTAAACCAAACGCAGTAGCTAACAATGACATCGGCGCTATCTATGCTCGTTTCGAGCGCGCGGGTTTCAAAATCATCGCATCTAAAATGTTGCGTCTGACTCGCGAACAGGCCGAAGGCTTCTACGCTGAGCACAAAGGTCGTCCTTTCTTCGACGGTCTGGTGGAGTTCATGACCTCTGGCCCAATCGTAGTTCAGGTTCTGGAAGCCGAAAACGCCGTACAGCGTAACCGTGACATCATGGGCGCAACCAACCCGGACAACGCATTGGCCGGCACCCTGCGTGCTGACTATGCAGACAGCTTCACTGCCAACGCCGTTCACGGCTCAGACGCAGTAGAATCTGCCCAGCGTGAAATCGCCTATTTCTTTAACGAAAGCGAAATCTGCCCACGCTAATTGTGGGTGTTTTCTGCTGAAACCGACTATTTACCGGCAGATACAATAAAAATGCCGTGAAAGCCGTTCAGACGTAGAAACCCGCTACTAAAATTTGTACAATGCCGCGCCCCAGGGAAGCTATCTTGCCTGGGGCGTGTCTTTTGATGACACACTTACTTTCCACTCCTTCAAGCCATAACGTGTAATAACGAGGCTAAGAGATCATTATGTTAGAACCCATCGCGCCCGAGCATACCTTGTCTGAAAATAATTCCCTGACCGTGCAAACGGAACAACCGGCTACGGCCAAAATCAACCTGCTGGATTTGAACCGTCAGCAATTGCGCGAATTCTTCGCCAATATGGGTGAAAAACCTTTCCGCGCCGATCAGGTGATGAAGTGGATGTATCACTATTGCTGCGATGATTTTGAGCAGATGACCGACATCAACAAGGTGCTGCGCAATAAATTACAGCGCGTAGCGGAAATCCGTGCGCCGGAAGTCGCAGAAGAGCAGCGTTCGGCCGATGGCACCATCAAGTGGGCCATCAAGGTGGGCGATCAACAGGTCGAAACCGTCTACATCCCAGATGGCGATCGCGCCACCCTGTGCGTGTCTTCACAGGTAGGCTGCGCACTGGAGTGCAAATTCTGTTCCACGGCTCAGCAGGGCTTTAACCGCAACCTGCGCGTCTCGGAAATCATCGGCCAGGTTTGGCGTGCTGCTAAAATCCTGGGGGCCATCAAAGTCACCGGCCAACGTCCTATCACCAACGTGGTGATGATGGGTATGGGTGAGCCGTTGCTTAACCTGACCAACGTGGTGCCAGCGATGGAAATCATGCTGGATGACTTTGGTTTTGGTCTGTCCAAGCGCCGCGTTACCTTGTCTACCTCCGGTGTCGTACCCGCTCTGGACAAATTGGGCGACATGATCGATGTGGCCCTGGCTATTTCGCTGCATGCGCCTAACGACAAGATCCGCGACGAGATCGTGCCGATCAACCGCAAGTACAATATTGAAACCTTCCTGGCAGCGGTACGCCGTTATCTGGAAAAATCCAATGCCAACCAAGGGCGGGTCACGGTTGAGTACGTGATGCTGGATCATATCAACGACAGCACTGACGATGCGCACCAACTGGCGGAAGTGCTGAAAGATACGCCGTGCAAGATCAACCTGATCCCATGGAACCCGTTCCCTGGCGCACCTTATGGCCGCAGCTCCAACAGCCGCGTAGACCGTTTCTCCAAGGTGTTGATGGAATACGGCTTTACGACTATTGTTCGTAAAACCCGTGGCGATGACATCGATGCTGCCTGTGGGCAGTTGGCGGGAGAGGTGATCGATCGTACCAAGCGTACCCTGAAAAAGAAAATGGCCGGGGAACCTATCAATGTACGAGCGGTCTGAATCCTATAGCATGATTTTTTTGTTATCTAACAGCCTGTTATGTGAGCAGCAATCCTTCAGGCGATCGGGTAACATCGGATAAGGAAATGAGTGCAAGCATGAAGCTGAAACTGTGGGGTGTAATATTGGCGGCCAGTTTGCTGGCGGGCTGCTCCAGCTCGCAACCCGATAACGACGGGCCAGCGGTGGCAGCAGGCCAGACCCGGTTACAACTGGGCCTGGAGTATCTGAACCAGGGCGATCTACCGGCTGCCAGGCAGAATCTGCAAAAAGCGGTCGATGCGGCCCCACAGGATTATCGTACCCAATTGGGCATGGCACTCTACAATCAGCGGATTGGCGATAACGCCGCCGCTGAACAGCGTTATCAGCAAGCGCTTAAACTTGCACCGGGTAACGGTACCGTATTGAATAATTACGGTGCGTTTCTCTGTAGTTTAGGGCAGTATGTACCGGCCCAACAGCAGTTTAGCGCTGCGGCACTGGCGCCAGAATATGGCCAGGTTGCCGACAGTCTGGAAAACGCAGGTTACTGTTTCCTCAAGGCCGGTCAAAATGATGAAGCTCGTAAGTTATTAACGCGAGCGCTGAAGATCGATCCGGACAAGGGGGCTCCGCTGCTAGTGGAAGCAGAAAAGCAATTTGGAGAAGGGAAGCGCGCACAGTCGCAACTTTTATTGGACAGTTATCAACATGTTCTGCCGGCGAGTGCCGACAGTCTATGGTTACAGATTCGTTTCGCCGCGTTAGCGGGCCGTCAGGATAGCGTTCAACGCTATGGCAAACAGCTAGCGCGAAGTTTTCCACAATCCAAACAGTACCAGCAGTTCTTAGCTAATGAATACTGAAGATTCCCAAGATAAAACCGTATCTATGACAACAGGTCAACGCCTGCGCCAGGCTCGTGAACAACTCGGGCTGAGTCAACAGGCCGTGGCTGAACGCCTGTGCCTAAAAATGTCTACCGTGCGCGACATTGAAGACGACAATATGTCTGCCGATCTGGCTTCAACGTTTGTGCGTGGTTATATCCGTTCCTATGCCAAGCTGGTGCATTTGCCAGAAGATGAACTGTTGCCGATGATGGAAAAACAGGCACCAGTGAGAGCGGCCAAGGTGGCTCAGATGCAGAGCTTCTCTTTGGGTAAGCGCCGTAAAAAGCGTGATGGCTGGCTGATGAGTTTTACCTGGCTGATTGTGTTTGTGGTCGTGGGTTTGACCGGTGCCTGGTGGTGGCAGAATCACAAGGCTCAGCAGGAAGAGATCGCCACCATGGCGGATCAATCTTCCGCACAGTTGTCTCAGCATGGTGAAGGCCAGCCCGTGCCATTGACCGACGGTAACGTGGATAATGGTGCATCGGCAGTTGTTCCAGACAACAGCCCTGCGCCGTCAACCAATAGTGCTGCTACGACTCAACAGGTCCCGGCCGTGCTTGATCCTCAGGCGGCTCAACAGCCTGCTGTGGTAGCACCAAGCCAGGCTACTATCCCGGATGCGACATCGACCGCGCCAGTCGCTCAGGCTCAGTTGCCTACCGGTGCTGCTGGCGTCAGTGCTTCGGAGGCTGATGCCAACGGGCTGGTGATGGATTTTTCCGGCGACTGCTGGGTACAAGTGGTTGACGCGACTGGGAAATCCTTGGTCAGCGGCATCCAGAAAAGCGGTTCCCGGCTGAATCTGGCTGGCAAGGCGCCGTTTAAACTGACCCTTGGCGCACCGGCTTCGGTACAGGTCCAATTCCAGGGTAAACCGGTCGATTTAAGCCGGTTTGTCAAGTCAAACCGTGTTGCTCGTCTGACCGTTGCCGCGCAGTAATTGCGCGGCTATTGTCGTTATGTCTGAGCAGCAGTGGAGAGTAACTGATGCATAACCAAGCTCCCATTAACCGTCGCAAATCTACCCGTATTTACGTCGGTAACGTGCCTATAGGCGATGGAGCGCCGATTGCCGTGCAATCGATGACCAACACCCGTACCACCGATGTCGAAGCGACGGTTAATCAGATCCGGGCTCTGGAGCGCGTGGGGGTTGATATCGTCCGCGTTTCCGTTCCCACCATGGACGCCGCCGAGGCGTTTCGGCTGATCAAGCAGCAGGTCAACGTACCGCTGGTGGCTGATATCCATTTCGATTACCGCATTGCGCTGCAGGTTGCCGAATACGGCGTTGACTGCCTGCGTATCAACCCAGGCAACATTGGCAACGAATCTCGTATCCGTTCAGTGGTTGATTGTGCGCGTGACAAAAATATCCCGATCCGCATCGGCGTTAACGGCGGCTCATTGGAAAAAGATATTCAAGAAAAGTACGGCGAACCTACGCCGGAAGCGCTGCTGGAATCCGCCATGCGTCACGTGGATATTCTGGACCGTCTCAACTTTGACCAGTTCAAGGTGAGCGTGAAAGCGTCCGACGTGTTCCTGGCCGTACAGTCTTACCGGCTGCTGGCTGCCCGAATTGACCAACCCTTGCATCTTGGCATCACCGAGGCGGGCGGAGCACGCAGTGGCTCAGTGAAATCAGCCATTGGCCTGGGCATGCTGCTGTCGGAAGGGATCGGCGATACGCTGCGCATTTCGCTGGCGGCGGATCCGGTTGAAGAAGTGAAAGTTGGCTTTGATATCCTGAAGTCCTTGCGCATCCGCGCCCGTGGTATCAACTTCATTGCCTGCCCAACCTGTTCACGTCAGGAGTTTGACGTCATTGGCACCGTCAATGCGTTGGAACAACGCCTGGAAGACCTCATCACCCCGATGGATGTGTCCATTATCGGTTGCGTGGTGAACGGGCCGGGCGAAGCCCTGGTGTCGACCATTGGGGTAACTGGCGGGCACAAGAAGAGTGGCTTCTACGAAGACGGCGTGCGCCAGAAAGAGCGTTTTGATAACGAACAGATGATTGACCAGTTGGAAGCGAAGATCCGGGCTAAAGCGGCCATGATGGACGAATCCAAGCGCATTTCGATCAATCTTCTGGAAGAATAAGTCGGCGGCTATTGGCCCGCTGATTGATAATCCGAGGACTGGATTGCGCATCTGCGTTGAATAGCGGGTGGCAAAGTCCCTATAATCGGATCCATTTTATATAAACGGACAGAGAACTCACGTGGCAAAAAACATTCAAGCCATTCGCGGCATGAACGATTACCTGCCGGAAGAAACGGCACTGTGGCAGCGTATTGAAGGCACACTCAAGCAGGTGCTGAGCGGCTATGGCTATAGCGAAATCCGGTTGCCGATTGTAGAGCAGACCCCGTTATTTAAGCGCGCCATCGGTGAAGTGACCGACGTCGTGGAAAAAGAGATGTATACCTTCGAGGACCGCAACGGCGAGAGCCTGACGTTGCGCCCGGAAGGAACGGCTGGCTGCGTACGCGCCGGTATCGAACATGGTCTGCTGTACAATCAGGAACAGCGTCTGTGGTATATCGGCCCGATGTTCCGTTACGAACGTCCACAAAAAGGCCGTTACCGCCAGTTCCATCAGTTAGGGGCAGAGGTATTTGGTCTGCAAGGCCCGGATATTGACGCCGAGCTGATCCTGCTGACTGCCCGCTGGTGGAAAGCGCTGGGTATTGCCGAACACGTCAATCTGGAACTGAACTCCATCGGTTCACTGGAAGCTCGCGCCAACTACCGTGACGCTCTGGTGGCTTTCCTGGAACAGCATCAGGAAAAACTCGACGAAGACTGCAAGCGCCGCATGTACAGCAACCCACTGCGCGTGCTGGATTCTAAAAATCCAGAAGTGCAAACCCTGCTTAACGATGCGCCGCGTCTTTCCGATTATCTGGATGACGAGTCCAAAGCCCACTTTGCCGGGCTGTGTGAACTTTTAGCTCAGGCCGGTATCCCATATACCGTTAACGAGCGCCTGGTGCGCGGCCTGGATTATTACAATCGCACGGTGTTTGAGTGGGTCACCACCAGCCTGGGCGCTCAGGGCACCGTGTGTGCCGGTGGCCGCTACGACGGCCTGGTTGAGCAACTGGGTGGGCGCGCTACCCCTGGCGTTGGTTTTGCCATGGGTCTGGAGCGTCTGGTGCTGCTGGTTCAGGCGGTTAATCCGGACTTCAAGGCACCGGCCACCATCGACGTGTACGTCATATCGAGCGGTGCGGGTACCCAGAGTGCGGCCATGTTGCTGGCAGAGCAGGTTCGTGATGCTGCGCCGCAGATTAAATTGATGACCAACTATGGCGGCGGCAACTTTAAAAAGCAGATCACCCGTGCGGACAAGTGGGGCGCGCGTATCGCCCTGATCCTGGGTGAGAACGAAGTCGCAGCACAGCAGGTGGTGATTAAAGACCTGCGCAGTGGTGAACAAGAAACGCTGGCGCAAAGCGAAGTCGCTGCGCGTCTGGCTTTGATGTTAGGTTAAGGAGAAGGACACCGTGGAAGTCTATACCACTGAAAACGAACAGCTTGACGCCGTGCGCAACTTTTTTGCCGAAAACGGTAAAGCTTTGGTTGTGGGTGTGGTGCTCGGTATTGGTGCCCTGGTTGGTTGGCGCTATTGGCAGAGCAACCAGACCTCCAGCATGATGGCTGCTTCACAGTCTTATCAACAGGTTGACGTTGCCCTGGCATCGGGTAAAGCCGAAGACGTGGCAACGGCAGAGAAGTTTATCCAGGCGAACGACAACAGCTACGGCGTGTTCGCGGCTCTGGATTTGGCTAAACACTTTGCAGAACAAGGTGATTTTGCCAAGGCAGAACAGCAACTGGTGGTGGCACAGGGCCATGCCAAAGATGAAAACCTGCTGGCGTTGGTAAATCTGCGTCTGGCTCGTATTCAGATGCAAGAGAAAAAGCTGGATGAAGCGCTGAAAACGCTGGATGGCGTCAAAGGCGAAGGTTGGATGGCAATGATGCAAGACGTACGCGGCGACGTGCTGTTGGCCAAAGGCGACAGCAAAGGTGCACGCGAAGCTTACAGCAAAGGCATCGAATCCAATGCTTCTCAGGCGCTTGCGGCAGTGATGCGCATGAAATTGAATAACTTGTCCAGCTAAGGGGAATTCCCATGCAATTGCGTAAAACACTCTTGGTCGGACTGGTTTCCGTGACTTTGCTGAGTGGTTGCTCGCTGTTTAGTGGCGAAGAAGACGTGGTTACCATGTCGCCGCTGCCAACGGTTGAAAATCAGTTCACGCCGAACAAAGCGTGGAGCACGTCGGTCGGTGATGGCATTGGCGAGTACTACTCTCACCTGCGCCCGGCTTATCAGGACAGCACGGTTTATGCTGCCGATCGTCGCGGTACGGTGAAAGCGATGGACCTGGCCGACGGTAAAGAAAAATGGAAGGCCGATCTCTCCGAGAAAACCGGCTTCTTCTCCAGTAACCTGCCTGCGCTGCTGTCTGGTGGCCTGACGGTGTCTGGCTCCAACGTATACGTTGGCAGTGAGAAAGCAGTGGTATATGCGCTGAATACCGAAGACGGTAAAGTCGCCTGGCAAACCAAGGTGGCGGGTGAAGCGATTTCCCGTCCGGTGGTCGCCGAGGGGCTGGTGCTGATCCATACCACCAACGGCCAACTGCAAGCGTTGAACGAGTCTGATGGTGCCATCAAGTGGACGGTCAACCTGGATATCCCTTCACTGTCACTGCGTGGTGAGTCTGCTCCGGCAACGGCCTTTGGTGCAGCGGTAGTTGGCGGTGACAACGGTCGCGTCAGCGCCGTGTTGATGCAGCAGGGCCAGTTGATCTGGCAGCAGCGTATTTCCCAGCCAAGCGGTGCGACTGAGATCGACCGCCTGAATGACGTAGACACCACGCCGGTGATTATTGACAACGTGGTCTATGCCTTGGGTTACAATGGCAACATGGCGGCGCTGGATCTGCGCTCCGGCCAAATCATGTGGAAACGTGATATGGGCTCGGTGAACGACTTTATCGTCGACGCAGGCCGTATCTATGTGGTCGATCAGAATGACCGTGTAGTGGCGATGAATACCGAAGGTGGCGTTAACCTGTGGCGTCAGAGCGATTTGCTGCACCGTAACCTGACCGCACCAACGCTGTATAATGGCTACCTTGTCGTCGGCGATGCCGAAGGTTATCTGCACTGGATCAATACCACCGATGGCCGTTTTGTGGCTCAGCAAAAAGTGGATAGCTCCGGCTTCCTGTCCGCGCCAATTGTGGCGGGTGACAAACTGCTGATCCAGGCGCGTGGCGGCAAGGTTTACGCCTTCACTCGCTAACAGTTTTATACCCAATCAATCGCAGGCTGTGCAGCCTGTAAGATTCATGGGATAACGGCTCCTGATACCAGGAGCCGTTTCGTATTTTTAAGCTATGCTGCTGCTGTCTATTGCGCTGCATAGTAACGCATTGATTATTAAGTAATGAGGCTTCAACATGATACCTGTCGTTGCGCTGGTCGGGCGCCCGAATGTCGGTAAATCCACCTTGTTTAACCGTTTAACACAGACGCGCGATGCGCTGGTGGCGGATTTCCCCGGGCTAACGCGAGACCGCAAGTATGGTCGTGCTGAAGTTGAGGGCAACGAATTTATTATCGTCGATACCGGGGGTATTGACGGGACGGAAGATGGCGTTGAAACGCGTATGGCCGGTCAGTCGCTGCTGGCGATCGAAGAGGCCGATATCGTGCTGTTTATGGTCGATGCCCGTGCCGGGCTGATGCCTGCCGATCAGGGGATTGCTCAGCACCTGCGTAATCGCCAGAAGGCGACGTTTCTGGTTGCCAACAAAACCGATGGTATGGATCCGGACACCGCGACGGCAGATTTCTATTCCTTGGGCCTGGGCGACGTCTATGCGATTGCCGCTTCCCATGGCCGTGGCGTCACGCAGCTGATTGAACACGTGCTGGTGCCGTTCATTCCGGCAAAACCGGAAGAAGTCGAGCTGACCGAAGAAGAAGCCAATGCCGCCTATTGGGCCGAGCAGAGCGGTGAGCTGGAAGAGGGTGAATATGAAGATCCGGAAGATGACTTCAACCCGCAGGATTTGCCGATCAAGCTGGCGATCGTTGGCCGCCCTAACGTAGGTAAGTCGACGCTCACTAACCGTATTCTCGGCGAAGAGCGTGTCGTTGTGTTTGACATGCCAGGCACGACTCGCGACAGCATTTACATTCCGATGGTGCGTGACGAGCGTGAATACGTGCTGATCGACACCGCCGGGGTGCGCAAGCGCGGCAAAGTTACCGAAACCGTAGAGAAATTCTCGGTGATCAAAACGTTGCAGGCGATCGAAGATGCCAACGTAGTGTTGTTGGTGATCGACGCCCGCGAAGGCATTTCCGATCAGGATCTGTCGCTGCTGGGCTTTATCCTCAACAGTGGGCGCTCACTGGTGATTGCGGTCAATAAGTGGGACGGCATGAGTGAGGAAGATCGCGATCACGTGAAAGAGATGCTCGATCTGCGTTTGGGCTTTGTCGATTTTGCGCGTGTGCACTTTATCTCTGCGCTGCACGGCAGCGGTGTGGGTAACCTGTTCGAATCTGTGAACGAAGCCTATGAGTGTGCTACTCGTCGCGTAAATACCTCGATGCTGACCAAGATCATGCAGATGGCTGCCGAAGACCACCAGCCGCCGTTGGTGCGTGGCCGCCGCGTGAAGCTCAAATACGCGCACGCAGGGGGTTATAACCCGCCTATCGTGGTGATCCACGGTAACCAGGTATCCGATCTGGCCGACTCCTACAAACGTTATCTGATGAACTACTTCCGTCGTTCACTCAAGGTGATGGGTACGCCGATCCGCATCCAGTTCAAAGAGGGTGAGAACCCGTTTGCGGGTAAGCGCAACACCTTGACGCCAAACCAGATGCGCAAGCGCAAGCGCTTGATGAGCCACCTGAAGAAGTCAAAATAACAATCGTAGGGCGTGGAATTGATACCGCGCCCTATTTTTATCCTGCTTAAACCGTTCTATTATCTGCCAATCTCACTTCTCACCGACCCTGTAAAGGAAGCTCATGTCCTGGGAAACCTGGAGTTTTGCCTTTAGCGTCACCGTACCCAACTTATTGATGATGCTGCTGGGGATCCTGCTGCGCCACTGGCGGCTGATGGACGATCGCTTTATCGATGGGGCCACCAAACTGGTCTTTAATCTGGCGCTGCCCTGCCTGTTGTTCTTCAGCATTGCCACTAACCACCCGCAACTGCGCGATAATTTTGCTCTGGTGATCTACGGTGCGGTGGGGACGATAGCGACCTTCTTGCTGCTGGAGATCGCGGCCAAGTGGCTGGTGAAAGAGCCACGCGAGCGTGGCGTGTTTGTACAGGGAGGGTTCCGGGCGAATACCGCGATTGTTGGTCTGGCTTATGCTATGACCGCCTACGGCGATGAGGGCGTCGCGATTGCCTCGTTGTATCTGACAGTGACGGTGATCCTGTTTAACGTGCTGTCGGTCATCACCCTGACGCGCAGCCTGCAAGGCGGCAACGGGCGGAAGATCAAACATTTGTCATTGCTGCGCAGTATCGTGACTAATCCGCTGATCTTGGGGCTGCTGAGTGGCCTGGCCTATGCGCAGACCGGGCTGGGGATTGCGCCAGTGCTCAAGCAGACCGGCAGCTATATCTCAGGCCTGTCATTACCGCTGGCCTTGCTGTGTACCGGGGCCAGCCTCGATCTGCGGGCAATGTTCCGCTCTTCCAACGTCGCTGCGTTGTCTTCGTCGGCTAAACTGTTTTTGGTACCGGTGTTGATGACGTTTGGGGGTTGGCTTTGCGGTTTCGAGGGCGCTACGCTCGGCATTATTTTTATGTTCTCTGCGACGCCAACCGCCTCCGGCAGCTATGTGATGACGCGAGCCATGGGGGGCAACGCGACGTTGGCCGCCAATATTATTGCGATCACCACCGTGGGATCGTTCTTTACCACCGCGCTGGGGATCTCTTTCTTGCGCTCGTGGGGCGTGATTTAAACCAGGAGGAAAGATGGACGCCTTATGTCCGGTTTGTGCCCAGCCGATGAGCTGGATGAATGGCCACTATCATTGTGACGACTGCAACAGTGATTACCGGCAGCTTGCCGAGTGCCCCGACTGCGGGCAACCGTTGCAAGAACTGAAAGCCTGTGGCGCCGTGGATTATCTCTGCCAACATGGCCACGGGCTGATCTCCAAAAAGCGGGTGAAGTTCAGCTATCAACCGGTGGAATGACCTCATGCATCATAGAGCCGGTGGTCGTGCGTGCTGACCGCTGGCGACACCTTGTTTTGGCTGAGGCGTTTAACCGAGGCCCGAACCGCTAAACGCCCATGCAACAGCATATTGCTGGGTGGCGCATCCGGGCGCAGCATACGGCGCTGCAACAGCGCTATGGCCTCTGCACCCAGCTCATCACGAGGAACGTGAACCGAGGTCAGCGGCACGTCGTGGATCTCCGCCAGATTAAAACCATCCGTACTCATCACCGAAATGTGCCCTGGCACGCTGATGTGCATTTTCTTTAGCGCATTGACGGCACCGACCGCCATATAGTCACCCCCTGCCAGGATTGCTGTTGGCAATTGTGCCCGATCGGTAACGCTGTTGATAAAGGCCGTGATGGCCTGCTCGGCTTCTTCGCTGCCGAAACCGGAAGTGGTGACCAGATGCTGGCGGTCATCGAAGGGAATATTGTGCCGCATATAGGCCTGTTTGATCCCCGCCAGCCGCAACTCCATGGTATTGCGCCGTAGACATTGCAGATTGAGGATACGGCTGTGGCCCTGTTGCAACAGATAGTTGGCGGAATACTCCCCAATCAGCTGATGATCGGGGGAAACGCTGTCTAACCGCATCTGGCGATCGGTGCAGTTAATCAGAATGCAGGGTTTGTTCAGATCGGCGGCCAGCGTATGGATATGCTCGTCATCAATGCCGATGATCAGCACGGCTTCGGTTAACGGGTCGCTCATCTTTTCCAAAAACAGCACGCTGTCGCTGTGTTGCTCCTCCAACCCGCAGTAGCGGATCCTCACATCATGTTGCGCCAGTGCGGTGGTGATCCCCTGGATCACCTTGTAGTAGAAAATATCGGTGCGGACATCAAAGGCGCGCTGTGGGGCAAATACCATCACATTGTTCAACATCAGCCTGCCGTTGGAAAGCCCCTGCAGGATACCGTTTTGCTGCGCACAGGCCAGCACCCGTTGCCGTGCCTCGGCGCTGGTGTTGGCTTTCCCTGCCAACACGCGTGAGACGGTGCTGATCGAAAGCCCGGTTTGGCGCGCAATTTCCTGTATTTTCAGCTTTCCGTTCATTTTGTGATCTCCTTCAAATTCGGTCGTGAGAATATTTTCACGGCGTATATCTTCCTTTCAGACGGCTTTCTATGGCTATAACGGCGAAAATTTAGCTGGTGTATGAAAACTTTTGCAAATTTCGCCATTTCACTTGCACTCTCCGCTGGTTAGTCTGCCTTGGTACACCAATTTTATAGATTTATCAGTCCAATTTATTGGATGGAATACAAGTAAAACAACATTAAATCATAGGGTTGTCGCAGCATTGACGTTGTATTTGTGGCCGACGTCACAAATAACGCTGTTAACACCTCCGTTAGCAAGAGTTGCCCTACCAAAAAGGCGTATGGTCGCCACGGAGATCAAGATGAGTGTAGAAATCAATCAAACGGTTGTCGCCAGCAGCCGCCGTAAATTCAAATCGTTGCGCTGGTGGATGTTGGCCCTGTTCCTGTTGGGCGTCACGGTTAACTACATTACCCGTAACTCGCTGGGTATTCTGGCACCTGAGCTGAAAACCAGCCTCAACATGACCACCGAGCAATATTCTTGGGTGGTGGCGTCCTTCCAACTGGCTTATACCCTGTTCCAACCGATCTGCGGCTGGCTGATAGACGTCATTGGTTTGAAGATGGGGTTTCTGGTTTGTGCCAGCATCTGGGCGGTGGTGTGCATGATGCATGCTGGCGCGGGCAGTTGGTTGCAACTGGCGATCCTGCGTTTCTTCATGGGTGCAGCTGAAGCGGCGGCCACGCCGGCTAACGCGAAAGCTATTTCTGACTGGTTCCCGAAAAAAGAACGGCCGATTGCCGCTGGCTGGGCAGGGGTTGGCTTTTCGATCGGCGCGATGTTGGCACCGCCGATCATTGTGATTGCCCATGTGTCCTTTGGCTGGCAGGGAGCCTTCCTGTTCTCTGGTGCCCTGGCGCTGATCTGGGTGGTGCTGTGGTGGGTGTTTTACCACTCGCCGCAACAGCACCCGAACCTGAGCCAAAAGGAGTTTGATCTGATCAACGAGGATAATGAACCGGTACTGCCGAAGCTGCCGTTCTTTAAATCGTTGGCGATCCTGTGCAAAAACAAAAAATTCTATGGCATCGCCATCCCAGCGTTTCTTGCTGAGCCGGCCTGGGCGGTGTTCAGCTTCTGGGTGCCGCTGTATCTGGCCACCGAGCGCGGCATGGATCTCAAACAGATCGCCATGTTTGCCTGGCTTCCCTTCCTGGCGGCTGATATCGGCAGCGTCGCCAGTGGTTATCTCACTACGCTGTATCGCAAATGGTTCGGCTGTTCACGGGTGAACTCGGTGGTGGCCAGCTCGGTGACCGGAGCCTTCATGATGGTATCGCTGGCGTTTGTCGCGATCACCAAAGATCCCTACATCGCGATCGCGCTGATCTCAATTGGTGGCTTTGGGCACCAGGTGATCTCCTGCATGTTGAGCGCGCTGGTGGTGGAATCCTTCGATAAAAACCAGATGGCAACGGTGAACGGCATGCGCGGCTCCAGCGCCTGGATCGCCAGCTTCCTGTTCACGCTGTTGATTGGTGCCGTTTCCGATACCGTCGGCTTCAACCCGCTCTTCGTCGCGATGGGCTTCTTCGATCTGATCGGTGCGATGTTCCTGATCGGTTTGATCGCCGAGCGCGGCAAAAAACCTTCACCTACTGTTTAAGTTGGATAATTATGAAAACGTTAAAAAACTGGACGCTGGCTGGGCAATATGCCGACCGTGTTGAACTGCTGGTGGATGAGCAACACCTGTTCTGCCTGTACGTGCTGGAAAGCAATCTGTTCCGCGTGCTGATCAAACGCCACGGCGAATTGGCACTGGATCGCACCTGGAGTATCGCTCCGCAGGAGGATGTGCCTTGGGAAGGGCGGGATCGCCTCAGCGTCGCCGGTTTTGGCCTGCCGGGCTATCAACTGGGCCAGCAGGCAGACAGTTTGACGGTAGCGACTTCGCAGTTGCGCGTGACGATACATCAGCCGCTATGGCTGGAATGGGAATACTGTAATGCGGCGGGGGAATGGCTACCACTGGCTGCGGATCGCCCAACCAGTGCCTATCTGCTTAATGCGCACGGCGACGGCGTGGCGCACTATCAGCGCCGCCATCAGGGCGAACGTTACTATGGGCTAGGTGAAAAAGCGGGCGATCTGGAGCGTACGGGCCGCCGCTTTGAAATGCGTAACCTGGACGCGATGGGTTACAACGCTGCCAGCACCGATCCGCTTTATAAGCATATCCCGTTTACCATCACGCGCCGGGAAGAGGTCAGCTTTGGCCTGTTTTATGACAACCTGAGCAGTTGCTGGCTGGATCTGGGGAATGAGATCGACAACTATCACCTGGCCTATCGCCGCTATCAGGCCGAGGCGGGCGATCTGGATTACTATCTGTTCCTGGGGCCAAAGGTGCTCGACGTCACCAAGGCCTTCGTGCGTCTGACCGGTAAAACCCATTTTGGGCCGAAGTGGAGCCTGGGGTACAGCGGCTCGACGATGCACTACACCGACGCACCGGATGCCCAGCAGCAGTTGCAGCAGTTTATCCAGCTGTGCCGCCAGCACGCCATACCGTGCGATTCGTTCCAGCTCTCTTCCGGCTATACCTCGATCAATAACAAACGCTATGTCTTCAACTGGAACTACGACAAGGTGCCTCAGCCTAAACAGCTTAGCCAAGCCTTCCACGATGCTGGGCTGAAGCTGGCGGCGAATATCAAACCCTGCCTGTTGCAGGACCATCCCAAATATCAACAAGTGGCAGAACTTGGCTTGTTTATCCGCGATTCGCAGAGCGACGGCCCAGAACGTTCCAGCTTCTGGGATGACGAAGGTTCGCATCTCGACTTTACCAACCCGGCAGCGGTGCGCTGGTGGCAGCAGGGGGTGACGGAGCAACTGCTGGAAATGGGGATTGATTCCACCTGGAATGACAACAACGAGTATGAAGTGTGGGATGGTGAAGCGCGCTGCCATGGCTTCGGCAAGCCGATTGCCATCAAGCATATTCGCCCGGTGATGCCGCTGCTGATGATGCGAGCCTCACTTGAAGCACAGCAGCGTTTTGCGCCGAACCTGCGGCCTTATTTGATCTCGCGTTCTGGCTGCGCCGGTATGCAGCGTTATGTGCAAACCTGGAGTGGCGACAACCGCACCAGTTGGCAAACCTTGCGCTATAACACCCGAATGGGGGTGGGGATGAGCCTGTCCGGGCTGTTTAACGTTGGGCATGACGTGGGCGGTTTCTCCGGCGATAAACCAGACGCGGAACTGTTGGTGCGTTGGGTACAAAACGGAGTAATGCACCCGCGCTTTACCATTCATTCCTGGAATGATGATGCTACCGTCAATGAACCCTGGATGTACCCGGCGGCGACGCCGATGATCCGAGATGCCATCAACCTGCGTTATCGCCTCATGCCATACTTCTACACGCTACTCTGGCAGGCAAGCCATGATGATGAGCCGATGCTGCGGCCAACCTTCCTCGATCATGAGCACGATGAGCGCACCTTCGGTGAGACCGATGATTTCCTGATTGGCCGCAACCTGCTGGTTGCCAGCGTGGTGGAGCAGGGGCAGCACCAGCGTGAAGTCTACCTGCCGGATAACGTTGATGGTTGGTATTGCTTCTATAGCGGCCAATGGTACAGCGGTGGACAAAGCATTGTATTGGAGGCACCGCTGGAACGCTTACCACTGCTGGTACGCGCTGGGGCAGGGATCCCAATGTCACAGCGGTTGGGGCATGTAGACAATGCGGCAGACGATCGCCGGGAACTGCGGCTGTTCCCCACCAAGGGCTGCGGATGGTCCTCAGGCCTGCTGTTTGAAGACGACGGGGAAAGCCATGGCTGGCAGCAGAATAATGCGCTGTGGCTCCGCTGGGAGGCGGTGAGTGACAATCAGCGCATCGAACTGACCTTCACCCACGAGGGGCATTTCAAACCGACGTGGCAGGTGCTGAACATTGTGCTGCCAGCAGGTGAGACTCGCGAGCTGTGGGTGAACGGGGTTTGCCGGGATACTTTTGTGCTGTAATTAATGTCATATCCCAACCCTCTGCAGAGGGTTGGGGAAGTATCAAACTGGATGAAGCTTTGCGTGGGATTGGTTATCATTAATACACTGCTATCTAGGTAGCCTTACGCTACGCAATTAGGATACGCTGATCCGTGAGTTGGCCAGTCGTGCGCCATCGCATGAGGAGGAATTGATGACTATTGCAGAATATCTTGAGCAAAAAGGACGGCTAGAAGGCAAACTTGAGGAAGCAGTGAAAATAGCTCGTTCCATGCTGGAGAACGGTTTCGAACGCACCATGGTAATGAAACTGACCGGCCTTTCCGCAGAAGAAGTCGATCAGCTCTGCCACTAACCGCTATTCCACCACGCGTTTCTTACGCGGCTTTTTTGCCACGGTGACGGTTTTGACTTCGCTCTCCACCCAGCCATCCTGCAGGCGGGTTTTCAGCATTTCCCCAACCTGTGCCTGTTTAGTGGTTTTCAGTAACTCACCCTGTGGCGTCTGCGTTACGCTATAGCCGCGAGCCAGGGTTGCCAGTGGGCTAACTGCCTCCAACTGACTACAGGCGACACCAAAGCGTTGGCGATAGCCATTGAGTTGCCGCTCCATCCCTTGCTGCAATCGGTATTCCTGCTGCTGAACACGCTGCTGCAAGCGGTGGATGCGGCCCATCGGCTGTACCTGCGCCAGGCGCTGCTGCACGCGTTCACTGCGGCGAGAAGATAGGCGCAATTGCTGCTGCATCCCATCTTCCAAACGGCGCTGTAGCTTGAATAACAGCGTTTGCTGCCGAGCTAGCCGCAGGTGTGGATGCTGCTGTTGCAGACGGTGGTTGATGCGGGTGAACTGCTGCTGGCGCTGCGCCAGATAATAGTCCATCGCCATTTCCAGCCGCTGTTGCTGTGACTGCAATTGGCGCAACAGCTCAAGCTGATTACGGCTGACCAACTCTGCGGCCGCGGAAGGGGTAGGTGCCCGCAGGTCGGCAACAAAGTCGGCAATGGTAACGTCTGTTTCATGGCCGACGGCGCTGACGATCGGGATACGGCTGGCAAAAATTGCCTTCGCGACGCGTTCGTCGTTAAAGCTCCATAAATCTTCTAACGAGCCACCGCCGCGCCCGACGATCAGCACATCGCACTCATCACGGCGGTTGGCGGTTTCGATCGCGCGAACGATCTGCAACGGAGCTTCTGCACCTTGCACGGACGTGGGATAAATCACGATCGGCAGTGAAGGATCCCGCCGCTGTAGCACCTGCAAAATATCGTGCAGAGCCGCGCCGCTGGCGGAGGTGATCACCCCAACGCATTTAGCCGGGCTTGGCAATGGTTGTTTGAACTGCTGATCAAACAAACCTTCGGCCGCCAGGCGCTGTTTTAACTGTTCGAATTGTTGTTGCAGCAGGCCGTCACCGGCAGGCTGCATGCTTTCGGCGATCAGTTGGTAATCACCACGTGGTTCATACAGGGTGATGCTGGCACGAACCAGAACCTGCTGGCCATTTTGTGGGCGAAAGGTGGTGCGGCGGTTGCTGTTGCGGAACATCGCGCAACGCACCTGGGCACGGTCATCTTTCAGCGTGAAATACCAGTGGCCGGAGGAGGGCTGGGAGAAGTTGGAGATCTCGGCGGAGAGCCAAATCTGCCCCATTTCCATTTCCAGCAGCTGTCGAACCGTCTGATTGAGGCGGCTTACGGTAAAAATGGACGGTGAAGTAGGTAGTGACATGTGACCCAGATCAAATTTCAAAACAAGCACTTAATTGGTCGATATTACAGCTCGGCGAAAGGTAATCAAGAGTTTTTGTAAGAAAGTGCTGGAGGCAACCGATTACGCTCTGTATAATGCCACGGCAATATTTTATCTTTTCCGCATCCACCTTGGTGAGATATTGCCCATGCTACGTATTGTAAAAGAAGCTCTAACGTTTGATGACGTTCTCCTGGTTCCAGCCCACTCCACAGTTCTGCCTAATACCGCAGATCTTGGCACCCAACTGACCAAATCTATCCGCCTGAATATCCCTATGCTGTCCGCAGCCATGGATACCGTAACCGAATCCAACCTGGCCATTGCGCTAGCGCAGGAAGGCGGTCTGGGCTTCATTCACAAAAACATGTCCATTGAGCGCCAGGCGGAAGAAGTTCGCCGGGTGAAAAAACATGAAAGCGGCGTGGTCACGGACCCACAGGCCGTTACACCTTCCACCACGCTGGCAGAAGTGAAAGAGTTAACCGCGCGTAACGGCTTTGCCGGTTACCCGGTTGTGACCGAAGAAAACGAACTGGTGGGGATCATTACCGGCCGTGACGTGCGCTTCGTAACCGATCTGACTCAGCCTGTCACCGCAGTGATGACGCCAAAAGAGCGCCTGGTCACCGTCAAGGAAGGCGAAGCGCGTGAAGTTGTGCTGCAAAAAATGCACGAAAAACGCGTTGAAAAAGCGCTGGTGGTGGACGACAGTTTCCACCTGCTGGGCATGATCACCGTCAAAGACTTCCAGAAAGCAGAGCGTAAACCTAACGCCTGTAAAGATGAGCATGGCCGTCTGCGCGTAGGCGCTGCGGTGGGTGCTGGTGCCGGTAACGAAGAGCGTGTTGATGCGCTGGTCGCTGCTGGTGTTGACGTACTGCTCATCGACTCTTCACACGGCCATTCCGAAGGCGTGTTACAGCGCATCCGTGAAACCCGTGCCAAATACCCGGACCTGCAAATCCTTGGCGGCAACGTCGCGACCGGGGCTGGTGCCAAAGCCCTGATGGAAGCCGGCGTAAGCGCGGTGAAAGTCGGTATCGGTCCTGGCTCTATCTGTACGACTCGTATCGTAACCGGCGTGGGTGTTCCGCAGATCACCGCTATCGCCGATGCGGTCGAAGCGCTGGAAGGAACAGGTATCCCTGTTATCGCTGACGGTGGTATCCGCTTCTCTGGCGATATCGCCAAAGCGATTGCTGCCGGTGCGTCTTGCGTGATGGTTGGTTCAATGCTGGCAGGGACGGAAGAATCTCCGGGCGAAATCGAGCTGTATCAGGGCCGTTCGTTCAAATCTTACCGTGGGATGGGTTCTCTGGGCGCGATGTCCAAAGGTTCCTCGGACCGTTACTTCCAGACCGATAACGCCGCTGATAAACTGGTGCCGGAAGGTATCGAAGGCCGTGTGGCCTACAAAGGCATGCTGAAGGCGATTGTACATCAGCAGATGGGTGGCCTGCGTTCCTGCATGGGCCTGACCGGCTGTGCGACCATCGACGAACTGCGTACCAAAGCCGAGTTTGTGCGCATCAGCGGTGCCGGGATTCAAGAAAGCCATGTGCATGACGTGACCATCACCAAAGAATCACCAAACTACCGCATGGGCTAATGCTTTAACCTCTCTCCTGCGGGAGAGGGGCAGGGATGAGGGGGCAACCTCTCATCCCAAATACCCTTTTTGCTCTTTTTCTCTGTTGCTGGAATTTGCCTCACATGACAAAAAATATTCATAAGCATCGCATCCTGATCCTGGATTTCGGTTCACAATACACCCAACTGATTGCCCGCCGCGTGCGTGAGATTGGTGTTTACTGTGAGCTGTGGGCCTGGGACGTCAGCGAAGAGCAGATCCGCGAATTCAATCCAAGCGGCATCATTCTCTCCGGTGGCCCGGAAAGCACCACCGAACTGAGCAGCCCGCGTGCGCCAGAATATGTCTTCACCGCCGGCGTACCGGTATTGGGCGTGTGCTACGGCATGCAGACCATGGCGATGCAACTGGGCGGCCATGTACAGGGTTCAACCGAGCGTGAGTTCGGTTATGCGCAGGTGGAAATCACCCAATCAAGCGCCCTGATCCGCGATATCGAAGATGCGATCAGCCCGGCAGGCAAACCGGTATTAGACGTATGGATGAGCCACGGCGATAAAGTTACCGCTATCCCGTCAGATTTCGTCACCGTTGCCAGCACCGATACCTGCCCGTTTGCCATTATGGCCAACGAGGAAAAACGCTTCTACGGCGTACAGTTCCACCCGGAAGTCACCCATACCCGCCAAGGCCAGCGTATCCTGGAGCGTTTCGTGCTGGATATCTGTGGTTGTGAAGCGCTGTGGACGCCTGCCACCATCATCGAAGATGCCGTTGCGCGTATTCGTGAGCAGGTCGGTGAAGATCACGTGATCCTCGGCCTGTCTGGCGGCGTGGACTCATCCGTTACCGCCATGCTGCTGCACCGTGCCATTGGCAAGCGCCTGACCTGCGTATTCGTAGATAACGGCCTGCTGCGCCTCAACGAAGCCGACCAGGTGTTGGAAATGTTCGGTGACCACTTCGGTCTGAACATCGTGCACGTAGCGGCAGAAAACCGTTTCCTGAGCGCGTTGGCGGGTGTGGATGAGCCAGAAGCCAAGCGTAAGATCATTGGCCGCGTCTTTGTCGAAGTGTTTGACGAAGAAGCCTGCAAGCAGAGCGCCGTGAAGTGGCTGGCTCAGGGCACCATCTACCCGGATGTGATCGAGTCTGCCGCTTCCGCTACCGGCAAAGCGCACGTGATCAAATCGCACCACAACGTTGGTGGCCTGCCGAAAGAAATGAAGCTGGGGCTGGTAGAACCGCTGAAAGAGCTGTTCAAAGACGAAGTGCGCAAGATTGGTCTGGAGCTGGGCCTGCCGTACGACATGCTGTACCGTCACCCGTTCCCAGGGCCAGGTCTGGGCGTGCGCGTATTGGGCGAAGTGAAGAAAGAGTATTGCGATCTGCTACGCCGTGCCGATGCGATCTTCATCGAAGAGCTGCACAAAGCCGATCTGTACAACAAGGTCAGCCAGGCGTTCACCGTGTTCCTGCCGGTGCGTTCCGTTGGCGTGATGGGCGATGGCCGTAAATACGATTGGGTAGTCTCACTGCGTGCGGTAGAAACCATCGACTTTATGACCGCGCATTGGGCACACCTGCCGTACGATTTCCTTGGCCGTGTTTCTAACCGTATCATCAACGAAGTCAACGGTATTTCCCGTGTGGTTTATGATATCAGCGGGAAGCCACCGGCGACGATCGAATGGGAATGATAAGTTAATATCAGCCTCACTCGATAGCGTGAATAGAAAGAAAATCCTCTGTTTTACAGGGGATTTTTCTTTTTCAGCGAGCATTCATTGTGTTAGCCTCGAAAGTTTTGCCATCAGCATCATGTGGTGGCAGAATACGGCAAACTAACTTATAAGAATTTTTCGCATTGAATACTTTTTTACGTTATGCATCTATAGGTGTGCTGAACACCTTTGTTCATTGGGCTGTGTTTGCGCTCATATTTTTTAGTGGTTTCTCCCAATCAATATCCAACGTGGTTGCCTTTTGCATCGCGGTGACCTTCTCGTTCTTTGCAAACGCCAGGTGGACCTTTAAAAAAGAAGCGACTACTGTCCGCTACATGGCGTATGTGCTGTTTATGGGGGGCATGGCATTTTGCGTAGGTTGGATCGCAGATGAAGTAAACGCTAACCCAATAGTCACACTGATTACTTTTTCTGCAGTAAGTCTCATCTGTGGCTTCATTTATTCTAAACTAGTTGTATTCAAGGATGATAAATGAAAATATCGCTGGTGGTTCCTGTATATAATGAAGAGGAAGCAATTCCTCTCTTCTATAAATCCGTTCGTGAATATAAAGAGTTTGCAGACAAAGATATAGAAATTGTATTTGTAAACGATGGCAGTTCTGATAAAACAGAGAACATAATATCGGCCTTGTCACTAGCTGATGAGAAGATAAAAATTATCAATTTCACTCGTAATTTTGGAAAAGAGCCAGCCTTATTTGCTGGGTTGGAGGCATCTTCGGGTGATGTCATCATTCCTATTGACGTAGATCTCCAGGATCCAATAGATGTTATCCCGTTGTTGTTGAATAAATGGGAAAATGGTGCGGAAGTTGTTTTAGCCAAACGTATAGATAGACAGAGTGATGGTAGAATGAAGCGTAAAACTGCAGAATGGTTTTATCGCATTCACAACAAAATAAGCAAACCGGCCATAGAAGAAAACGTCGGCGATTTTAGGCTCATGTCTCGAGAAGTCGTGGATAACATCAAATTACTTCCCGAAAGAAACCTGTTTATGAAAGGGATATTAAGTTGGGTGGGTGGGAAGGTTGATATCGTTGAGTATTCAAGAGCTCAACGAGTTGCTGGCTCAAGTAAATTCAATGGCTGGAAACTGTGGAATCTTGCGATAGAAGGTATCACCAGTTTTTCGACCTTTCCGCTACGGGTATGGGCATATATCGGTTTTTTCGTTGCCACTTTATCCTTCATTTATGGTGCATGGATGATTCTGGATAAATTAATTTGGGGCAATCCGGTACCGGGCTATTCCTCTATTATAGTTTCTATCCTCTTCCTTGGCGGTGTGCAGCTAATAGGAATAGGTGTCCTAGGTGAATATGTAGGACGGATTTACGTAGAAACAAAACGCAGGCCGCGTTACATAGTTAAAAAGTGAGATGGAAAATCAGATGATCTGCAAAGACGATAAAAAAACATTGGCCTTGTATTCAGGGTTGGCTCTGTTGTTTATATATCCTCTTATTCAAGCTGGGGTGTTTTACAGGGATGACTTAGATCGAGCGATTACAGGTCAATATGGATGGCGTGGATTAGGGCGGCCAATCGCGGATATTCTGATGAAAATTCTATCGGCGAGTGGGCGCTATAATCTTGACCTGTTCCCCTATACAATGATTGCATCTTGTCTGTTTATGGGTGCCGCTTCCTTATTGCTTTTTAAACATTTGGATAAAATGGATGTTCCGCATGCCAAGCTTGTTGCGGCCCTTTTTATTTTCAATCCCTACTTATTACAAAATATTGCCTATAGATACGATTCTTTAGGCATGGTTATTGCCTTGTTTCTTGCCGTGTTAGCCTATACCTATAGGAACGACAGCATAATTCGTGAAGGCTCAATAAAAATAATAGCGGGCGTGTTATCGCTAACCATCTATCAACCATGCATGAATATTTTCATCGGCCTGCTTGCCATTGATATGATGATTATTGCAGTTAAAAGTGAATCTACAATAGCCCAATCCATAAAATTAATAATAAACAAGGCAGTGACATTTGTTTGTTTTTATCTGGTTTATATGCTGTTTTTTGCTGTAAAAAACAACTCGCGATCGGAAATTATTTTGCCGAATGCTGAGGGTGCTGAAAAACTGTTAGGCACGATAAAGGCATTGAAAGAACTGATTCTATCGTATTTTTACGGCCCTGTTTATATCTATTTCCTGGTGCCTGTAGTGGTTGCTTTGGTATTCATGATAGTCAGGAATTATGCACATAAAAAGAAAATAGTTTCATTCATGATATACGCTTTACTGTCATGTTTTATTTTCTTGGTGTCTCTAATGGGGCCAACAGTCCTTTTGCAAGATGCCCCTATATTCCCAAGGACTCTGGTTTCATTTTCGGTACTATTGGTCATTATTGCCATTCCGATTATGTATTTTTCTCCAAGATTAAAATATCTATCACTTGTCCCTCTAATCACCGTTTTTGCATTCAGTGCTCAGCTAAGCAGCGCCATGAAGTCACAGCGTGAATATGAAGATTTTGTTTTTAACATGATTGCCAGAGAAATGCTGAGCTACCCAAACATAGAGACTATCGGCACAACTGGGCAAGTGAATATTAACGAAAGAACAAAATTAATCATGGAAAACAAGCCGCTGATTGGCCATTTTCTTAGCCCGGCCTCAGAGTTTATTGCGTCTTTCCAGTTGATTAATAAGGGGTTAACGCAAACATTGCATGGTTACGGTGATGAGCAAGCCAATATGGATAGACTTACAGGGATGATAGAAAAAGGCATTAAACCTGTATCCTCTAATAAGGATTATTCGTTATACGTTTCTGGCAATGAGGCCATAGTCACATTGGGAGTCACTAAACAGTAACTATTTATTATTAGCTCTATATTTTTAACGGAGCCTATAAATTTAGTTTGCCTGCATCAAGCGGTTAACCAGGCCTGAGTTCGGTATTCAAACGGACTCAGGCTGGCCTGACAGGCTATTGCTTGGCCACTTCTCTATGCTTTCTCAGGAAAATTATCCATCAATATATAGCTGGCATCCTTACGTTTATGTTGATCGATCAGCGGCACCAGGCGTTTAAAGTGTTCACTCGCGCAGTGAGCCTCCAACGCCGCGCGATCGGGCCACTCTTCGATAAAGATAAAGTGCCCGGCATCCTTTTGATCGACATACAGATCATAGGCTATGCAGCGGGGTTCCTACTTGGTGGCTTCAACCAACTCTTGATAAAGCGGTAACACCGTTTCTATCGCTTCAACCTTGATAAAATCTTCGGCAATGACTTTCAGCATTTTTATTTCTCATCTACTTTGACAACCCGGGTATTGCGTAGGTTGAGTTCTTGCCCTGCATGGCCGATTGGCGTCATGCGAGGTATTGGCTGGCCGCTGTCGTTTTCCACCAGGCGTGAATAGTCCTCTCCTGCCGCAAAAAGATGATCCTCTCCCCATTGGCGCAGTGCGACGATAATCGGGAAGATTTCGCGGCCTTTATCGGTCAGCAAATACTCCTGATAGGCGCTGCCATCGGCGGCAGGGCTCACTTGCAAAATCCCCTGGGTGACCAGCGTGCGTAGCCGAGTGGAAAGAATATTCTTTGCCATCCCCAGATTCTTTTGAAACTCACTAAACCGGCTAATACCGTCAAAGGCGTCGCGGATGATCAACAGTGACCACCAGTCACCCAGCACATCCAAGGTTCGTGCTACCGGGCATTGAGCATCCTCAAGGCTTTTTCGTTTCATGCTGCGGCTCCAGAATTATTCTGGTTGCATTATAAAACCTCTTTCACTAAAGTGCATTGAGTTTAATAATGAAACCACTTTTAATGAGGCGCTTAATGAGTGATAAACCGCTGGAAGCCTTCCGCTCGCAATCTGTTGAGCTTTTACCTTCGTCACTGGTGCTGCTGTTGGCAGCAGCCTGCGCTTTCAGCGTGGCCAATGTTTATTACGCGCAACCGCTGCTTGATGCCATTGCGGTGGATTTTAATATCAGCCTGGCAAGAGTAGGGATGGTGATCGCGGCGACCCAGGTCGGCTGTGCCTGTGCGCTGTTATTGGTGGTTCCTTTGGGGGATTTGCTGGATCGCCATCGCCTGCTGGCGGTGCAGCAAATACTGTTGATTGCTGCGTTGCTGATGGTTGTTGTGTCTAGTAGTAGTCTGGCACTACTGGCAGCCATGCTGCTGGTGGGGCTATTGGGAACCGCGATGACGCAGGGATTGATCGCCTTTGCCGCTACGTTGGCCTCCCCGCAGGAACGTGGACGCGTGGTGGGGGCCGCTCAGGGCGGAGTGGTGATGGGTTTACTGCTGGCGCGCACTCTCTCTGGGTTACTGGCGGATATCGGCGGTTGGCGAACGATCTACTTTTTCTCAGCGGCGATTACCCTGATATTGCTTCCTGTTCTGGCTCGTTTATTGCCAAAACAGCCTGCTTGCGAGTTGAAGTTAAGCTATTGGCAACTGCTGAGCTCAATGCTGGACCTGCTGCGCCATGACCGGATTTTGCAGGTACGCGGTATGTTGGCGTTGCTGATGTTCGCGGCATTCAGCATCTTCTGGAGCACGCTGGTTCTCCCCTTGAGCCAGCCCCCATTTCTTTTTTCTCATTCGACCATTGGTGCATTTGGGTTGGTAGGGGCAGTTGGTGCGCTGGCGGCGATGAGGGCCGGGCATCTAGCTGACCAAGGCTGGGGGCAGCTAGCTAGCGGGATGTGCCTGTTGTTGCTGATGATCGCTTGGTTGCCGCTTGGGTTGATGGAGCGAGGAATGGCGTACCTGATTGGCGGTATCATCTTGCTGGATCTGGCCGGGCAGGCAATCCATGTCCTCAACCAGAGTATGATTTTCACTGCGCATCCGCAGTCCCACAGTCGTCTGGTTGGGTGCTACATGCTGTTTTATGCCGTCGGCAGTGGGTTGGGGGCGTTTGCCGGTAGCCATATTTATGCGTGGGCGGGGTGGCATGGCGTATGCTGGCTGGGCGGCTCGGTAAGCCTGGTGGCATTGCTGTTTTGGTGGCGCACGCTGAAATATTGCCGTTGACCCTTCCGTGCGCTAGTGAAGGTTTATCCAGCAGCTTTTTTTTCCGCCATACCCTGGATAAACAGCAATCCCAACGCAATGACGACCGGAATAAACACCAGCATATTCAGCCAGAACCAGCCGAGAATATGCATCATCTGCCCAGATAACAGAGAGGCTAATGCGGTGGTGCCGAAGACAAAAGAGTCATTCAGTGATTGAACCTTCAGCCGTTCTTGATGTGTGTAACAAGCGCTCAGCATGACGGTCGCGCTGACAAAGCCAAAGTTCCAGCCGACGCCAAGCAGAATTAATCCTCCCCAGAACCAGATGACCTCGGTGCCTATCATGGAAACCGCAGCGGCGCAGGCCGTCAGCAATAGCCCGCTGGCGCAGACGTAACGTGGCCCGAAACGCGATATCAGCCGGCCAGTGATAAACGCCGGCGCGTACATGGCCAGAATATGCCATTGGATCCCTAATGTGGCAGTAGACAGGCTGTGTCCGTGATGGATCATCGCCAGCGGCGTTGCGGTCATCATAAACGTCATCAGCCCATAAGAGACCAAGGCTGCCACTGCGGTGGTGATAAAGCGCAATGAACCGGCGATTTCCCCCAGAGAGCGAATTTTATCTGTTGATGTTGTTTGAACGGGGTCGGAAAGCGGGTTTTGTTGAGCCGCCAAGCGAGCGGTCATGCGCCGCATTTGCCATAAAAGCAGCAACGCAATCAACGCCAGCAGAGACTGCCCGAGGAAACTGGCCGACAGGGGAACTGGCAACAGGTTTTGCGTCCAGATCACCAGTTGTGGGCCAATCACTGCTGCTAACAGTCCGCCAAGCATAACCCGGGAGATCGCCACGGGTTGCTCAGGTTTGGTGACATAATCCGTTACCGCAAAACGGTAGCTTTGCACGCACGCCGCGTAACCCCCGGCCATCAGACAGCCTAGACAGAACAGGATGAAAGAGCCGTTTATGACGCCCCATGCAGCTATTATCCCACCGATGAACGCACTGAGCGCACCAAGGGTATAGGCGTTAACGCGCCCAAAGCGGGCTATCAGGGCTCCTACAGGTAACACGGACAAGGCCAGGCCAATGTTGAAGAGACTGACCGGCAGCGTGGATAAGGCTTTATTACTGCTTAATGTCTCACCCACCAATCCGCCCAGTGAGATGATAATCGCAGGTGAGGATGCACCTATCGCCTGAAGGGCAAAAAGCAGATGTACGTAGCGCTTTGTTTGTGCGCGGTAGGTGTCTATCCCTGTATTGACGCCAGCCGGATCCACGATGGCTATTCCTTGGTTGGTTATGGGGAGTGAATGCACTGAATGAATCAGGCGCTATGCCCATGACGCCTGATTCGGTAATAGTAATCAATAGTACCCTAGCAATTTCCACCAGGCGAGGCCGACAACGAAGATCAGAATGACGTTGAACGTCACCACGCAAAAGTTGATTTTGTAGAAACGTGGCCGTTCAAAATATCCCTGAGCGAAGTAAATGGGGCCAGGGCCGCCGCCATATTCGGTATTTCCCCACATCAAATTGCTGAAAATACCAAAACAGATGGCAACCATCATCGGTGGCGCGCCAGCAGCGATAGCGGTAGCCGCGAACGGTGCATACAGTGCAGCGACATGGCCGGAGGCCGTGGCAAACAGATAATGCACATAAATATACAGTATCCCCAGAATGACAAACGTCTGCATTGCGCCAAAACCGCTAATAGTGGTTTCGAGCTTGGTGGTCATCCAACTGATAAAACCGAGGCTGGATAGCCCGCCCGCCAGGCTGATGATGACGCTGAACCAGATCACCGTATCCCACGCGGCCTGATCTTTAAGCAGGTCTTTCCAACTCACGGCATGAGTAGCAAACAGATAGGCAGCCAACCCCAGCCCTACCGTGGTGGCCGATAATCCTGTCAGCAGACTGGTGCCCCAGCCCAGCAGCGCCAAGATAAAACCCAGCGCGACCTTTTTTTCAACGCCTGACATAGCACCCAGCTCATTGAGGGCACGGCGTCCCATGTCTTTCGCTTCCGGGGTCTTTTTAAGTTCCGGGTTCAAGATCTTATAGACCAGCAGTGGCATCAGGAAAAAGCACACCATGGCGGGAACGACCGCGGCCACGAACCAGCCACCCCAGGTTATTTCTACCCCCAACGAATCTTTTGCCAGGCTGCCCACCAGTGGGTTCGCCGCCATACCCGTCAGAAATATGGCACCGGTAATGGGGGTGAACTGGAAGCACACCATAATCAGAAAGTCGCCGATCTTTTTACCGCTCTTACCTGGTGCCGACCCTAAGACTTCATTGATAGAGCGTACGATGGGAAAGATGATGCCTCCCGATCTGGCGGTTACCGATGGCATGGCCGGAGCCATAATCAGATCGGATACCCCTAGCGAGTAGGCAATACCCAGGCTGCTGCCACCAAATAGTGACAGCATTTTATAGGCGATACGCTTGCCCAAGCCGGAGGTAACGAACCCCAGTGACAGGATATAAGCACAGAAAATCAGCCATACTGTCCCACTGGCAAAGCCGGATAAGGCTTTAGCCTCCGTCAGGGTTCCGGTAAAAATGGCTACGCAAAGCGCGACCAGCATGACTGCCCCGGAGGGCAGTGGTTGAGTCAGAATAGCCGCAATAGTTGCTGCAAAGATGGCGAACATCTGCCAAGCCTGCGGTGTTAATCCCTCGGGGACCGGGTAAAGCCAGATCGCCAAGCCTAAAAGCAGTGGGATCAGGGTGGCGATAGCTTTTTTCTTTCTGTCGGGTGATCCTGCTGACATAATTATCTCCTTATACAAGGATTGAATTTCCTGCGGATGCGTTAGCCCTGTTTGGCTGATTGCTGTACTGCCCGATCCACCATTTGCGGTGCCATACCCAAATAATTGGTCGGGTCGGTAAGCTGCTCAATCAGCTCTGGTTCCAGACGACTGGCAATGGCCGGTAACGCGTTCAGCACATCGGCGAGGCGTCCTCCCTGTTCATTGACAATGCGGCAGGCGTCATACACCACATCATGGGCATCCTGGCGGCCAATATAAGGTGCAAGCCCCATCATCACGGCTTCGGCTACGATCAACCCATTCGTCATGTCCAGGTTTTTTGCCATGGCAGCTTCATCCACAATCAGCCCACCGAGCATAAATCTTGCCTGCTTCAGTGCACCGGCGCTGAGAATGAAGCTTTCTGGGATGGCTATCCATTCGGCATGCCAGGGCCCGGTAGCGCGCTCCAGATCCTGGACCATCGCATCCAACATCAACCCAGCCTGCTGACGAACTCCTTTGGCGCAGGCCAGCATAAGCTCACTGGATATGGGATTGCGTTTTTGCGGCATGGTACTGCTGGCACCACGGCCTTTGACGAAGGGTTCATAGAGTTCGCCGAATTCGTTTGAGGCCATTAGCATGACGTCATAGGCGATTTTGCCCAACGATCCGGTGATCAGGCCCAACAGGTTAACGGCTTCGGCAAAACCGTCGCGTGCTACATGCCAGGTGGAGTCCGGAGTGCCCAACCTCAGCTCTTCCATCATCGCCTGCTGCACAACCAGCCCCTTATCCCCCAGCGATGCCAACGTCCCGGCGGCTCCGGCGAATTGGCCTACCAGGACGCGCGGGCGGGCTTGCGCCAGGCGTTCGGCGTGCCGATCAAACATATTGAGCCAGATTGCTGCCTTATAGCCGAAGGTGATCGGCAAGGCTTGCTGCAAATGGGTGCGTCCGGCCATTGGGGTGGTTCGGTAGCGCTGTGCCATGTCAGCCAGAATGCGGCGTAGTTCGTTGATATCGGTTTCGAT
Organism: Serratia sp. 14-2641; assembly: GCF_001692375.1. NCBI lineage: Bacteria > Pseudomonadati > Pseudomonadota > Gammaproteobacteria > Enterobacterales > Yersiniaceae > Serratia > Serratia sp. 14-2641. Next base: position 144,155 of record NZ_LXKR01000088.1, on the reverse strand, counting down.
AAGTTCGAATGCATCGCGGATTTGCAGGACTACTGCGGTATCCATAATATCTTGTGTCGTTGCCCCCCAGTGAACGTATCCCCCTGAGCTGCCAGCCTGCTTCGATATCTGATGCACCAACGGTAAAATGGGATAGCCAACGATTTCGGTTTCATGACGCAGTAGGTCAAAATCCAGCGTGTCCGCACTGCATCTGGCCGCAATTTCCTCTGCGGCTTCCACTGGGATCACCCCACAGCGAGCTTCGGCTTTGGCCAGAGCGACCTCCACCTCGACGTACTTGCGTACCAACTCGCGATCATCAAAAATGGCACGCATTTCCGGGGTACCAAAAGCGTCACGGAACAGAATAGAATCAAGAACATTAGAAGCCATATTGCCTCCCTGAGTGTAAGAATGGTGGTAAGATTTATTTCATATGTCATATAGGGACAGGTGGCTAAACAGCAGCTCGTGAGGCGCGAGGAAACGAGGACTCTTGCTGTTCAGGTTATTTTAAATGTCCGTACATTTGATATGTACGGACAATATATAATGTACGGACATTTGAACAAAGCTGTCTTGCTACAACTTTGTGATGTTGATCTGAAAGTTTTTTCGGGAGTAACGGCCAGACCGCTATGAAAGAATCTCTTTATAAACGTATTGCTCGTGAGCTGGTGCAAAGCATTGCCTCGGGTAAGTACCCGGTAGGCACGCTGTTGCCACCTGAAATGGAGCTGTGCGAACAGTTTGATGTCAGCCGACATACCATTCGTGAAGCCTTGCGTGATATCACCGAGCAGGGGTTGATCGTCAGGCGTAAGGGGATTGGCACGCTGATAGTGGAAAAAAAATCAGACAGCGCTATGAATCACCCGCTGGCCAGCCTGGAAGATTTGCTTTTCCTGGCCAACAATAACCTTCGGGTGGTGAAAAAGATTGATGAGGTGGTGGCTGATGAGGAGCTATCTCAAGTGATCGGTGGTGCGCCAGGATCGCGCTGGTTACATATCGCCAGTATCCGTGAAGACGGCGCAAAGAAAGACGCCCCCATCTGCTGGACAGACAGCTATACCCGACTTATTTATGACAAGATACGTCGCCTGGTGCGCAGCGATCCCTACGCATTGATCAGCGAGCTGATTGAAAAACATTATGGGGTCAAGAGTGAAGAGGTTCGGCAGACCATCACCGCCGTTGGCGTATCGCCGAAAATTGCCAAAGTGCTTGGCGTTGAACCCGGCTCACCCGCACTGAGGATTGTTCGTCGTTACGTTGATCGCCATGGTGAAACGTTCGAAACGACGGTGTCTATCCATCCGGCGGACAGATACGCTTGTTCCATTGTGCTGAAACCGCAAGCTTAAGAACAACGCTATCCTTTCGGCGAATGTAAAAGGTAATACTCTTCGCCGCCGTCACCACCGGTGGAGACGATCTGCCAGCCGTGTTTGTGATAGAACGCCAGCGCCTTGTCATTTTTCACCAGGCACTTGAGCGAGCCGGTTGAGGTAAACGTCTGCTCTGCGGCATGCAACAGCGCGCTGCCCACGCCCTGTGGCGGCAACAGGGGGTCGACATACAGATTATGAATAAAATTTTCGGCGCGATAAATCGAGACAAAGCCGAGCAGCTTGCCGTCCTGCTCGGCTACCCAGATCTCTTCGCCAATCGTTGAGCGATCAAAATCTTCCAGCTGATAATTTCGCGTATCACGCCAGGTAAAGGTGGCTTGGCGGGCGGTCAGATACAGGCTGCGTAGGAAAGGGCGATCGGCCTCTTGGTAAGGTCTTATGTGCATGGCGGTTCCTGATGATTTGCTAGCACTATAGCTGACAATCAACTCATTTCAACGCTGGTACCCAGCCGTTGCGCCAATCCTTTGGCTCCGGCCCGCATCACCGCATCGTGGTTCCAGCGAAATAACGGTGCTGCCAGCGGTGCCAGGCAGTTCATCCAGAGCGTAGTGGTTCGGACATGCCAGGTATAACGCGCAAGAGTATAAACCCCATCGGAACTTAACAGCCATTGGCCGACCCCTTCTACTTCGCCGCTGGCTTGTCCCTCCAGTAACTGTAACGGCACAATATTCACGATATGCATATCAAAGGTGATGCGGTAAGGCAGTACGCCTTGCCAGGTATAACGATGCAACGCACCGATGCCGAGCGCATCGCCTTTGCCTATCTCAACCACCTGTAACAGGTTTTTCCACCAGCTTGGCCAGATATCGGGATGATAAAGCACCTCCCATACCGTTGGTAACGGGGCTTTGATGCGCCAGAGGGTGGTTAACTGGTATTCGGTCATATCAGGTTCTGCCTTAAGGGGTAAAGAAGTCAGCGGGAAAATGCAGGTTGAACACCAGCGCATCCATCATCACGGTTTCCATTTCTCGATCGTTGCTATCGTAGCTGACCACCTTGGTTGGGAAGCCGTGGCTATCCTCTAGCCAAACCTCATAACGGTGAACGCCATCGATGCTAACCCCTGTCGCTTCAAGGATGGTGACATGCAAAGCGGCTTGGCCTGCCAGGGCTTCCTTGCCGATCACGGTCGTTTTCCCCCTTTGCTGGAGATGGCGAATATTACGCAGCAAGGTGCCGACGTCCGATTGGTCTACGCGATGGCCATTAGGGCCTTGTACCAACGAGTTGCTGGGGGACAGGCTCAGCACTGGCAGAGTGCCGATACCGAATGGCCATACGCGCACCTTACCGCTGTCGGGATCATAGATCAGCACGGCACCGCGATGAGGTTCGCTAAAATCCATCCGCACATAGCCCGGCTTACGGTAGCTGTAACGCATCAGGGTACGATCGCCTTGTGCCGAACGGGAGTCGATCCTGCACTGGTAGGCAGCAATCTGCGCAAATTGCTCCTGCGCCAGAACAATCGGATCCGGTGGCGTTGTGGGAGCCGCATTGGCGCTGGTGATCAACGTCATTGCCAGCAGCCATTGGTGGCCGAATAAGTGGTTGATACTTTTCTCCCTGTGGAACCCTGGCCGAAAAAGGCAGGCCTCATTAATTAAATATAGGTTCTGGATCACAGGCGATGGCGGTTTTATTCTTCAAACATCATACTATTCGAGTTTTTTGGGGCTTAATAGGCAACATACCTTGAATGAGCTTTTCGCCAAAAAAAAGCTTCATCCCTCTCGGTTTGAAGCCCTGAGTCATCGTTCAAGCGTCAGCGTTTATTTCACATCGACCTGATAGAAAATGTGTTTGCCGAACGGGTCGATTTCGTATCCGGTGACCTCTTTGCGCACCGGCTCAAAAATCGTCGAGTGGGCAATCATCACCGCAGGCATCTGGTCGTGCATCATCTGCTGGGCTTCTTTGTACAGATCAACGCGCTTTTGGTGATTACTTTCGGCTCGAGCCTCCAGGATCAGCTTATCAAACGGCTGATAACACCACTTCGACGAGTTAGAGCCGCCGTTGGCTGACGTACAGCTATACAGCGGGCCAAAGAAGTTATCCGGGTCTCCGGTTGCCGTGGTCCAGCCCATCAGTGCAGCCTGATGCTCGCCGTTTTTCACCCGTGTCAGGTACTCGCCCCACTCAAAGGTGACCACTTTGGCCGTTACGCCCACTTTCGCCCAGTCGGCCTGGATCATCTCGGCCATGCGCTTGGCATTCGGGTTATACGGGCGCTGAACCGGCATTGCCCACAGATCGATGGTCATGCCGTTGGCGAAGCCAGCTTCTTTCAGTAGTGCTTTGGCCTTCTCCGGATCGTAATCGTAGTCTTTCAAATCCGCATCGGCACTCCACACGCCCGGAGGCAGTATATTTTTCGCCGCAGTGCCAGTACCTTGGAATACCGCCTCGATGATCGCCGGTTTATTAATGGCTAGCGCCAATGCCTGACGGACCTTCACGTTATCCAGCGGTGCCTTCTGGGTGTTAAATGCCAGGAAGCCGGTGTTCAAGCCCGCTTTTTGCATCAGGTTGATGTCTTTATTTTCCCTCATGCGTGGCAGGTCTGCCGGGTTAGGGAACGGCATCACCTGGCATTCATTTTTTTCCAGCTTGGCGTAACGGATCGACGCGTCCGGCGTGATGGAGAACACCAGACGGTCGATTTTCGCTTTGCCCTGCCAGTAATCAGGGAAGGCGGTAAACAGGATGCGGGAGTCTTTATGATATTGCTTCAATTCAAACGGCCCGGTGCCAATCGGCTCCATATCCGCACGCTCTGGCGTGCCCGCCTTCAACATGCTATTGGCGTATTCCGCAGAGAGAATTGAGGCGAAATACCAGCCTAAATCGGCAACAAACGGCGCTTCCGGATGGGCCAGAGTGAAACGTACGGTATGGTCATCAACCTTGTCGATGGCGGTGATTAGCTTGCCGAACTCCAGGCTTTCGAAGTTGGAGTAGTTGCCGTTGGAAACGTTGTGATAGGGATGGTTTGGATCTTTCTGGCGCATAAACGAGAAGATCACATCATCGGCGTTAAAGTCGCGCGTTGGCTTGAAATATTTGTTGCTCTGGAACTTCACTCCTTGGCGCAAATGGAAGGTGTACACCTTACCGTCTTCGCTGACGTCCCAGCTTTTTGCCAGGCTAGGCTGCAGTTCGGTGGTACCGACTTTGAAATCCACCAGTCGGTTATAGATCGGCACCGCGCTGGCATCGACGCTGGTCCCGGAGGTGTAGAGTTGCGGGTTAAAGTTTTCTGGTGAACCTTCTGAACAATAGACTAACGTTTTTGCTGCTACCCCAGAGCTTATTGAGAGCGCTGCTATGGCCAGCGCAAGCTTTGTAATTTTAATTATCATCACTATCTTCCTGTTGGTGAGCCTACCACTGAAAAATAAAGCTTGTACTAAAGCGCTTAATAAATAACATTAAATTTACATTGTCAGCAAACAACATCGAACGATAACAATGAGGTCAACGCTAGCCTCGGTAAAGGCAGTAGTTGGCAAAAATAAACTCTAACAAAAGGGTGAATTCTGAAAGATTGCTCTGGTGATCCTAGCCATGGAAGCCTTGCAAACGGGATGCGTTCATACACAACATAATGTCTTCACCGCTCGCCACGCAGTTAACCCAACGTTTCTTCCGCTACCTGGCCGTCACCAGCCAGAGCAACCCAGCGGTAAGTACTTTGCCCAGCACTCCTGGTCAGTTCGCCATGGCGGAGATGCTGGCTGAGGAACTACGCCAACTCGGCCTGGATAATGTGGTTATTGACGAACATGCCACCGTCACCGCAGTGAAAAAAGGCAACGTACCCGGTGCGCCACGTATCGGATTCATCACCCATATTGATACCGTAGACGTTGGTTTATCGCCGGACATCCATCCACAAATCTTGCGTTTTACCGGTGAGGACTTGTGCCTGAACGCGCAGCAAGATATCTGGCTACGCACCGCTGAACACCCGGAAATCAAAGCCTATCCGGGGGAAGAGATTATTTTCAGCGATGGCACCAGCGTGTTGGGGGCGGATAACAAAGCGGCCGTCACGGTAGTGATGACGGTGTTGGAAAACCTTACCGCAGAGGACCAACACGGTGATATCGTGGTGGCGTTTGTACCGGACGAAGAGATTGGCCTGTGTGGCGCCAAAGCGCTGGATCTGGCGCGTTTCGACGTCGACTTTGCCTGGACTATCGACTGCTGCGAATTGGGTGAAGTGGTGTATGAAAACTTCAACGCCGCCAGCGCCGAACTGCGCTTTACCGGCGTGACCAGTCACCCGATGTCCTCTAAAGGTGTGCTGGTGAATCCGCTGCTGATGGCGATGGATTACATCGGCCACTTCGATCGCCAGCAGACTCCTGAGCATACCGAAGGGCGCGAAGGTTATATCTGGTTTAACGGCATGCAGGCATCGCAAAGCGAAGCGCTGCTGAAAGCCAATATCCGTGATTTCGATTTGGCGAACTTTGAGCGCCGCAAACAGCAGATTGGTGAAGTAGCAGAGAAGATTGCTGTGCAATATCCTACTGCCCGCGTGGAGTATCACATCACCGATACCTACAGCAATATCAGCAATGCCATCACCGATGACCGCCGGGCCATAGATTTGATTTTTGCCGCACTGGCCGAGTTGAACATAGAGCCTAAAGTCATCCCGATGCGCGGCGGTACAGACGGTGCTGCGTTGTCCGCCAAGGGGTTATTAACACCCAATTTCTTTACCGGCGCGCACAACTTCCATTCTCGGTTCGAGTTTTTACCCCTTAAGTCGTTCGAGGCTTCCTATAACGTGGCGTTAACGCTGTGTAAGCTGGCGGCTAAATAAGGGCGGATATCGCTTCAACATTATCGCAGCCAGGCTTATTCAAGCCTGGTTAGCGAAAGTTCTATTTGTTTGGTTAACTCGAATAAACAAGAAAGCCGCTACGGTTGAGAAGATAAAAACTCAGACAGCCGCTATTTTTTCACTCTGATCAGATGATAATTGCCGTTTATGCCGGTAGAGCTGGTCACATCGCTATTGAAACTATCCTATCGCCATTATGTTAGCAGCAGTGGGTAACCTTTGTGCTAGGCACGCTAGCGGTTTTTTGGGGCCCTCAACCCGATATCAACCTCACCCAGAGCTCATTGGTCGCCTATTACGCTATGTTTAAGTGGGCGGGCCTAGAATGGCTGGGCCTGATGGTGGCTTTGCATAGCCATTGGCGTGATGAGAACTATTGAGCCTGCTGTAACAGCCGCTCAGGTGCCAAAACCTTAATATTTCTTTCAAGGGTTGGGAGTATTATCTCCCAACTCCGCAAATTCAGTCTGGGGGGCAACAACATGACTATCGATTTACAACGTCTTCAACAGGTGGCATCGGATGCCTATGCGCAGTATTCCACATTGAGTGGCGGCGAGAATGCCAGCTATATCCCTTTTTTAGCGAGCGTGCCAAGCCATTTAGCCGCCTTGGCGATTGTGACCGTCGACGGGGATATCATTTCTCAGGGGGATGCGGAGTTTCGCTTTGCGCTGGAGTCAATTTCAAAAGTGTGTTCTCTCGCCTTGGCGTTGGAAGATGTTGGCCCACAAGAAGTTCAGGACAAGATTGGTGCCGATCCCACTGGCTTGCCCTTTAACTCGGTGATTGCTCTGGAGCTACATAACGGCAAACCCCTCTCACCGCTGGTGAATGCCGGGGCAATGTCAACGGTGAGCTTAGTGAAAGCGAGTGACCGGGAAAACCGCTGGTTGCGTATTCTTGATATGCAACAGCGACTAGCGGGGGCACAGATCGCACTCTCTGACGAGGTGAATGATTCAGAGCAAACGACCAACTTCCATAACCGTGCGATCGCCTGGTTACTCTATAGCGCTGATGCGATGTACTGCGATCCAATGGAAGCCTGCGATGTGTATACCCGCCAATGCTCAACGCTGCTTAATACCATTGAATTGGCCACGATGGGGGCGACAATTGCCGCCGGTGGTATCAACCCCGTCAGCAAAAAGCGAGTGCTGACAGAGTCTAACACGCCCTTTATTCTGGCAGAAATGACGATGGAAGGGATGTATGGCAGTTCTGGCGATTGGGCATACACCGTTGGTTTACCAGGTAAAAGTGGTGTTGGAGGCGGTATCTTGACCGTGGTGCCCGGCGTAATGGGGATTGCTGCGTTCTCACCTCCTCTTGATCCCGTTGGTAACAGCGTACGGGGGCAAAAAATGGTTGCGGCTGTTGCCCAGCAGATGGTGTATAACCTTTATCGGGGGCGTTAACAACGAACAGGTCGCTAGTTTTTGCGAGTGGGATAATCCCCTGACGGTTTTTTAATGTTGCCGCGCCTGGCATTGGTGCCAGGGTGGGGGCAGGGATTATTGTACTGTTCGAGCAAACGGCTTTGTTAAAGCGTTCGGCTATTTGCATTAAACGCAAACCGTAAGTCGCGCGTAGTAGGGGGATAAAATGGAAGCCTGGTGGATTCAGTTTTTACTGTTGTATATCACTTTTCTGTCCATGTTCAGCCCGCCCGCAACCATGGCCGCTGCGGCCACTATTCTGGGAGGCGTATCCAACAAGGTTTTGCGGCGGGTAGCATTTCGCGTGTCACTGGCCTATGTGATAGTCATGTTGATCGTTATCTGGCTGGGCAATTACATGTTGACAGCATTAGGGCTCAGCACCCATGCGTTAAGCGCCACCGGTGGGGCAGCCTTGCTCTTTCAAGGCTGGCCGTTGATGACGCGTGGCACTAAAGCCGATCAAAGTAATGCGGCGTTAAACAGCGATAGCCCGAAAAATGCGGATGATTTGGCGGTGGTGCCATTGCTATTTCCGATATCGATTGGTGGCGGGACGATTGCCGTTGGGATTTCGTCGGCGGCACATAATGATACTTTAGCGGGCATGATGCTGCTTTCGGCCGTGATCCTGGCAATGGCACCGACCATTGCCTTAACGTTTTTGATTTCTGGCCCGCTGCATGGGCGGCTTTCCACCGGTGCCATGGACACGATTGCACGTATTTCTGGCATTATTCTGGTTGCTCTGTCATTGCAATTGCTGGTATCTGGCCTGACAGGGTTAGTGACGTCGGCGTTGCACGGCGCGGTTATAAAAACCCTTTGAGGGTAAGCTAATACGGGTGTCATACCTGAGCTCAAGTGCCATAGTTGGCCCCCTTTTCTTTTGGGAGAGGGGTCACCGTATCCCCTCATTCCTTGTTATGGCGAGCAGTCAGATTTGCCCCGTCTTGTTCCGAGAGCTTGAAGAAAATAAACCCAGAGGCAATGGTTATTACCCCGAGAATAACGAAAGTTATTCTGAATGAATCCACCAGATCCAGATGCATGGAATCGGCAGGCGCCTGAAACATCCTCAGCAGCACTGCGCTGATCGCAACACCGAATGTTGTAGAGAGCTGCTGGCTGACAGACATCAAACTGTTACCGCTGCTGGCCTTCTCATCATAGAGGTCAGCAAGGGTAAGGCTGCTCATGGCGGTAAATCGCAGTGAGTTGACGAAACCGATCAGGAACAGGTTTATCGCCAGGAAGTATATTGGCGTATTCTGGTCAAAGAGACCCAGGGTCATGATGGCCATGCCGACAAAAAACGTACTATAAATTAGCACATTGCGATAACCAAAACGGCGGAGGATCGGGGTGACCAGCTCCTTCATGATCATGGCCGCCAGGGCCAGTGGGATCAGCATCAAGCCTGAATGAATGGCGGAAAAGCCTAACGCCAGTTGCAACATTAAAGGGAGCAGGAAAGGTATGGCCTGCGCCCCCAAGCGTGATGCAAAGTTGCCTGCCAACCCGATACTAAAGGTTTTTACCTTGAATAACTCGAGAGGAAAGATCGAGCTTTTGTGAAAAACTTTGAGGTTTTTTCTGGCATGAGTGACGTACACATACAGCAGCAGCACTCCTGGGATGAGCAATAAGATTGGGTAGTGTATGCCTTCGCCATCGCTCATCATTTCAAGGCTTAAGGTCGTAATAATGAACGCCAGGGAAACCAAAACCAGCCCCTTGACGTCCAGATCTGTCGATTTGCCACGAATATTCGGCATAAATTTCAGGCTGAATATGATCCCCAGAATACCGATAGGCACGTTAATCAGGAATATCCAGTGCCAGGTGAACTTTTCGACTAAAAATCCACCCAGCACAGGACCGAGGAAGGGGCCCGCGAGCCCTAAAAGGGTCGATGTGTTCAGCGCCTTGAGAAAATCTTTTCTATCAAACGACTTTATCAGCGTCAGCCTGGAGACGGGAACCATCATGGCTCCTCCAACCCCTTGAAGAACACGGGATATGTCCAGCCAGAACAAGGATGTGGAGCTGGCGCTGCACAAGGATCCGATAGAAAAGAAGGTTAGGGCAAAGATAAATACGTTTCTGGTGCCGAATTTGTCGGAGAGAAAGCCGCTAGCCGGGATGAAAAGTGCCAGGCTGAGGGCATAGCAAATCACTGCCGACTCCATGCTCAACGGTGATTCATGTAAGTCTGCCGCCATCTTTGGCAGCGCAGTGTTGAGTATTGAGGTATCAAGGGCCTGCATAAAATATGCAACCGCTGCAATCCATGGCAAGGCTTTATGCATAGTAGGAGTAATCGCAGTTGCCATCTAAATTCGCTCACCAAGCGTGTTATCTATTGATAGTAGAACAGCCACTTGATGAGCGCGAATGCCAATTTTGAACGTTTGGTTTCTGAGGGAACCGATAAAAGTCACACAGCCGCAGGAAAGGCTATTTTTTGACTATCCCTGAAATATCATTGGTATTGATCAGATGATAGTCGCCGTTCATGCCGGTATAGCTGGTCATACCGCTATTGCGGTCAGTGTCAGGTTCACCATGGGCCTGTAGGATATCGCCATATTTAGTCGTGATAATGTAGTCACTGGTGCAACCCGCCAGCGTCAGTGTCAGGAAAGTGAGGGGTAGAAAAGTCAGTTTTTTCATTGGTCAACAGGCTCTTTTCATTTTAACTGCCTCATATTACAGACGAAGTGGCCCGAGATGCAAAGGCTACCTTATTACACTTCAGCGCGTTTGGGTTTCAAAGATATCCGTCGGCAAATGGCTGTAGTCCACCTTCTTGAGCTTGAAGTTGGTGATATAGATGGGGCCGGCTTTTTGCTCGGAAAGAAACGAATATTTCGGCGTTAGCTCTTTGGTTTTTATCCCGGTCCACGAGGCGAAAAAGGTCAGGAAATCATTGGCTGAACGAGGGGCTTTAATCAGACGGTGTTCGGTGTCATCGCTGGAAAGCACCATAAAGGGGACCTGAAAATTTTGCTGAAACTGGTCATCGTGCGCCAGATATTGCACCTGGGTACCGCGCTCTTTAAACGCCAGGCCGTGATCGGAGAAGTAGACCATTGAGAAACTTTCCCCGGTATCGCGCAACTGCTGATAGAGCTGTTTCAGCAGGCTGTCAGTTTGCGTCATGGTGTAAAGATAGCAGGAGGTTTCTTTGGACTGCACAAAGTCCACGTATTTCCCTTGAGTCCGGTCGCAGGCTTGCGGATGTGAACCCATCAGGTGCAAGACGATCAACTGCGGGTTAGTGCTGCGTGGGGCGGCAAAAACCTGGGCGGTCATCTTGAGCAGCGTTTCGTCATGGGTATTCTTATCCGCTTCAAAATCACCGTTTTTCAGAAACTGCACTTCATCGGCACGTTTGGCAATGCTGGCGATAGCGGTGTCATATTCACCAATTTGGCCTTGGTTTGAGAACCACCAGGTCTGAAACCCTGCCCGATTGGCCAACGTGACGAAGTTATCCTGATACTGCGGTTTGCCATTGATGACACGGGTTAACGTTAAGCCGAGCGATTTCTGTGTTGATCCGCTGGCCGCAATATAGTTAAGCAACAGCGAGCCGTTTACGTGGCTGGCAAAGGGGGTATTGTCCCAGTGCCCACCAAACGCACCTAAGGCATCCCGCCGTGCGCTTTCGCCGATCACTACCATGTAGATGTGATATTTCGGTTTCACCGCCAGCACGTTCCAGGAGTCTTTCAGCTGTGAAAACGCCTGCATACGGGCTTTTTCATCAATCACTTCCTGGTTATTGACGATCACATCCCTGACGAAGCGAAACACGGGATAACCAGAATCGGTCAATTTAAACACGCCACCGTACGCCAGATTCTGTACTGGTGTGACAAAAAAGCAGACCACGCTGATGGTGAGACATAAGCTGTTGAGGGTGTTCCAAGCGCCTTTCGGGGTTGGCTTACGGCGCAACGCGATAATGCCCAGAGCCAGAATAAACAGGGACACCAGATAGCTGTACCACGGGAAGATGGTCAATATCTCGCTGGACTCTTCCACCGAGGTCGAGTGTAACGCCAGCAGGGTATTAAAATTGGGCGAGCCATAGGCCTGAGCAAACGGGAAGTACATGGCAGCGATGAGACTAAACAGCCCGATCACACTCTTTTGCAAGCGTGGGCTGAGACGCCACAGCAGCAGTAACACACAGCCGAAGGCCACGGCATACAGCAGACTAAATGGATAGCCGAGGGCGAAGTTGATCAGCAGCGACTGCAGGAAGTAAAAGCCTGTCCACGGGGTGAGGGTGACGTCACGTGCTGCCAGGGTATCTTTAACCGTTGAGTTCATGTTTACCGAAAGTTATCAAATGCCGTGTGGTAACTCTGACAAGAAAAGAGTCATAAATCCGTTTGGTAGACGGAAAGGGGAGGAGGGATAGACCGCATCCAGCGAGCCGCTTCATGTACCCGGATGCGAGAAGATAGAGCCGAATGAAAACAAGATCAACTGATAATTATCGGCTGTTTTGAGAGGTTGATTGCAATTTCGAACGCAAGGAGAGGTAAAGGCAGGAAGGTGCAGATTTTCAAGAAAATTGCAGACCCGCTAAGTGAGGACGGATCGCTATCAGTACGCCCCATTCCTGGAGTAACGCAGTGTATTTTGTATCAGGTTAATCAATGATTGCCGCAAGATCAGTTGCTCGCCCATCACACAATATAGCGTGAGCATACCCTACCTTAGGAGGGTTCCTTTATTTATGGCGGAGAAATATATTACGCGGGAGTTCATACGCTGAAAAACATAGAGACCCATCAGGATTCTGTTTGGTTTTAAAGGATGATTTATGAAAAGAATGTTTATCGCTTTAACTGTTACGCTATTGGCGGCGGGTTGTTCAACATTGAAAACCGATCAGGCAATACCGCTGTTGCAGGCGGAAACAGCTAAAATGCTGGGTCTGGGATCATCGGATGAGATTACCGTGACTAATGTTAATAGCGCCCAACCTGATGCCTTGGGTGGACAGAAACTTTCTTACCGAGCTACTACTGAGAAAGGGCGAATTTTTGACTGCTCTTCGATGATGATGCCGGGTCTTCTATTGTCGGCCCCAACGCTGAGCGCACCAAGCTGTACGCCGGTTGTTACGCATAAATAATTTTCGTCAGGGATTCACTTGCGCCGCATTACAACTGGTGGTGCCGGGTGCTTTCCCGCAATTGAATGATGATGAGGCGGTTATGCTTGGCCGCCGACCCTCGGGGTGAAAATATCCTCTGACGAGGAGTGTTCAATCAGCTTAAATAGCTCGCTCCGTTCCTCAGCGGTGAAATCCCGCCATTCGCCTAGCGGCAACCCTTTCAGAATGATGTTCATAATACGTGCGCGCTCAAGCTTGGTGACTTCATAACCAAAATATTTGCACATGCGGCGGATTTGGCGGTTAAGCCCTTGCACCAGGGTGATGCGAAACACCAGCGGGGCTTCTTGTTCCACTAGGCATTTTTGAGTCACCGTGCCCAGGATGGGGACGCCTGCGCTCATGCCCTGAATAAACTCATCGGTTACCGGTTTGTTGACGGTCACCAGATACTCTTTTTGGTGATTGTTGCCAGCACGGAGGATCTTATTGACCAGTTCGCCGTCATTGGTCAGGAAAATCAGCCCCTGGGAATCTTTATCCAGGCGCCCGATGGGAAAGACGCGTCTGCTGTGATTAACGAAATCACCAATGTTACCCCGCACGTGCTTCCCCATGCTGGTGATGATGCCAACAGGCTTATTCAGAGCGATAAGCACCAGATCGCCCGCATCACGCGGTTCGATCGGCTGGCCGTTAACTTTCACCACATCCCCGACCAATACCTGAGCGCCCACGGAGGCTAACTTGTCGTTGATGAAAACGTTGCCTTGTTTGATGTGGCGGTCGGCAGATCGACGAGAACAAATGCCGCTGTCGCTAATGTATTTGTTCAGGCGGATAGATGAGTGAGTTAGCATGATTTCCCCGTCAAACGCGAACTATACATTACCTGGGGGGGGCGGCGTCTCCTTTTTATTTTTTGACGCTATCGCGTGATTGACCTCACTGGCGGCAGCGCTAATAATGGCAAACGTCGACTCGGGGTGCCCTTAGGGGCTGAGAAATTACCCGTATTACCTGATCTGGATTATGCCAGCGTAGGGATGTCGCGGTATCTCAACCGGTACCCGCCTTCTTGAACGCCGGTTGGGAGCATTATGTTTACTCGACCTGATGTGTTACCCGGCACCCGTGCCGCGGCCTGTTTTAACCAATTTAAACGCCAACCTCCATTGATCCACTGCCTGACCAACGAAGTGGTGCAAGAGCTGACGGCTAATGTGCTGCTGGCGCTTGGTGCTTCCCCGGCGATGGTGGTAGAACCGGAAGAGGCCGCGCAGTTCAGCCGCATGGCCGATGCGCTGTTGATCAATATCGGCACCCTGCACGCATCGCGAGCAGAATCAATGCTAGCCGCCATAGAGGCTGCCAATCGTGCTGAAAAACCCTGGTTACTGGATCCGGTTGCCGTTGGGGGATTGGAATATCGCGCTACCTTCGCCCGCCGTTTGCTCACCTTGCGGCCAGCGGCGATCCGTGGCAACGCGTCGGAAATCATTGCATTGAGCGGCCTGCAGACTAGCGCCCGTGGCGTAGATAGCCAGGATGACTCGCTGGTGGCATTACCCGCAGCACAGGTATTGGCGCGTAATTGCGGGGCCATTGTGGCCGTCACCGGAGAGACAGATTATATCACCGATGGCGAGCGAGACTGGGCCGTCACGGGTGGTGATGTATTAATGACGCGCGTGGTGGGTACGGGCTGCGCGCTTTCTGCCGTCGTGGCAGCATTTTGCAGTTTGCCGGGCGATCGGCTGGATAACATTGCCACCGCTTGCCGCGTGATGGCGCTATGTGGTGAAAGGGCCACGGCGCAGTGTTCTGGCCCTGGCAGCTTTACTGCCGCCTTTCTGGATGCCCTCTACCAACTGCGGATGGAGGATCTGCTATGAAACGAATTAACGCACTCACCATCGCTGGCACCGATCCTAGTGGTGGAGCCGGTATTCAGGCCGATCTGAAAGCCTTCTCCGCGTTGAGGGCCTATGGCACCAGCGTGATCACCGCGCTGGTGGCGCAGAACACCCGTGGCGTACAGTCGGTATATCATATCGAACCGGCATTTGTGGCTGCCCAGTTGGATTCGGTACTCAGCGATGTGCGTATCGATAGCGCTAAAATCGGCATGTTGGCTAATGCCGATATCGTGCGGGCAGTGGCCGAGCGCCTACGCCATTACAAGCTGCCTTATGTGGTGCTGGATACGGTGATGCTGGCTAAAAGTGGTGACCCGCTGCTGGCACCGGAAGCGGTGGAATCCATCCGCCATGAGCTAATGCCATTGGTTTCCATTATCACGCCGAACTTGCCAGAGGCCGCTGCTTTGCTGGCCTGCGCTCCGGCACAAAACGAATCACAAATGCGTGAGCAGGGCCAGGCATTGTTGGCGATGGGCTGTCAGGCGGTGTTGATGAAGGGGGGGCATCTAAGTGAAGAGGAAAGCCCAGACTGGTTATTTACTCCCGGCTTTGAGCAGCGCTTTAGTGCGCCGCGCATAGCGACCAGGCATACGCACGGCACCGGTTGCACCTTATCTGCGGCACTGGCAGCCTTGCGCCCGCGCCACCAGAGCTGGGCCGATACCGTGGCAGCGGCAAAAAACTACCTGCAACTGGCTTTACAGCAGGCCGATAGCCTGGAGGTGGGGCAGGGTATTGGGCCGGTGCATCATTTCCATGCCTGGTGGTGAGCCAGAGATTGAGTTTAAGCTGGCGGCATTAGCTGAAGGTATTGGCGGGCAGAAGGGAAAACTTGCCATAATGTCGGAAGAAATGTCGGAAGAAATGTCGGAAGAAAATTTACCACCGCTTCCTGGAAGGAAAGCGGTTAATCGGGGTTGGGGCAACCAAAAAAGGCTATTGGCAGGTAGTCTGACGAAAAACGCTGAGCCAACTTTCCCGTTTAATTGTGGTCTGAGCTACTTGGAGCTACGCTTTTGATTTACCGAGGGAGAAGACCATGATAGGAAAAAAGAGGTTGCTGGGAGCCCTGGTTGCGGCCCTGCTTGGATTTAGCACCGGCAGTTTTGCCGAACAGATTATCACTGCTTCAGATCTGATCCAGCAGCCGGGCTACCAAACCAGTTGGAAAAATATGGTGAAGGGCCAGGCACAGTTACCGGGTTGGGCGCGCAAAGGGATCGGCACTTCCACACCAGCCGAAACCGTCACCTGGCAAGGGCAAAGCTACCAGATCGGTAACATCTGCAAGCCGCATGACTGCGCCAATAACTTTATGATTGTGGCTTTTAAAGCAGACAAGTCCCAGGCTTGGGGCGTGCGGATTGAAGTGCCCAATAAGCCGCAGGCCATTGACCATCCGAAGAAATACGCCAAATATCAATGGTTGGGTAAACCGGATGATCAGATGAAAGCGTTGCTGAAGAAACAGTTTGAGGGTAATCCAGACTGGAAGTAACGCTGCTGAGGGGCAAAGCTACGCGCCAAGGCCGTTAAGCGGGCGTAGCATGCTACGCCCCTGCTTGAGAGGTTTGCTACTATCAGCCGATCCCGGCCTGATGCAGGTCGTGCAGGTTGATTGCCCCTACCAGTACACCATCGATATCTACCACCGGAGCGGCGCTGATGTGCTGTTCGTGCAGCGCTTCCAGGGCTTCCCCGGCACGCCACTGTTCTGGCAAGCGGTAGCCGGGGCGAGTGATCGCCGGGCTGAGGCTATCATTGAGGCTATTACCCTTCACCAACCAGCGGCGCAGGTCACCGTCGGTAAACACGCCCACCACTTTTTGCTGTGCATCACATACGGCTACCAAGCCTAGTCCGGTACGGCTCAACTCCAGCATGGCTTCCATCACGTTGGCGCTTTCTTGCACCATCGGCAGGCGATCGCCAGTACGCATCAAATGATGGACGCGATTTAGCAGGCGAGCACCCAGGCTGCCACCTGGATGGGAGCGGGCAAAGTCCTCGGCATTAAAACCACGCTGGCGCATCAGGGCCATCGCTAATGCATCCCCCATCATCAGCGTAGTCACTCCGCTGGAGGTTGGTGCCAGGCCCATCGGGCAGGCTTCACGTTCAACGCTGATGTCCAACGTACAGGCAGCACCCAGCGCCAGTGGCGACTCTTTGCCACCGGTCATGGCAATGACTGGGATCTTGCTCTCTGCCAGCAGCGGCAGGATCAGATCCAGCTCTTTGGCGCGGCCTGAATAGGAGATGAAGATCACCACATCCTCGGCGCCGATCATCCCCAAATCGCCATGCAAGGCTTCCGCCGGATGGACGAAAAACGACGGGGTGCCAGTGCTGGCCAACGAAGCGGCAATCTTCTTGCCGATATGGCCGGATTTACCAATACCGGAAATCACCGCCTTGCCACGGCAGTTGAGCAGCAGTTCACAGGCTTGGACAAAGTTGTCATCCAGGCGTGTCAGCAGGCGCTGCGCTTCGGTCAGCTCAATTTCCAGCGTTTCACGGGCAAAGTTGAGCAGGGCAGTGGCATTACTCATCAAGTGGGTCTCCTACCAGAATGATATTGATACCTTTGGCCTGTAGCGCAGCCAGGTAATCCGGGTTGATGCCGTTATCGGTGATCAAAGTATCCACGACGCTCAGATCGCACACCACGTTAGGGCTTTTGCGGCCAAACTTCGAGGAATCGACCAGCAATACAATGCGGCTGGCGGCTTCACACATCGCCTTGCTGACATTATGCACCTCATTAAAGGTGGTGACACCCGCATTGAGGTCGACACCGTCGGCCCCAATAAACAGCTTGTCGAAGCTGAACTGCTGAAATGCCGATTCCGCCAGGCTGCCGTGAAAGGAGGCAGATTTTTTCCGGTAGGTGCCGCCGGGCATCAGGATGGTTTGATCGTTATCCAGTTCCACCAGCGCGTTAACGATAGTCAGGCTGTTGGTCATCACGGTGATGTTATTGAACTGCGCCAAATGCGGCACCATCTGCAATACCGTGCTGCCCGCGTCAAAGATCAGTGAATCGCCATCGTCTATCAGCTTGATGGCCGCATAGGCGATCTGGCGTTTCTTTTCGGTGTTGATATGGGTTTTACGATCGATGGGCTGATCGCCATCGTCACGGCTAAGCACCACGCCGCCATAGGTGCGGATCACCTCGCCTTCTTCTTCCAGCAAGGTGAGATCTTTACGGATGGTGGTGCCGGTCGTGGAGAAATGCTCTGCCAGGGCATCCACTGCCGTTTTGCCATGCCGCTGCAAGTATTCGAGGATAGCGGCTTGCCGCTGCTTTGGTTTCATAGAGATCCCTGTTCACAAGAGTTGACCATTCCTCTCGGTGATATAGTTCACTATGAAAGGTAATGTCTTTTAATGTGAAAATATCATGATTTCGGTGCGATCGCTAACGATAGTGCAGTTTGGCATGCCCGATCCTCAGGGAAGATCACATCTGGGCAGAGTTGTTGTTGGTGCATGCCATGTAACTGCGTGAGTTGTTTCGGCTGGGCGAAGATGGTCAGGCCACGCATCAGCATGCTGCCACAGACTCGTTGTTGGGCATCAAACGCCAGCGCCAATACCACGCGAGGTTTGAACCTGCCCCCAGAACGGCCAACGCCTACGGTGCCCAACTGGCACAGGCTCTCGAACGCGCGGTTAAAGCGCTGGAGCTGCCACCAACCCAGGGCGATTTGCATCAGCCAGGCGATAACGGCGAAGGTAACTAGTGCGCTGGTCATACGGTTGTTCTCCTGTGTGAAAATAAAAGTGAGAGTCCGGTGATCGTCCCCTCACCCTAACCCTCTCCCACAGGGAGAGGGGACTGAATGTGCTACAAATTAACTTTCGTACCTAGCCATTGAGCCTATGCCACAGATGATCTCCAGCACCTTACCGCGACACCGAACTGGCTCCCTCTCCCCCAAGCAAGTGTCCATGATGCCTCTGGTCTATCATTGGGAGAGGGTAGGGGTGAGGGGCTGCTAGGTGTTTTTCCTCTGGCCCCTAACCGATTAACATCAGAACATCACCTGGCCACCGGTAATGTTGATCGACTGGCCGGTGCAGTAAGAGGCTTTATCGCTGGCATAAAACAGCAGCGTGTTCAGCACATCCTGGTAGTCACAGCCGCGTTTCAGCGGAACCTTATCGGTGTAATACTTCTCGACCTCTTCAGGCTTGATCCCCAGCTTCTGCGCATATTGTGGCAATAGTGACTGGAACATCGGCGACTTCAACAGGTTACCGAGCATCAGGGAGTGCACGGTGATCCCGTAATCGGCCAGATCGAGCGCCAGCGACTGTGTCAATCCAACGCCACCGAACTTGGCGGCGCTGTAGCCTGAATTATGCTTGCTGCCGACCTTGCCGGATTTAGAGTTGATTTGAATGATGCGCCCAGCGATACCGTCGCGGATCATCAGGCGAGAGAACTCGCGGGCACACAGGAAATAACCCACCAGGTTCACCTGCAAGGAGCGGTCAAAATCCCCCAGTGGGAAATCGGTGATCGGCGCGGCTTTGGCAATCCCGGCGCTGTACACCAACAGGTTTGTCTGACCGAAAGCCCGGTCAACCGCACCAGCCAGCGCGATAACGCTGGCCTCATCGGTGGCATCGGCCTGGAAACCGATGGCGCGATCGGCTCCGAACTCCTGATTGATTTGCTGTGCCACCAGATTGGCGTTGTCGGCATTCAAATCGGCGACCGCAACGCGATAACCCGCTTCAGCCAGGCCATGGCACAGGAAAGCACCCAACGTTTGGCCACCGCCAATCACTACAGCTACTTCAGACATGATCTACTCCTTATGCGATAAATTTCAGTGTGCTGCCTAACGGGATATCAGCGGGCGTGCTGCCTGTTACGTGGATCGTGCCAGGGAATTCGGCCTGAGTTTCTCCATCAAAACGTACGGTGATATGGCCCAATTCGCGCAGGTTCTGGGTGGCAACCTTTCCGACAGCGGTGATGGGGTAGCGCCGGTTGCCAAGTTCCATTACGCCCCCGGTTTGTAATTCACCGGCGGTCTCGCCGTGCTGGTGGATGAAGCAGTACTCTTCAATATCTGCCGGTGCGCCTTCGCGGAAGGTGATCAGCATGTTGTCCAACAGTGCGTCACGGGCGCAGCCGCCAATCTGGGTGATCGTGGTCTGGAAAATGGTGCTCATGGTTTTCCTCCGGGCAATTTATTGATAGATAAAGGCCGATGCGGCCCAGGCGATCAGTACCGTAGGTGCGCCAGTGAGGAAGCGCCCAACCAATACCGAAGGGACGCCGACACGCACCGTATCCTGCTTGGCCTCTGCCAGGGACAGACCCACCGGGATAAAGTCGCAGGCGGCCTGGGCGTTAATGGCGAACAGCGCCGGGAGCGCCAACTGAGGGGGGATATGGCCAAGACCAATCTGTACGCCCACCAATACGCCGATGACCTGAGCGATGACGGCGCCAGGGCCGAGGAACGGTGAAAGCAGGGGGAAGGAACAGATCAGCGCCAATGTCACCAAGCCGATTGGGCTGTTGGCCAGCGGCGTCAGGCCGTGGGCGATAAAGTCACCCAGACCAGAGGCCATGATGATGCCGATCAGCGCCGAGACGAAGGCCATAAACGGCAAAATGGTTTTTAACACGGTGTCGATGGTGTCACGTCCGGCCTGGAAAAACACCGCTACAACTGACCCCATACCCATCCCGACTTTTGCCAACAGGCCATCGCTCTGTTCGGTGATTTTTTTGCTGGTATCGTAGTCACGTACCTTTGGTTGTGGCTGTTTTTCAGTGGGCAGAGGAGTTTCAGACCCTTGTGCAACCTCAATCAGGCTGATGTTGTTTTCCCGCACGCCGGAAACGTAAATATCCTCCAGAATAAACTGCGCCAGCGGGCCAGAACGGCCAGTTGAATGAATATTGATGGTTGGGATGCGGCGTTTAGGGTAGATGCCACAACGCAACGTCCCCCCACAGTCAATAATCGCCAGACCAATCTCTTCCGCCGGTGGTTCGCCTTCTTTGAAACCGTCTACCGCAGGCCAGCCGGTTAAATCGCTGAGTTTGTCGACGATCGCCGGGCGGGTACCGGCGGTGATATAGACGATTTTCTTACCTGGCTCGATAGGTAACTGTAGTGGGCCACCCCAGCCGCCTGCACCTTTCTCAATACGGATATAAGCACTCATGCTGCGCTCCACAAATTAAAGTTGAACCTGGCGATCCAGTTGGATGCCCATCTTGCGTTCAAATACGCTGGTGGTGAGATCGGTGATCCAACCGCGGAAGAAGTTGGTGAACAGCCCAACCAGGAAATAACTCACTGCCAGAGGAGCCAACGGCAGGCCAAGCGTGGTCAAACCGCTGGCAATTCCGAGGTAAACGAACAGTTCGCCAGGGTTGATATGGGGGAACAGGCCGTTCATAGAGTGGCAACTGTAGGAGGCTGCGGCGTAATAACTGGGTTTATATTTCTCTGGCATAAAACGTCCGAGACTCAACGTCATCGGATTACAAAACACAAAGGTGCCGATCAAGGGGAGTAGCAGGTAGCGTGAAACCGGGTTACCGGCACAGCGCTGTGCCAAGCGTTCGATACGTTCCTGGCCAACAAAGTTGATCAACGCGTTCATGATAACTAACAGGCTGATCAACAACGGTAAAATGCCGGTCACCATACCGACAAACACTTCCCCGCCTTTTTGGAACAGGCCGATAAACCATTCGGCTCCGTGGGTTATTAGCTCAATCATTTTTTTCTCCTGTGATGGATGCTATGGCCTGGAGCGAAGTGCGGCTCTGTCGCCATGGGTCATACAGTAACCACTTTGCTGCGGTTTTTGTTTTAAATGGATCACACTTTGAAAGATAAATATTTTATTGTGAAAGTTAAAGATGAAAGAAAAGTAATTAATTATGAAAGGATAGAAGGGTTAGGACATGAAAAAGGCCCAGCAGAGCTGAGCCTTGAAGACTAATGATTTGATAAATAATGATTAAGCGATGGTGACGCTGCTGTCGAGATAGGTGTCCTGCACGGCATTGATCAGGGCGATGCCATCCTTCATCGATTTCTTGAACGCTTTACGCCCCAGGATCAGACCCATCCCGCCAGCCCGCTTGTTGATCACGGCGGTACGCACTGACTCTTGCAGGTCATTTTCCCCTGCCGCGCCGCCAGAGTTGATTAAACCGGCACGGCCCATGTAGCAGTTTGCCAACTGGTAGCGCACCAGATCGATTGGGTGATCGGTGGTCAGCTTGTCATAGACGCGATCGTCGGTATAACCGAATTTCACCGCACGGTAGCCGCCGTTGTTCTCGGCCATTTTCTGTTTAACGATATCGGCACCGATGGTAGCCGCAATGTGGTTGGCTTGGCCGGTCAGATCGGCGCTGGAATGATAATCGACGCCATCCTTATTGAACGCAGGGTTACGTAGATAGGCCCACAAAACGGTCACCATGCCCAGTTCGTGAGCGCGCTCAAAGGCAATCGAGATCTCTTCAATCTGGCGGCGTGATTGCTCGGAACCGAAGTAAATGGTTGCACCAACCGCCACCGCGCCCATATTAAACGCCTGCTCAACGCTGGCATACAGGGTCTGGTCGTATTGCGTTGGATAGCTCAGGGTTTCGTTGTGGTTCAGTTTGACCAGGAACGGGATCTTGTGGGCGTAGCGGCGGGAGACCGAAGCCAGCACGCCGTAAGTGGATGCCACGCAGTTACACCCGGCTTCGATCGCCAGTTCAACGAT
The DNA here is from genome assembly GCF_001692375.1 of Serratia sp. 14-2641. Classification (NCBI taxonomy): domain Bacteria; kingdom Pseudomonadati; phylum Pseudomonadota; class Gammaproteobacteria; order Enterobacterales; family Yersiniaceae; genus Serratia; species Serratia sp. 14-2641. The sequence goes on along the minus strand of NZ_LXKR01000088.1, from coordinate 121,611 downwards.
ATTTTTCGGATCAAAATAGAGCGGGTTAGCGGCAAACGAGGCCCCGGCAGAGTGCTCCACGCCTTGATCGACCGGCAGGATCGATAGGTAACCGGTGCCCGCCAGGCGGCCATGGTTGAGCAAGGTTTGCATTGAGCGCAGCACGCTGTTTGGGCGGTTGTTGTCGATCATCACCCGATCAACAAAGTCGCCACCGGGCAGGTACAGATTTTCCGCAGGGATGGTGGTGCAGCGGTGTTGCAGAAGGTCTTCCGCTTCCTTACCTAACAATTGTGCAATATCCGTCATGATTCACTCCCGTTAAAGCTTCCTATACACCGGTAACTCTGGGTATTTGGCCACCGGCGTAGTCAAAAGCGGTGATTGAAGCTATGCAAAAGATACTAATCAAAACCTGATGATGCGAAGAGACAATAGATGCGATTGAGAAGAAATGCTATTTAGAAGGCAAAATTTGCGAGTGAGCGCTTGTTGATGGTGTCCCCTTTCCTGGCCGGAGAGGGGAACAGTTTTTACTCGGCTTCAAACCAGTCGGTGTTTTGCAGGGCAATCGGGGTGATCGAATAGATCATCTCTTGTAAATGCTCGTGAATAGCCCGCTCCGCCGCATCTGGATCCTGGGCTTTCAGCGCCTCAAAAATACGGTAATGCTGGTGGATCAGATTCTCCGGCGGTGACACTTCGCTCAGGCTGAGGAAGCGCACCCGATCCATCGTCGCTTTGATGGTCTCGATGGTTTCCCACGCCAGGGCACAGTTGGCCATTTGCGTCAGCAGATGGTGGAATTCGTCGTCCAGCGCCAAAAACTCACGGATCTGATTATTCTGTGCCGCCAGCTCCTGGCGATGCAGGTTATGCTCCAGCGTCATCAACTGCTCGGGGGTGATGGTGGTGGCAACTCGCCGCACGATGGCACATTCCACCGCCTGACGGATAAAGCGCCCGTCGGCCACTCGTTTGGCGGAAATTTTCATCACGAAGGTACCGCGTTGCGGCAAGATCTGCACCAGCCCCGCTTCAGCCAGTTTGATGAAGGCCTCGCGCACCGGTTGGCGTGAAACGCTGAAACGGGTGGAGATCTCTTTCTCGGAAAGCAACGTGCCCGGAGGGATGGTGCAATCGACGATATCTTTGCGCAGGAAACGATAGATCTGCTGATTGACCGGGACATTATTCGTGAGGACGTACGATTCTGACATGGCGACAATCAATATATGAGAGTAGTAGTGAATGCCACCATACTAGCAGATTAACCTGTGAAAGAGGGCGGATAAATCCACCCGCATTCTATGCTTTGCTCTTAGCGCGCCAGCACTCTTGCCACCGTTGCTTTCGCTCCCCGCGCCAACAGCGCCAGATAAGCGTTGGTCACGGCATTGACGAAGCGTTGGTTATCTGGCAGGTCGCGTCCGAATACCGAGGTCATTTGCAGTAACGCCATCACGCGAGGCTCACCTTCAGCACTGTTGGCGACGCGCCGGGCAATTTCCTCACGCAATGGATCGCTGATGTCGATCGGTTGACCCTGTTCGTCCTTACCGCCGACGTAACGCATCCAACCCGCTACGCCCAGCGCCAGACAGTCAAAATCACTACCGTTGGCCAGATGCCAGCGCACCGAATCCAGCATGCGCTGCGGCATCTTTTGCGTACCGTCCATGGCGATTTGCCAGGTGCGGTGCTTCAACGCCGTGTTGCGATAGCGTGCCAGCAGGGAATCGGCGTATTTCTCCAGATCGGTGCCCGGGGTGTTCAGCGTGGGAGCCTGCTCAGCCAGCATCAGATGGCGGGCGGCATTGACGTAATGCGCATCCTGCATACAGTCGCTGATATGTTGGTAACCGGCTAAATAACCCAGATAGGCCAGGAACGAGTGGCTACCGTTCAGCATACGCAGCTTCATCTCTTCGAACGGCAAAACATCGCTGACCAGTTCGGCACCGGCTTGTTCCCATGCCGGGCGGCCCGCGACAAAATTGTCCTCAATCACCCATTGGCGGAACGGCTCGCAGGCTACGGCTGCCGGATCCTGCACGCCGGTTTGCTGTGCGACCTGGGCCAGGGTGTCTGGCGTCACGGCTGGCACGATGCGATCGACCATGGTGGAAGGGAAGGTGACGTGGGTTTCGATCCACGTTGCCAACGCCGGATCGAGCGCTTTGGCATAGGCGGTGATCACGTTACGGGTGACATGGCCGTTTTCCGGCATATTGTCGCAAGACATTACGCTGAACGCAGGTTGCCCGTCCGCTTTACGCTGAGCTAAGGCTGCGACGATGACCCCAACGGCGCTCTGTGGGTGATGTGGATTAGCCAGATCCCGCACAATCAACGGATGATCCAGCTGCAACTGGCCGGTGGCGGGGGAATGACAGTAGCCTTTTTCGGTGATGGTCATGGACACAATCGCCACTTCGGGCTGGGCCAGGGCCTGGAATACGGCGTCCAGCCCGTCAACTTGCGCATGCAGCGCCTGTTTTACTACGCCCACCACTCTGCATTGCCAGGCATCGGCTGACATTTCGGCCACGCTGTAGAGCATATCTTGCTGTTTGAGATCGGCGATTTGCTGTTCGCCACCGATCAGGTTGATTTCGCAATATCCCCAGTCGCTGCCGTGCTCCTGTGCCAGGATATCGGCGTATAGCGCCTGGTGGGCGCGATGAAAGGCACCAAAGCCCAGATGAACCAGGCGTGGAACCAGTTTGCTACGATCGTACTGCGGAACAATGGCGTTGGCTGCTAACAGCTTGGTATCCATGTTAAAACTCACTGTGTAATGGTCTGATTGCCGCAGAACCTTCTCTGCGGCAGAGAATTGAAGGGGATTAATGACTGCTGACGCGTTGGGCTATCGGCAGCACTGGGCTTTCTGCGGCATCTTCCGCCAGGCTCAGGTCGCGATCTCTGACTTCTGGCATCAATATCGCTGCCAGCAAGCCGATAACGGAGTAGACGATCATCATGACGGCGATTGGCCACCAGGAGTCGGTCATATTGCAGAAGATGCCGGCCAATACCGGGCCGAAGCCGACCGCCACCAAACCACCGGCCTCTTTGGAGATCGCCATGCGGGTAAAACGGTTACGTGAGCCAAACATTTCCGCCATGGTGATGTTTTCCAGCGCAAACAGGCCCAGCACCGCGACGTTATGGATAATAATGATCGAGGCCATAATCACGTTCACCTCATTGGTCTTATCCACAATCATCGAAATCATGGGGTAAGCCAGAATGATGGCGGAGATATTGACCAAGATATAAGGCACCCGGCGGCCGATCTTGTCGGAGAGCCAGCCAAGGAACGGGATGGTAATAAAGCCAATGGCGGAGCTGATCATCAAGGCGTCGGTTGGGATAGCCTTCTCAAACAGCAGCGTTTGCACCAGATAACCGGCCAGGAAGGTCTGGATCAGACCGGAATTGCCTGCCTGGCCAAAACGCAGCCCGGTAGCCAGCCAGAAGGATTTACTGCTGAACATCGCCGACAGCGAATGGGTATTGTCAGCCACGGCGTGTGCCGATGTTGCGGTGGTGCTGTCGTCGTTAACCTTCTCAAACACCGGGCTCTCTTTCAGGTTCATACGCAGCCAGATGGCGAACAGCATGACGACCACGCTGGCCAGGAAAGGTACGCGCCAGCCCCAGGCCAGCAGTTCTTCTTTAGACAGGAAGAAGAACATGACGGCCCAGATGGCGGTTGCCGACAGCGTGCCACAGTTGGTGCCCATGGCAACCAGGGAAGAGATAATCCCGCGTTTACCCTTAGGCGCATATTCCGCCAACATGGTTCCGGCTCCGGATATTTCCGCACCGGCACCCAGCCCTTGAATAATACGCAGTAACACCAGTAATAGAGGGGCGAAAATACCGATTTGCGCATAGGTTGGCAGCACGCCGATTAAGGTGGTGCAGATCCCCATCATGGTAATGGTAATAAACAGCACCCTTTTACGGCCGATGGTATCCCCCATGCGTCCAAAGAAGAAGGCACCCGCAATACGGGCGATATAACCCGCGCCGTAGGTTCCCATCGCCAAGATTAACGCCATGGCGGCAGACTGTTCCGGGAAAAATATTTCATGGAAGACTAATGCTGCACCTAGCGAATAAAGCTGAAAATCCATAAATTCCAGTGCGGTACCAAGCCAGCCGGAAACGGCCGCCTTGATCAGATCCGAGGTACTTCTTTCCGGCTGAGTGTTGTCAATTTTTGCGTTCATCATTGTTCTGTTCTCTGCAAATTGTTGTTGTAAGGACGGCAAAGATTAGGGTCAGAAGCCCCTGTTTCTCTCCAGCTACAGCAGGCCATAGCTGGAAAGTGGTCAGGTCAGAATTTCAGTAAAACCTTACAGCACTGCTTTTGGTCTTTTTCGAAGATCTCCATCGCTTCAAGCACTTGCGTAAACGCAAACTGATGGGTGATCAACTTCTCTGGTTGGATCTGGCGTTGCGTCATCCAGGCAATCACCTGCGGGAAGCGGTTGCTGTTGAGGCGGGAGCTGTAAATCGAGATCTCTTTGCTGGTAATGGCTTGCTGGCTGATCACGCAGGGCTCGGCAGAGAAGCCCATAATGCCAATGCGTGCGGCGGGAGAAGCCAAGCCGATCGCCTCCGGCAGAATGGCCGGGTGGCAGGCAGCATCGATGATCAGCGTTGGCCGGATGCCGAGTTTTTGTAACTCGTTGGTCAAATCAAGCTGGCTGTTGTTGATTACCACATCCGCGCCGTTGGCGGTGGCCATAGCCAGACGCTCATCGATACGGTCAGCCACCACAATCTGTTTAACGCCGTAAACGCCGCGCAGTGCCTGAATAGAGGTGAGGCCCATCGGCCCGGCACCATACACCAATGCCACATCTAACGGGCCCGGTTGCAGTTGGCTACAGATGTTGGCAGCAATGGTGAAGGGTTCGACCATCGTGGCTTCGTTGTCTGGAATGCTGTCCGGCACCCGATGGGCATTTTGAGCCGGTAGCGTCACATATTCACTGAATCCGCCGTCACGGTGCACGCCAATGACCTGCAGTTCGGTGCAGACGTTTGGCCTGCCCACCGAGCAGGGATAGCAATGGCCGCAGCTGACGACCGGATCGCCCACCACGCGTTCGCCGATGCGTGACGGGTCGACACCTTCGCCAATAGCGTCGATATGGCCAAAGAACTCATGGCCGATCACGCGCGGGTATTTGGCAAACGGGTTATGGCCACGGTAGATATGCACGTCGGAACCGCAGATCCCGGCGCTAGCCACACGGATCCGGACTTCACCCTGCTGCGGTGAGGGCATCGGGCGTTCTTCAATCACCAATTGCCCTGGCTGTTGAACAGTAATGCTTTTCATAGAAATACCTCGGTTTACCAGTTCCACAGGGTGCCGTCTTCCAGGCGCGCTACCGGCAGGTAGGCTGGATCGTAGGGATATTTGGCAGCCAGTTTTTCGTCAAACTCGATGCCCAACCCTGGTTTTTCGCCTGGATGCATATAGCCGTTGTCAAACGTCCAGTTATGTGGGAACACTTCCAGCATCTGTTCGGAGTAGCCCATATATTCCTGCACGCCGAAGTTCGGCACCCACAGGTCAAAGTGCAACGCCGCCGCCATGCAGATTGGTGAAAGATCGGAAGGGCCGTGTGAGCCGGTACGCACCTGATACAGCGAAGCGAAATCGGCGATACGGCGCATGCCGGTGATGCCCCCGGCGTGGGTGATGGTGGTGCGGATGTAATCGATCAGTTGCTCTTCAATCAGCTGTTTGCAGTCCCAGATGCTGTTGAACACCTCACCGACCGCAATCGGGGTCACGGTATGCTGGCGGATCAGGCGGAAGCACTCCTGGTTTTCGGCCGGGGTAGGATCTTCCATCCAGAACAGGCGATATTGCTCAACGCTTTTGCCAAAGCGGGCCGCTTCGATCGGCGTCAGGCGGTGATGCATGTCATGCAGCAGATGTTCGTCAAAACCGAATTTGTCACGCACGGCTTCAAACAATTTAGGGGTGAAATCGAGGTATTTCTCGGTTGACCACAGCTGCTCTTCCGGCCAGTTACCTTTGGTCGCAGGCTCATACGCCAGGCCTTTGCCCTTGGCCATGCCGTAGGTTGTTTTCATCCCAGGTACGCCACATTGAGCGCGGATCGCCTTGAAGCCCAGCTCCTTGTGCTTGGCATAATCGTCCAACACTTCGTCAATCGAGTGGCCGGTGGTGTGGCAATACACCATGACGCCGGTACGTGAAGCGCCACCCAGCAACTGGTACAGCGGCATATTGGCGGCTTTGGCCTTGATATCCCACAATGCCGTATCCACCGCAGAGATTGCCGACATAGTCACCGGGCCACGGCGCCAGTAAGCACCTTTGTAGAAGTACTGCCAGATATCTTCGATCTGGTGAGCATCGCGGCCAATCAACTGCGGGCAGACGTGGTCTTCCAGGTAAGACGCGACCGGCAGTTCACGGCCGTTCAGGGTTGCATCGCCGATCCCGGTTAGCCCGCAGTCGGTAGTGATCTTCAAGGTGACGAAATTTCTTCCAGGGCAGGTGACAAACACCTCGGCTTTAACAATTTTCATGACTTCCACATCCTGTTGTTGCTGATAACGTATGGGCGGAAATTAACCTTGAACTAACTACCATACAAGTATGATTTGTGAGAATTGCCGCTGAAGATCACATTTATTGGTGGATCGCAGGCATGGGGAGGTGGTTTTATCTTGAGGTAAAAAGAGGGAAGTTGGTTCGCAGGTGTGTTCAGGAGCGGAAGTTAATTTGTCGCACCAGCCCCTCACCCCAATCCTCTCCAACAGGGAGAGGGAGCTGATTTGGTGATAAGGTCAGGTGTGGATGCTGATTTGTAGCACGTACCGTCCCCTCTCCTTGTGGAGAGGGTGAGGGGAGTTACGTCGGGCTAAAGCCTGCTCGATCTGAGCACGCGGCTTATTTGCTTATCCTAGCAGATCGCAATTTGGCGGTAAGCGGCACTCGATAGCATTAGGCAGCACCTCAATGCGGAAATCACGACCTTTCAGCGGTTCGCCATCAAGGTTAAAGGTTATTTCATGTGGCGCGGTGATTTCCAGCCATGGCAATGAGGCATCAACTACGTTGCTGTTTTCCTCACCGCTAAACAAGATATTGACCAGCGTAGGCAGCAACTCTTCGGCAGTGAGCAGGCGAACCTGCAATAAACCATCGTTGATCAGCGCGCCAGGACAAAGCTTCTGCCCACCCCCGGCCTGCCTGCCGTTGCCGATACCGATCACCAGCGCTTCTCCGGCCCAATGGAAGTCTGGCCCGCGGATCTCGCAGTTGTCGGCTTTCAGTGCATCCAGACGCAGCAGCCCATGGATGAAATAAGAAACGCCCCCCAGCGCAGCCTTCAGTTTTTCCGGGGTTTCGGTGGTGATGCGGGTGCCAAAGCCGCCGGTTGCCATATTGATGAAATAGCGCTCGTCATTGACTTTGGCCAGATCGATCGGCACCGCTCGGCCCTTGATGGCTAACTGCAAGGCAAAATCTGGCTGTAGGGGAATAGAGCAGGCGGTAGCAAAGTCGTTGGCGGTCCCCAGCGGTAGTATGCCGAGTATTGGGCGAGATTCTGCGGGGAGTTGTGCCAATGCGGCAGCGACCTCGTTGATGGTGCCGTCGCCACCACCGGCGATCACGGTTTCAACCCTCAGTTGGCTAGCCTCTTTGACGTAACGAGCGGCATCCCCCAGTTCCCAGGTGACGCGGACATGCAGGGTCTGGCCCTCATTACGCAACTGATTCACCGCTGCGCGAACTTCCTCGTTGCCGGAACTTTTACCATTGATGATAAGCAGTGCTGGTGCATATTGGTGCATTCCTGATCCTTGTGGCGAAAAACGAATCGGCTGTCAAAGGGTGGCCAGATGGGTTGCCATGTAGCTAACCCCCTAACCCAAGCCGTTAACGATAAACCACAAGCCAGCGGCGGGCCATAAGAATATTCAGGTAATGCCGAGTTTGGCTGCTACAGGGTATTTATATAGTCAATGCCCAATGGGGGTAATACTTTTCTCTCACGCGAGTTAAGCGTTGGTATTAACGACCTTATTAATCGCTATAGAATAATTTATATATTGCAGGGAAAATGATACACCGCTTGGCGTAATGCAAGAAATATCCTAAAAATACCAATGAAATTTGCAGCTGATTGAAATTAAAGGGGATAAAAAAGAAAAGGCCAACCCAAGGGAGATTGGGCTGGCTAAGGAGGTGGTTCCTAGTATTGCTATGCAAATATTTTCGTTATTAGTTTTAAGCAGCCTGATAATAACCAAGCTGCGCGCTAATTGATGTGATCTGATTCTAATATTTGCCAAAAATTGCCACCCAGGTGGGTGGCGATAAACATCTTAACCGTTCTGGCTATCGTCCTGCGGCAAATTGCGGATCAATAACGCATAATTGAGGTCGATATCCTCGGGGATCGGCAAATAAACGATATGGCCGTTGCCCGGCGCGACATCGATCGTCTCGCCCTTCTTGTTTTGCAGGCTTTCCAGAGTAAACAACACGTTACCCCCTGGCGTCATCATCTCTACGCTGTCGCCGACCAGGAATTTATTTTTTACATCCACTTCCGCCCAGCCGTTACGGCGCACCCCGGTAAATTCCCCGACAAACTGTTGCAGTTCGGAAATGGAGGAGCCGTAATCATAGTTCTGGTGGGCATCGTGCGTATGGCGGCGCAGGAAACCTTCGGTATAGCCACGATGAGCCAGGCCTTCCAGCGTGGTCAGCAGGCTAGGATCGAAGGGTTTACCGGCAACGGCGTCGTCAATGGCACGGCGATAAACCTGTGCGGTGCGGGCGCAGTAATAAAACGACTTGGTACGGCCTTCAATCTTCAGCGAATGTACGCCCAACTGGGTGAGCCGCTCTACGTGCTGGATGGCTCGCAGATCTTTTGAGTTCATGATGTAGGTACCGTGCTCGTCCTCAAACGCGCTCATGTACTCGCCGGGTTTTTGCGCTTCGGAAAGCATAAAGACTTTATCGGTTGGCGCGCCAATGCCCAGCGTCGGCTCAACGTTTTGCACCGCGATAGGCTCATGCAGATGCACGATGCTGCCGGTATCATCTTCCTTGCCTTCTTCTGCCTTGTACTGCCAGCGGCAGGCATTGGTGCAGGTGCCTTGATTGGGATCGCGTTTGTTGATGTAACCGGAAAGCAGGCAACGGCCGGAATAGGCCATGCACAGTGCGCCATGCACGAAGATCTCCAGCTCCATTTCTGGCACCTGGCTACGGATTTCCGCCACTTCATCCAGCGACAGCTCGCGGGAAAGGATCACTCGCGTCAAGCCCATCTGCTGCCAGAACTTCACCGTTGCCCAGTTCACCGCGTTAGCCTGCACCGAGAGGTGAATGTCCATCTGCGGGAAGGCTTCGCGCACCATCATGATCAAACCGGGGTCGGACATGATCAGCGCGTCCGGGCCCATGTCGATCACCGGTTTCAGGTCACGCAGGAAGGTTTTCAGTTTGGCGTTGTGTGGAGCGATGTTAACCACCACGTAGAACCTTTTGCCTAGCGCATGGGCTTCGTTAATCCCAAGCTGCAGGTTCTCGTGGTTAAATTCGTTATTACGTACCCGTAGGCTATAACGCGGCTGGCCAGCGTAAACCGCATCGGCCCCATAGGCAAAGGCGTAACGCATGTTTTTCAGCGTTCCCGCCGGGGAGAGGAGTTCTGGTGTAAACATAGTGATTCTCGGTCTGATTTCAGGTCAGCACCGCGCCACCCAATGGCGCAGTGAAAGCGGGGGATTGTAGCGGCAGCCCGCCAAGAAATCAGCAATTAACCGGAAATTTTAAAGGGAGATTGATCTTCATCATCAGAAAAACCGCGCGGTAGCGGATACCGCGCGCAGGCCTGATGAGATTTATACGCTTAAATCACGCACATCTGTTGTAGGGCCATTCTTGATCACCGACTGAATCCCGCTTTTCGCTGCGCTATCCGAGCTGTACATCTGGCTGGTGCCAATCACCTGATGGTTTTTGGCTTTCAGCACGAAATAGGGTTTGTTGTTGCTGCTGACTTTCACTTCAAACTGCGCCTCATTAGGCGAATTGGTTTGCACGGACGCAATCCCGTTTTCCGCCGAGGCTTTGCTGGCATACATCTCGCTGGAGAGAATGATCTCGCCATTGCTGGCCTTCAGGTTGAAGTGATACTGCCCGTTGCTCGATTTTGTCAGCTCATAATGTCCGCTTGCCATGGTCCTGCTCCTGATTAGTGCCAATAAGTGAGATAAGTGTAGCTAATGTCTCAGCAAGCGTTTTTTTAACGGTGAAGTAATGCGTACCAGTGCACAGAAATGGGGGGCTTTTTGTGCTCCTGGCCAGGTTGGCCTGGGGGCAGGTTGCCCTGGTTGCATTGGCGATTGCGTAACGGTTCGCATCGTTGGCACAAAACGTTCGACGGCAGATGATTTTGCTACGTTGAGAGGATAGGGTGGCTGATATCCGCATTCCTTATGCGAATAAAAAATATGTTCGACACTAACACGGTGAGCCTGCTTTTTCGTCAACATCCCCGGCTGCTTGCGGCGATGGAGCGGGTACCGCCATCGTCGGTGTGCATTTCCAGCATCACCCAGGCGGAACTGCTTTATGGCGTAGCCAAGCGGCAGAACAAGGCGCTAAAACAGACGGTGATGATGTTCCTGGACGCCGTCACCGTTTACTCCTGGGACTCTGCGGCGGCACATTGCTATGGAGTCATGCGCGCAAGCATGGAAAAACAAGGCAGACCGCTGGGGGCGCTGGATCAGCTGATTGCCGCACATGCGGTAAGCCGTGGTGCAACCATAGTGACTAGCGATCGGGCTTTCACTATGGTCGCGGAGCTTGAGGTGGAAGACTGGACGCAGTAAGCGTCACAACCCATTGACCAACCGGCACTGTTCGGCTTCCCAGCGGTAGCCCACCCCATAAACCGAACGGATAAACGCCTTGTCGCCGTCGATCAGCTCCAGCTTGCGGCGCAGATTCTTGATATGGCTATCGATGGTGCGATCGGTTACCACCCGGTAATCGTCGTACAGATTGTTCAGCAACTGTTCGCGTGAAAACACGTTGCCCGGCTGGCAGGCCAGGGTTTTCAGCAGGCGGAATTCCGCCGGTGTCAGATCCAGGATATGGCCCTGATAGCTGGCCTGAAAGCGTGGCTCATCAATATGCAACAGTGAATCATCATCGCTATGTTCCTGGGGCCGGTAGCAACGGCGCAAAATGGTTTTCACCCTGGCAACCACTTCGCGCGGGCTGTAAGGTTTGCAGATGTAGTCATCTGCCCCGATCTCCAACCCCAGCAGCCGGTCGATCTCCTCGATTTTGGCGGTCACCATGATGACGGGGATGTCGGTAAAGCGCCGTAGCTCACGGCAAATGGTTAAGCCATCGCAGCCTGGCAGCATCAAATCCAGCAAAATAAGCGCCGGTGGCTGCTCATGCACCGCCGGGATCACCTCGCTGCCGTTGCTCAGCCAGCGGGTGGCGTAGCCAGCCGCCTGCAGATAATCGACCAACAGCTGGCCCAGCTTGGGTTCATCTTCCACAATCATGATCTGTAGTGGCTGATTTTGGTTTTCCATCAAACAACCTTATTATTCACCAGAGATGGGGAAATCTACTGTAATGCGCACGCCGCCTAAAGGCGAGTGTTGTGCACGGATCTCGCCGCCGTGTGCCTCCACAATGTTCTGACAGATGGAGAGCCCTAGCCCCGAACCGCCGCTGGCACGGTTCCTCGAACCTTCAGTGCGATAAAAGCGTTCGAAGATGAGAGCCAGTTGCTCGTCGTTCACTCCAGGGGCGCTGTCCTGCCAGTAAATCCGCACCGTTCCCGGCAGGCGTTCGATACCAATCTCCAGCCGACCACCGGCATCGGTATAGCGTTGGCTGTTTTCCAACAGGTTGTTGAATAACTGGAGCAGTCGGTCAGGATCGCCAAACAATGGCATCTGCTCCGGCAGGTAGGTGACGATTTCCAACTGCTTGGCATGAAAACGTTCACGGAAGGCCGCCACTGCGATCTGCACCAGATGCACGCAATCCACCGGCAATTTACGGTAGGCGAGGGCACCGAGATCGGAGAGTGATAACTGGTGCAGATCGTCCACCAATTTGGTGAGGGTTGAGACTTCCGCCTGTAGCGAACTAAGCGAAGCCGGTGTGGGTTGGCGAACGCCGTCTTGCAGCGCTTCTAACTCGCCACGCAATACTGCCAGTGGGGTACGCAACTCGTGGGAAACATCCGCCATTAGCGCCCGCCGCATCTGTTCGTTCTTTTCCAGCGAGGTGGCAAGCTGGTTGAAATCCTGCGCCAACCGGCCCAGCTCATCTTGGCTGCTAACCGCCACCCGAGCGCTGAAATCACCCGCAGCCAGTCGATGGGTGCCGCCCACCAGGCGTTTAACCGGTGCCAGCAGGCCGCGCGACATCAGCCAGGTCACTGCCGCTGCCAACAAGGTGGATAGCCCAACGATCATCCAACTGGTGCGCCGCTGTTGGCGATCGAAGTTGATGTCGGCATTGCGCGTCAGTTTTTCCGGCGGGGTAGCTACCACCCAACCGACGATCTGATTGTTGTAGTGGATCGGGTGGCGGGTGCTCTCTTTAGGGATCGGGCCGGAATGACCCACCAGCCGGTTATACTGGCTGTCCACCACCCAGAATTGGGTGCGCCAGCCCTTGGGGGGCAGATTGTGGCTGCTGTCGCTGTTCTGCTCAAACGAACGCATGATCTGATACACCACCTGATCGTTGTTACGCAGAAATTCCCAGTTGCCGTGGCGGCGATACTGATCTTCCAACGCGTCGCCGAGCATGCTGATGCGTTGCTCATTGCTGTGCTTGATGTAATCGATAAAACCCCGTTCAAAGCTGACGCGTACGCCCCAGTGCATGGTGATCAACACCAACATGCAGGTGGCGAAGATCGCCATAAACAGCTTGCCGGTTATGCCAATTCTCATTGTGTCCTCGTGGAGCCGGTGCCCGGCTCTTTGGTCAACGTGCGGTTGGGGGCGATGTCGGTCGGTACGCGAGCGAAAGCCAGCGCCGGCAGGGCAATAATCAGCGCCATGCAGCCATAGCTGTAGATAAAGGCGTTGTGGATAGCCGGGCTATCGGCCACCACCTGATGATGCGCGAAGCTGCCAATCAGGATCCCGGCAATGCTGACGCCCAGGCTCATGGATAGCTGCATCACCATCGACAGCAGGCTGTTGCCGCTGCTGGCCAGCCGATCGGGCAGATCTTTCAGCGTCAGGGTATTCATGGCGGAAAAACGCAGGGCGTTAACCATGCCCTGAAAGAACAGTACCACTGGCAGCAGATAAACCCAGCCCAGCATCGCCACTAGCGGAAAACTCAGGGTGACCAGCGCCAGCATCAGCGTGGCGGCCACCAGCACATTACGATAACCGAAGCGGTTAACCACCTGCACCACGATGCGCTTCATGCCCATGCTGCCGATGATCATCGGGATCATCATCAACCCGGCGTGGAAAGGGGAAAAACCCATGCCCACCTGGAGAAATAACGGGGTCATAAAGGGCAACATACCGCTGCCAATCCGCCCCAACAGGCTGCCGGTCAGGCCGACGCGATAGGTTTGCGTCTTGAATAACCGCAGTGAGAACAGTGCCCGGCTGTTAGCACGGGCGTGCAACCAGTAGCCAGCCAGCGCAGCGCAACCCATTGCCACCAGCCCGGCGATGGTGGCAGAGGAAAGCCCCATGCCTTTATGCCCGTCAAGCGCCAGCGTCAGCGTAGCCATGCCGATCGCCAACATGATAAAGCCGCTGATATCGAAACGCCGGGTCTGCATGGTGTAATTGGGCATCAGCAGCGCGGTGGCAATCGCTCCGGCGATCCCCACGGGAATGTTGATCAGGAAGATCCAGTGCCAACTGGCATATTGCACCAGAAAGCCCCCTAATGCAGGCCCCATCAGTGGGCCGATCTGGCCGGGCAGGGTGACGAAGGTCATCGCCGCCATATACTGTTCACGCGGGACGATTTTCATCACCGTCAGCCTGCCGACCGGCACCATCATCGCGCCACCGATGCCCTGTATCACGCGGGAGGCCACCAGCTCATTCAGGGTTTCCGAACGGGCGCACAGGATCGACCCGAGCGTGAACAGCACGATGGCGCTGAAGAACACCCGTTTGACGCCAACCCGATCCGCCAGCCAGCCGCTGGCAGGTAGCATTACGGCAACCGTCAACACATAGGAAACAATCACCGATTGCATGCGCAGCGGGTTTTCCCCCAGGCTGGCCGCCATGGAGGGCAACGCGGTATTGACGATGGTGGTATCCAGCGTCTGCATAAAGAAGCCGAAAGCCACGATCCACAGCTGCCATCGCACCGAGGTGGATCCTGGCGGGGCGCTGGGTTTGATGTTCATCTTATAGGCCCTTTATCTCCCGCGTTGCTGCCGATCAGTGAGGCAGCGGCGTCAGTTTTTTACCGCGACGGAACTTCATCTGTAAGCGGTCAAAGTACAGATAGATCACCGGCGTGGTATACAGCGTCAACAATTGGCTCATCAGCAGCCCACCCGCGATGGTAATCCCCAGCGGCTGTCGCAGCTCTGCCCCGTCGCCGCTGGTCAGAACCAGCGGCAAGGCGCCAAACAGGGCCGCCAACGTCGTCATCATGATGGGGCGAAAACGCAGTAAGCAGGCCTGGAAGATCGCCTCACGGGCGCTGATCCCGCCGTTGCGTTGCGCATCCAGGGCAAAGTCGACCATCATGATGGCATTCTTTTTAACTATACCAATCAACAGCATAATACCGATTAGCGCAATCAGGCTAAACGGTGCGTCAAACAGCTCCAGTGCCAAGAGTGCCCCGACCCCGGCAGAAGGCAGAGTAGACAGGATGGTCAGCGGGTGGATATAGCTCTCATACAGTATACCCAGCACGATATACACCGTGGCGATGGCCGCAGCGATCAGGAACAGCTGTGATTTCAACGTTTCCTGGAACACCTGTGCGGTACCGGCAAACGAACCTCGCACGGTGGAGGGAACTCCCAATTGCGTCATGGTCCGTTCGATGGCTGCCGTCGCCTCGGACAGGCTGCCACCGTCCGGCAGGTTGAATGAGATGGTGGAGGCTGCCGACAGCCCCTGATGGTTCACCGCCAGCGGTGCGTTAGCTGGCCGCCATTGGGCAAAGTAAGACAGCGGGATCGGCTGGCCGCTGCTGTTGATCACAAACATTTTGTCCAGCGAGCTCACGTCCTGCGTATAGGGCGGAGCCACCTCCATCACCACTTTGTATTGGTTGAGCGGCTGATAGATGGTGGAAATCTGGCGCTGTCCGAAAGCGTTGTTGAGCAGGTTGTTGGCGTCGTTGACCGAAATGCCCAGTCGCGACATGGTCTCGCGATCGTAGGTCAGATCCATTTCAGAGCCTTTGTCTTGCTGATCGGAGTTGACGTCCGCCAGCTCCGGCAACGCTGCCAGCGCGGTGCGGATCTTCGGCTCCCATTCGCGCAGTGCGCCAAGATCGTCGGCCAACAGCGTGTATTGATAGCTGGCGTTGGCCTGCCGCCCACCGACGCGGATATCCTGTACCGCCATCAAGAACAGGCTAGCCCCCGGTTCTTTCGCCAGTTTGGCACGCAGGCGAGCGATCACCTTCTGGGCATCATCGGTACGTTCCGAGAGCGGTTTGAGGGAGATAAACATCGATCCGCTGTTGGTGCGCGAACCGCCGGTAAAACCGGTGACGTTATCCACGTCCTTGTCTTCCCGCACGATCTTCATAAAGTCTTGCAGTTTGCTGCGCATTGCCTGAAATGAAATGCTCTGGTCGGCCTGGATAAAGCCCATCAGGCGGCCGGTATCCTGCTCGGGGAAGAAGGTTTTTGGAATACTGATGTACAGCCAGACGTTGAGGGCAATAGTGGCCAGGAACACAGCCATTACCCAGCGGGAATGGCCCAATACCCAGTTGAGCGAGCGGCCATAGCCCTGCTGCAAACCCAGCAACATGCGGCCAAAACCCCGAATACGCCGCTGTTCGCGCGGTGGCTGGTAGCGCAGCAGATAGGCGCACATCATTGGCGTCAGCGTCAGTGAAATCAGCAATGAAAGCCCGATCGACACCGAAAGCGTCACGGCAAATTCACGGAACAGCCTGCCTGGCAAGCCGGCCATAAACAGCAAGGGGATAAACACCGCCACCAGCGATACGCTCATGGAAAGCACTGTGAAGCCGACCTCTCGCACCCCTTGCAGGGCGGCTTTGATCGGTTTCATCCCGGCCTCGACGTGGCGCGAAATGTTTTCCAGCACCACGATGGCGTCATCTACCACAAAGCCGGTGGCGATGGTCAGCGCCATCAGCGACAGGTTGTTCAGGCTGAAGCCGCACAGATACATGGCGGCGAAGGAACCGATCAGGGAAACCGGTACGGCCACTGCCGGGATCAGCGTTGCGCGGCCAGAGCGCAGGAAGATGAAGACCACCAGGATCACCAGCCCGATGGCTATTACCAAAGATTGCTCCACCTCGGCCAGCGAGGCACGGATCGTCGGCGAGCGATCCTGGGCAATACTCAGTTCGATCGAGGCGGGGATGTTCTCCCGCAACGCGGGCAACTCGGCGCGGATACGATCCACGGTTTGAATGATATTGGCACCGGGAGCACGGCTGATGGTCAGAATGATGGCTGGTTTGGCGTTGGTCATCCCGGCGTTGCGTACGTCCTGGACCGAATCGATGACGTTGGCCACGTCGCTCAGGCGTACCGCCGCGCCGTTGTTATAGTGAATAACCAACGGCTGGTAGGCCGCCGCGGTTTTCAATTCGTCGTTGGCCTGGATCTGC
The DNA here is from genome assembly GCF_001692375.1 of Serratia sp. 14-2641. Classification (NCBI taxonomy): domain Bacteria; kingdom Pseudomonadati; phylum Pseudomonadota; class Gammaproteobacteria; order Enterobacterales; family Yersiniaceae; genus Serratia; species Serratia sp. 14-2641. The sequence goes on along the minus strand of NZ_LXKR01000088.1, from coordinate 104,723 downwards.
CAGCGCTGCTGTGGGTCATCCACCGCTCCTTGCGGGCGGCGCACGTTAGCGTTGGCGATGGTTTGCCTTACCGCATCCAGTGAAATCCCCTGGTTGAATAAGGCGCCGGGATTAAGCTCCACGCGTACCGCAGGTAGAGAACTGCCGCCGACCGAGACATCCCCTACGCCTTCCGTCTGGGCAATTTTTTGCGCCAGCTGCGTGGAAGCGAAGTCATACAGCTGCCCTTGGTTGTAGGTATCCGAAGTCAGCGTCAGGATCATGATTGGCGCGTCGGATGGGTTGATCTTGCGATAGGTGGGGCGGCTTGGCATCCCGGTAGGCAACAGACTTTGGGCGGCGTTAATCGCTGCCTGTACGTCACGCGCAGCCCCGTTGATATCGCGATCGAGATCGAACTGCAGGATCACCCTGGTGCTGCCAAGTGAACTTGTCGAGGTCATTTCATTCACCCCGGCGATCCGACCCAGGGCCCGTTCCAGCGGTGTAGCCACCGAGGAGGCCATGGTTTCCGGATCGGCGCCAGGCAACGAAGCGCTGACCAGAATGACGGGGAAATCCACCTGCGGCAGCGGCGAAACCGGCAGCAGCCGAAAGCCAATCACCCCGGCGATGGTGATCGCCAGCGTCAACAGCGTTGTGGCAACCGGCCGGTAGATAAACAGGGCAAAGAATTTCACGACAGCTCCTGCGGTTCTGGCTGGCGGTGGGTATTGCGCGCCAATTTATCAAACAGCAGGTAAATCACCGGCGTGGTGAACAGCGTCAGGATCTGGCTCATCACCAGGCCACCGACCATACAGACACCCAGCGGGCGGCGCAGTTCGGCTCCGACGCCGGTACTCAGCATCAGTGGTAATGCCCCCAGCAGCGCCGCCAGCGTGGTCATCAGGATCGGACGAAAACGCAGCAGACAGGCTTGATAGATGGCATCGTACGGCGTCATCCCTTGCTCACGCTCGGCGGCCAGCGCAAAGTCGATCATCATGATGGCGTTCTTTTTCACAATGCCGATCAGCAAGATGATGCCGATAATGGCGATCACATCCAGCTCATGGCCGGAGAGCATCAGCGCCAGCAGGGCCCCGACACCGGCGGTGGGCAGGGTCGAAAGAATGGTCACCGGGTGGATAAAGCTCTCATACAGCACGCCCAGCACGATATACATCGCGACCACCGCCGCCAGGATCAGCCACAGTGTGCTGCCAAGGGCAGCCTGGAATGCCAGCGTGGCCCCCTGGAACTGGGTGGTAATGTCTTTGGGCATATTGAGGTCTTTCTCAGCCTGAGTGATCGCCTCTACCGCTTCCCCGAGCGAGTAATTACCGGCCACGTTAAACGACACGGTGGCCGACGGGAACTGATCGAGATGGTTGATCGACAGCGGGCCAAAGCGTTCTTCTATTTTGGCGATGGTGCTTAATGGCACGATGGTGCCGTTGCTGCTGGTCAAACGGATATCGTTTAACGCGGAAAGCCCTGGCGTGGTGGAGACATCATGTTCCAGCACCACCCGATATTGGTTGGCCTGGGTGTAAATGGTGGAGATCAGGCGCTGACCGAAGGCGTTATACAGTGCGCTATCGACATCGCTCATGGTGATGCCAAGGCGCGAGGCCGAGTCTCGGTCGACATTCACATAGGCTACCAGCCCCTGATCCTGCCAGTTGCTGGTCACTTCGGCCAGTTGCGGCGCCTGCTGCAATTCGGCCATCAACTTCGGCACCCACAAACTGAGTTCATCCAGTGACATCGCCTGGAGGGTGAACTGGTACTGCGTGCGGCTCACCTGGGTGTCGATGGTCAGATCCTGCACCGGTTGCAGATACAGCTTCAAGCCGGGGAACTGCGCTGTTTTTTGCTGCAGGCGGGTAATGATCGCCGGAATGCGATCGCTACGTTCGCTCAGCGGTTTAAGGTTGATCTGCAAACGGCCGCTGTTGAGCGTGGCGTTGCTACCATCCACACCGACAAAGGACGTCAGGCTTTCTACCGCCGGATCCTTGAGGATTTCGGCTGCCACCTGCTGCTGGCGCTCGGCCATATTGCTGAATGAAACGCTCTGTGGGGCTTCCAGCGTACCCTGAATGATGCCGTTATCCTGCACTGGGAAGAAGCCTTTCGGCATCAGCAGATACAGCAACACGGTCAGCGCCATGGTGCCGAAGACGACGCCTAACGTCAGCCACTGATGGTTCAACACCACTTTCAGCCACACGCCGTATTGGGCGATCACCCGGTCAAAGAAACGCTCGGAGGCGCGGGAGAAACGGTTTTGCTTACGCAGCGATTCGTGGCTAAGCATCCTGGCGCACATCATCGGCGTCAGCGTCAGCGACACCAACGCGGAAATCAGGATCGCCACTGCCAGCGTCACCGCAAACTCACGGAACAGACGGCCAACGATATCGCCCATAAACAGCAGCGGGATCAGCACCGCCACCAGCGAGAAGGTCAGCGAGATAATGGTAAAGCCGATCTCTCCAGCCCCTTTCAGCGCCGCATCGAGCGGTTTTTCACCTTTTTCGATATAGCGCGAGATATTCTCGATCACCACGATGGCGTCATCCACCACAAAGCCGGTGGCGATGGTCAGCGCCATCAGCGTCAGGTTGTTGATGGAGAAGTCGAGGAAATACATGACGGCAAAGGTGCCCACCAGGGAAAGCGGCACCGCCACGCTCGGAATAATGGTGGCGGGTACGTTACGCAGGAAGACGTAGATCACCATGATGACCAGGGCGATCGCCAGCAGCAGCTCAAACTGTACGTCGCTGACCGAGGCCCGGATGGTGGTGGTGCGATCGGTCAGCACCTTCACATCTACCGACTTTGGCAGGCTCTTGATCAGCTCTGGCAGCATCTCGCGAATACTGTCGGCGGTGGTGATCACGTTGGCGCCTGGCTGGCGCTGAATATTCAGCACGATGGCCTGCTCTTTATTGGCCCATGCTGCCAGGCGGTTGTTCTCCGCGCCTTGCTCAATGGTGGCGATATCTTGCAGGCGAATGGCTGCGCCGTTCTGATAGGCGATAATCAGCTGACGGTAATCCTCAGCGGTTTTCATCTGATCGTTGGCAGAGAGCGTAACCGAACGCGTCGGGCCATCCAGGCTACCTTTGGCCGAATTGACGTTGGCGTTACTGATGGCGGTGCGAATGGTTTCGCTATCCAGCCCATAGGCGGCCACCGCCGTGGCATTGAGCTTCACCCGTACGGCCGGACGCTGGCCGCCGGAAATGGTGACCAGACCGACCCCGGTAACCTGCGAAATCTTTTGCGCCACCCGAGTTTCCACCATGTCTTCTACCTGGGTCATCGGCATGGCGGTTGAGGTCACGGCCAGCGTCAGGATCGGTGGGTCGGCCGGGTTAACCTTGCTGTAAATCGGCGGGTAGGGCAGATCGTTGGGCAGCAGGTTGGTGGCGGCATTGATGGCCGCCTGCACTTCCTGCTCGGCAACGTCCAGCGGCAGTTCAAGCTGGAATTGCAGGGTGATCACCGAGGCTCCACCGGAACTCTGCGAGGCCATCTGCTTAAGGCCGGACATCTGGCCGAACTGCCGCTCCAACGGCGCGGTGATTGCCGAGGTAACCACATCCGGGCTGGCGCCAGGGTAGAGCGTGACGATCTGGATGGTTGGGTAATCCACTTCTGGCAGGGCAGAAACTGGCAGTGAACGATAGCCAATGATCCCGGCCAGCATGATAGCCAGCATAAACAGCGTGGTGGCTACCGGGCGAAGAATAAACAGGCGGGAAGGCCCACCGCCGCTATGGGGGGACATCGACTGCATCAGGAATTCCCCTGAGGTTTAGCGCGGTGTTTCGGTTGCTCTGTAGTCGTGGTGGCCGCCGCTTGATGAGGCGCCACCACTTCAACCTGCATGCCTTCGGTCAGGCGGTCGATCCCGTCGGTGACGACGCGGTCGCCCGCATTGACACCGGCGCTAATGACCACCTGCTGGCTATCCTGAATACCGGCGGTAACCCGATGTTTGCTGACCTTATTGTCTGCGCTCAGCAGCCAGACGAAGTTGCCTTCGTTACCCATTTGCAGCGCGGCGGTAGGGATCACCACCGCATTTTGCAGGGTGGCAACCTTCAGCCGGGCGTTAACGAACTGATTCGGGAACAGCGCGTCGTCCTGATTGTCGAAGCGAGCCTTCAGTTTGATGGTGCCCGTCGCGGTATCGATCTGGTTATCCAGGCTCAATAACTCACCGGTGGTTAACAGTTGTTGGTTGGTGCGGTCCCAAGCCTCTACGCTCACGGGGCCAGCTTTCTGCGCTTTCACCAGATCGGCGATATTGCTCTCCGGCAGGGTGAAAACCACATCGATCGGATGTGTTTGGGTGATCACCACGATGCCGGTAGTGCTGCCGCTGGCGATGTAATTGCCCACGTCAACCAGCTTAAGGCCCACGCGGCCATCAATCGGTGCGGTGATCTTACTGTAGGTTATTTGCAGTTTGGCGCTGTCCACCGCCCCTTGATCGGCCTTGATAGCCCCTTCGGTCTGGCGAACTAATGACTCCTGAGTATCCAGCTCTTGGCGCGATACCAGATTGGTTTTTGCCAACTGTTGGTAACGGGCGAGGTCGCGTTTGGCATTGGCCAACGTCGCCTGATCTTTGGCTAACTGCCCCAGAGCCTGAGTTAATTGCACTTCGTAAGGGCGTGGGTCGATCTCAACCAGCAGGTCTCCCGCCTTGACCTGTTGGCCTTCGGTAAAGTGGATCGCCATCAGTTGGCCATCGACGCGGCTGGTGACGGTCACGGTGTTGGCCGCGGTAGCGGTGCCCAATCCCGAAAGGAAACGTGGCACGCTCTGCACTGTGGCGGTGGCGGCCTGTACTGGAGACATAGGAACCCCTCGTCTACCACCGGCTCTGCCTGCGGCTCCTGCTTGGCCTGAACCTGCCTGCTGCGCACCCGGCGCTGCATCGGTAACCTGTGGCGCGCTAAAGTGACGCCAGATCAGAATGGCGGCAAGCACCACGATAACTATGGCTAGCAGGCGCAGGAGCAATGAGCGGCGTTTGGGTTTTGTATTCATGGCGTTGGGCATTCTCTCCAGAGACAGTCGTGCGGGCAATCAGTTGCCAAAAGTGATACTCCTTACAGGATACTAGTTTAGCGAGCCGCCACGGTGTAAAAATGAAGGAAATATGGAGGAAGCGTCAGGTTTATCGGCGGAGAATGTATATTTAACCCAAACAACGCTTAGCTAGACATTTTCTGACATATAACCGATTCGTTTTAGCGTTCCAGCCGTTTTCGCGCTAATAATTTAGGGCGAATTTTTTCTTTTCCCTCAGGAGCCACATCATGAGCAAGAAACCGTTGGGCCGTTCAGGCATTCAGGTCCCGCAACTGACCTTTGGCGGCAACGTCTTTGGCTGGACGGCAGACGAAGCCACGTCTTTCAGCCTGCTGGATGCTCTGGTAGCCAATCAGCTGAATTTTATCGATACCGCCGACGTCTATTCGAGCTGGGCGCCGGGCAATCAAGGCGGTGAATCAGAAACGGTGATTGGTAACTGGCTGAAGAAAAGCGGCAAACGCGACCAGGTGATCATCGCTACCAAGGTGGGAAAACCGATGGGTGAGGGCAAGCAAGGCTTGTCACCACGCTATATTCGTCAGGCCGTAGAGGATTCGTTGCGCCGCCTGCAAACCGATTATATCGATCTTTATCAGTCCCATGATGACGATCAGGACACCCCGCTGGCGGAAACGCTGGCGGCGTTTGATGAACTGATCAAGGCCGGGAAGGTGCGAGCCATTGGCGCTTCCAACTATCAGGCAGACCGGCTGGTGGAAGCGCTGAAAGTCAGCAAGGAAAACGGACTGGCGCGCTATGAAACCCTGCAACCGGAATACAATCTGTATGCCCGTGAAGGTTATGAGCAGGCGCTGGAAGCGGTGGCGCAGCAACAGGGGTTGGGGGTGATCAACTTCTTCTCACTGGCCAGTGGTTTCCTCACTGGCAAATATCGTAGCGCACAGGATGTGGGTAAGAGTCAGCGTGGGGATACCATTGTGTCGCGTTATCTGAATCCGCGCGGTTTCCGCATTCTGGCGGCCCTCGATCTGCTGGCAGAGAAACACCAGACCACGCCCGCACAGATCTCGTTGGCCTGGTTGATTGCACGGCCAAGCATCACCGCACCAATCGTTAGCGCCACCTCGTTAACGCAGTTGGATGAGTTGGTGAGTGCCACACGGCTGCAATTGGCCGCCCAGGATATCAAGACGTTGGATGAGGCAAGTGCCTGGTAAGACACCTGACATCAAATATTATTCAATGCGTTATCATCACCATCACGTGTTTGGCGACAGCTTACGATACAACACATGCTTGCGTAGTGGATGGCCCAGAGGTAAACGGGGATGCTCGAAGGTTTCACCGCTGAAGGTCATCCCGATGCGCTCCATCACTCGGCGGGAAGGGAGATTAATTTCAGCAGTAAAGGATACGACTTCTGACAGTTGCAGCCTATTGAAAGCGATATCCAGCGCGCAACGAGCCGCTTCGCTGGCATAGCCTTGGCCCCAATGCTCCTTCGCCAGCCGCCAGCCAATTTCCACGCAGGGCGAGCAGGGCAAATCGTCGCCAGGAATGGCTAGCCCGACAAAGCCGATAAAGGCGGCTTGATGCTTCACCTCGACGGCCCACAATCCCCAGCCGTGCTGTTGCATAAATTGGCGGATGCGATTGGCCTGAGCGTCGCTTTCAGCGTGGCTTAGCGTTGTCGGGAAGTATTTCATCACCTCAGGGTCGCTGTTGAGCGCGGCAAAGGCGGGCAGATCGCTATCTTGCCAACCGCGCAGCAGCAATCTGGTTGTTTCACCAGCGATGATAGCCATAATGCTCCATTGGCAGGGGCGTTAGCCGCCCCTGCGTTAATCAACGAAACAGCGTCTGCGCCCAGCGTGCCAACCCGGCGGTGACCGAGCCAAAATCGTTGCCACCGACGATCGGGATCCCTGGCAACTGCTGTTGCAGTGCAGTTCTCAGCAGCGGTGAGCGTGCGCTACCACCGGTCAGGTAAATGACCTGCGGCTTACTTTGGCTGGTGGCCAAGGCTGCGCTAACCTGTTCCTGGATACGTAGCAGAGGTTGGGCAATGGCATCGGCCAACTGCTCCTGGCTGATCATCTCTGCCAGCTCCGGCTGCACAAAATCCAGTTGGGCGCTGATGCTTGCCTGACCAGATAGCGCAATTTTACTCTCTTCCGCCGCACGTACCAGCCGATAGCTCAGGCGCTGCTGATGTACTTTCAACAGACGTTTCACCTTCTCGGGTTCGGCAGCGTCGCGGATCAGATCGCGCAGCATACGGCCATTGGCCGTTCTGTAGAAATCGATTTGGGCCGGGACATCGTTGGTCGCTACCGCGTTCCAGTAAGGCAATGCAGGCATGGCGATCCCTTTCTCGGTTTCACCGCCCATACCGAACAGCGGCATCAACTGTTTGAACGCCAGCATGATATCCAGATCGTTACCGCCCACGCGGCAACCGCTGTGCCCCAACAGGCTCTGTTGGCGTTCGGCACGATCGCGCCATTGTGGCCCCATCAGCAGCACCGAGCAGTCGGTGGTTCCGCCGCCGATATCGACCACCAGCACGGTTTTCTCTTCGCTTAGCGTCGCTTCAAAGTCCAGCCCGGCGGCAACCGGTTCGAACTGGAACTCGATCTCTTTGAAACCGGCCCGTTGTGCGGCACGATGCAAAATCCCCTGCGCCTGCTGGTTAGCCTCTTCACCGCCGGTGCCCTGGAAGTTGATCGGGCGGCCAATGACGGCCTGATCGATGCTGGTTTGTAACACGCCTTCCGCCTGGCGCTTGATGTGGAACATCATGGCGCACACCAGATCTTCAAATAGCGCAATCTGCTGTGGCTTAAGGCCATTAGCCCCGAGGAAGGATTTCGGCGAGCGGACAAAATACACTTCTTCCGGATCTTCGATGTAGTGCGCCAGCGCCTGCAGGCCGAACAGCACGCTGTCGCCGTTGACCGGAATATCTTCTTCGCGGTTGAAGGTGATGGCGCGGCGCAGCAACTGCTGGTTTTCCTCGCTGCCGGTTGGCACCTGCCAGTGGCGATGCAGGCACTCACTCACCGCCTCACGCGTCGGTGCGCACAACATCGAAGGGAGATACGGTTCGTTGTTTTCCAACGTCAGTAATTCAGGGCCCTGATCGCGCATAACGGCGACAGAACAGTTGGCAGTGCCATAATCGAAGCCAATAAACATTTTTCGTTCCCCATGCCGATGAAGGGGGGCGACTTTACCCGAGACTGGTCTGCCGAGCAACGAGTGGGCGGCTAACTGGCGAAAAATTTAGCGGCAATCGCGGCGGCATGGTTAACTTGATGGCAGCGATATCAAACAGGTTAATGTCCGATTCCCGCACGTCAGCCACAGGTCCGAACGCCATAATGAACAAAAAACTGACTCCGAGCGATGCCATGAAGAATCAACAACAGGCGCTGTACAGCGCGCTGAGTGCGCGTGACCGTAAGTTTGACGGACGATTTTTTGTCGGTGTCTCCTCCACCGGTATCTATTGCAGGCCGGTATGTAGCGCCCGGACGCCGAAAATCGAAAATTGTACGTTTTACCCCAGCGCTGCCGCCGCCGAACTGGCCGGTTTTCGCCCCTGCCTGAAATGCCGCCCTGAATTGGCTCCAGGGCTGGCGCTGATCGATCTGGGCAATCGCTATGCTCAGGTTGCGGTTCAATTGATCGAGCAGGGCTATCTTTCAGAGCACAGCTGTGAACAACTGGCTACCCGACTGGGGATTTCCGATCGCCATCTGCGGCGCATTTTTGCCGAGCAGTTCGGCGCTTCCCCCATTGATTACGCCCAGTCGCACCGTCTGTTGCAGGCCAAACGGCTGCTGGCGGATACCGATTTACCCTTGAGCGAGGTGGCGTTTGCCGCAGGATTTGGCAGCCTGCGGCGTTTCAATGAGCTGTTTAAAGCCCGTTATCGCCTGATCCCTTCGGTATTGCGCAGCACTGCTGGCCGTAGTGAGCGTGCCGCCACCAGCGGGCTGGTGTTTCATCTGGGGTATCGGCCACCTTACGATTGGCCGCGTATGCTGGGGTTCTTACAGACGCGTGCGGTCAGCGGCGTGGAAAGCGTTATCGGTCAACAATACTGCCGTTCGATTGCGGTGGATCAGGGGGGCGTCGAATATTGCGGTTGGGTGAGCGTCCAGCCGGAAGAGGCGCGAAACCGGGTGCGGGTGGAAATTGCTCCGTCACTTAGCCGAGTGACGACCGAAGTCCTACGGCGCATTCGCCAACTGTTTGATCTGGATGCCGCGCCGGACCGCATTTGCGAGGCGTTAGGCGCGCTAGCGGCGGATGCGCCCGGTTTACGTTTGCCAGGCTGCGTCAGCAGCTTTGAGCAGGCTACGCGTGCAGTATTGGGTCAGTTGGTCAGCGTCAAGATGGCGGCTACCTTTGCCGGACGGATGGCCGAACGCTGGGGAACGGCGCTGGAGCAACCGTATGGCGATATCACTCATATTTTTCCGCAGGCGGCGCGGATTGCCCAACTGCAACCGGAAGAGCTGCGCCCATTGGGCGTACAACTGAAGCGTGCGGCGGCGCTGATTGAAATTGCGCGCAGGGTGACAGAAGGGCGTTTGCAACTGGATAACGTGCTGGATATCGAACAGGGTATCAAAGAGTTAACCGCACTGCCGGGGATAGGCAGTTGGACCGCCAGCTATATTGCTATGCGGGCCTGGTCATGGCCGGACGTTTTTCTGGCGGGGGACTATCTGATCAAACAGCGTTTCCCCGGCATGACGCCGCGCCAGATTGAGCGCTATGCCGAACGCTGGCGGCCTTGGCGGTCCTACGCCACCTTGCATCTGTGGCATAACGATCGTTGGACACCTTCAGTGAATACCGAAGTAGCCGCCGCTGAGTAAATCGCTCAGCGGTAGCTCCAGTGCAATGGTGTCACCGTCTACCAGATCGACCCCGATGGCAATCAGCGCACTTAGCGTAACCTGTTGATGTGCTGGTCCAGCCAGGGTTTGGGCATTTACACGATGTGCTGCACCATGGATCATTGAAACCATCAGCTCATCCATTTGATTGCAGTGGACGTCGGTGATAAAACGTTCGTCAATGCGGATGTAATCGATAGTCTGGCCGTTTAACTGATCGAAGGTGTTCAGGTTGCGGCCAAAACCATTGACGATCAGCTTGCAGCCCATCTGCTGCAAACGGCGCATAAAGGCACCGCCATCCTCTGGGTGATCGAGCACGATAGTCTCGTCCACCATGAGATACAGCGCGCTGGCCGGCAGCACGGAAGCCGCCAGTGATTCCAGCAAATAATTTTGAAAATCACTATCTAGTACGCTGTCGGTGGCCAATGGCAGCGCAATGGCCAGCCCCTTGCGGCGTAGAGCTTCGGCGTGTCTTTCCAGTACCTGGCTTACCAACCAGCGATCGACATCTGGCAGCAAACCGTAGAGCTGGGCAGCTGCCAAGAAGGACTCGGAGGCCAGCAGGCGGTCATCGGGGGGGCGAACGTGCAGCTTTAACTGATAGAAGCAGGCCGCCTGCGGCGTTTTAGGCGGCGAGGCTGCCCTGACGCGTAACAGCAATTGCTGATTATCGATAATATTCAGCACTTCCTGGCGCGTTAGCAGCTCATGCTGCCGCTCCATCTGCTGTTTTTGCCGGGCTTCATAGATATAAACCTGGCCGCGGCCTTGGTGCTTGGCGGTATAACAGGCGATATCGGCCTGTGCCAATAGCTCGCTGCTCTTACCGCTGCTGGCCCCGATTGGTGTAATACCCGCGCTGGCACCGACATGATAAATCTTTCCTGCCCAGCAGAATGGGTGTTCGCCGATCTGCTCGATCATCTGTTGCATCAGCAACTTGGCCTGTTCCAACGAACAGTCGAACAGGATCAGGCCAAATTCGTCGCCACCGAGCCGTGCCAGGCAGTCGCTGTTACGCAGTTGGCGTTGCATCAACTGGCCAATCTCCCTGAGCAAGGCATCGCCTGCCGCGTGTCCGGCGCTATCGTTAACCGCTTTGAACCTGTCGAGATCGAGGAACACCAGCGAGTGCTGTTGCTGGTTTTCGGCCGCGCTGGCAATCGCGCCCTTCAGCCGCTTTTCGAAGCTGGTACGGTTTTGCAGGTTGGTCAGCGCATCGTGTGAGGCGTTGTAGCTGAGCTTTTTCATCAGTTCCCGCGAGGCGCTGACATCCTGCAACACCATCACTGCCCCCATCACTCCGCCCTCGATGGTTTTCAGCGGAGATACCGATTCCTGTACATCGAAACGGCGGCCGTCGCGGCTGTGCAGTACCAGCGCGTATTCTGCTGGCAGAGGGGGCCCCTCTTGCAGACAGTTTTTCACCGGATTTTCTATCTCTGGGCCATCCTTGCCGTTGGTCATCCGCACCACGCCGTTGATCGGCATACCGAGCGCCATCTCCAGCGGCCAACCGCACATTTGTTCCGCTACCGGGTTCATAAAGGTGATGCGCATTTCGCGGTCGGTGGAGATCACCCCTTCGCCAATGGCGTCGAGCGTAATGTGCAAACGTTCCTTCTCTTCGTGCAGCGCTTCGGCCAGCGATTTGATTTCCGTCATGTCGATATTGGTACCGATCATCCGCTTTGGCTCACCATGCTCATCGAAAATGGTATTACCCTGGGCGCGAATATGGCGTATTCCCCCCAACCGGGTCTTGATGCGGAACTCCATCACAAACGGCCGGTGCTGGTCGGTAAGCGTTGCCATTTGCCGCCCGATGCGCTCACGCTCCTCCTCCAGCAGCAATGACTTCCACAGTGCCAGGGTGGGTGGTTGATCCGGCGTCAGTTCGTACAGCTCGAACATCCGTTTATCCCAGGTGAGTTTATCCCCAGCCAGCATCCATTCCCACACGCCGATCCCGCCAGCCTGATTGGCTAGCGTTATGCGCTCCACCAGGCTGCGGTTCTCCGCTTCGGTACGCTTTAGTTCGTTGATATCTTCAACTTGAGAAATAAAGTACAGCGGTTGGCCCTGCGGATCGCGCACCAGGGATACCGCCAGCAGTGTCCAGACGCTCTCACCGTCGCTACGGATATAGCGTTTTTCCATGGTGTAGCTGCTGATGTGCCCATCAAGCAGGTCTTGTAACTGTGTCAGATCGGCATTTAAATCATCGGGATGGGTGATTTCTTGAAACGTCAGGTGGCGCAGGGTTTCTGGGGGATAGCGCAGCAGCTTGCACAGCGCCTGATTAACCTGTAACCATTTACCTTCTGGTGATACCAGCGCCATGCCGATGGCCGAATACTCCAACGCATTACGGAAACGCGCTTCGCTTTCCACGATATGCTCTTTTTCCACCCGGAAAGCATGCATCACCATCGCCATGGAGTGTGCCGGGATCAGGATCAACATCAGTGGCAGGTAGATTGTCACATCGCTTAAAAACGTCCCCCTATCCTGAAAATGCAACAGCCCGAGCGAGATCATCACCGTAATCATCAGGGTCGTAGTAAAACAGATGATAAAGGCTTCGAACCGCGGCAGGCTGATCGCTGCCCACAGCAACGGCAGGATGATAAAGGTAAACGGGAAGGGAAGGTTGAGCAGTGCCAGATAGCTGAAGACCAGTGTCCCCAGCGATACCAGCAGCAGTTCAAACAGGTTTAGCGTTCTTAACATTGAGCGGCGATAAACCAGCCCGATCGGCGCCAGAGCCAGTACGCCAATCGCTTCGGAAATAAACCAGGTGCTGAAGGGCTGCCAAAAGGTTTCTCCTGGCTCCGGTGCTACTGTGGCCGCCAGTAGTGCGCTGAACATAGGCATGAAGATCACGGCGCAGAAAACAAATTTCAACCAGCTTGCCAAGTCGTTTAACGGATCGTTCGGCTGCAGTATTCGCCGTAACAGCAGGGTACAGACGGTGGCTTCCAGCAGGTTAATCAGCGTGAGTTTGACCGGGAACCAACTGAGGCCGAACAGCAGGAAACTGGCAATACACATGCCGATCCCGCTGAGGATCAAGTGCAATGGCCAATTGCGCGGTGGCTGGTGGAACATCAGCATAATAACGGCGGCAGTCGGGAACCACAGCGGGGTAAAGTGGCTGGATTCTGCTGACAGCGTCAGGCACAGATAGGCCAGCAGAAACACAATCAGTGCGCTCAGCAACGAGTGGGTGAACAAGGAACCTTTAGCTTTGAGTGGGTGCTGCGCTGCGCTGAGATCCATCGGTAACCTTCACTTTGTGCTATCGACCACTAAACCCTGCCGCCATAGGGAAGTACAGCGGACGAGGAAGACCTATCCAAGTATATACCCAACCTCTATCAAGACACACCGTTGCGATTCGGCACTTCCTCCGCAAGGGAAACCCGCGCTAGCTATCGGCGACACTGACTAAAGCAGGAACACGGTCGCCAGCCCCAGAAAGATAAAGAAGCCGCCGGTATCGGTCAGGGCGGTGATAAGTACGCTGGAGCCCACGGCAGGATCGCGGCCCAGTTTGAGCATGGTCATCGGTATGATCACCCCCATCAGCGCGGCGACCAGCAGGTTGAGCATCATGGCCAGCGTCATCACGCCCCCCATTGCCAGGTCGCCATACAGCAGATAGGTAACCAGCCCCATGATGCCACCCCAGACGATCCCGTTGATGATGGCTACGCCCAGCTCTCTGAACAACAGGCGCGAAATATTGCCCTCTTCGATCTGATGCAGCGCCAGCGCGCGCACGATCATGGTAATGGTCTGGTTGCCGGTATTGCCGCCGATACCGGCGACGATGGGCATCAAGGCGGCCAGCGCTACCAATTGTGAAATGGTGTGTTCAAACAGGCCAATAACCCTGGAGGCGATAAAGGCGGTACAGAGGTTGATTGCCAGCCAGGCCCAACGGGTTTTCACCGCCTTGCTGACTGGGGCAAACACGTCTTCTTCCGGGCTTAACCCCCCCATACGACGCAGAGTGGTGTCGCTTTCTTCGTTAACCACGTCAACGATTTCTTCGATGGTTAACCGCCCCATCAGTTTGCCTTTGGCATCGATCACCGGCGCGCTGATCAGGTCATAACGTTCGAACGCGCTGGCCGCAGCTTCGGCTTTATCTTCCGGCTGGAAGGTGGTGGGATCGCTGTCCATCACCTTAAACACCGGGGTTTGTGGATCGTTAAGCAGGATCGCGGTCAGCGGCAGTTCGCCTAACAGGGTGTTTTTGCGATCGGTGACGAACAGCTTATCGGTGGCGTCCGGGATGGTTTTGCGTTGACGCAGGAAGCGGTGTACGGCCCCCAAGGAGACATCCGGGCGTACCGAGACCAGCTCGAAATCCATCATCCAGCCGACGGTATCCTTGCCGTAATGCACCATCTCGCGCACCTGCTCACGCTGCTCTGGCTCCAGTGAGGTCAGCAGGCGGCCCATCAGGTTACGTGGCAGGTATTGCGCCAGATAGGCCTGTTCATCGACATCCAGGGTTTTGATCGCCTTGAGCAGGTCTTTATCGCTCATCTCTTCGATCAGGCTATCCCAGACGGGTTCGGCAACTTCTACCAGGGTTTGGCCGCGCTTGTTGTTATCTACCAGCCGCCACAGCGCCAGGCGTTCATCTTGTGGCAATGCTTCTAGCAGGTCCGCGAGGTCAGCGGCGTGCATATCTTGCAGCAAGTGGGTGATTTCGGCGGTATGATTAAGCAGTTCGCCTTCGCTGAGTTGTTTTTCATCCCCTGAGCGGCCAAGAATGCCGTCAACCAAAGGGGTATTATTTAACAGTAGGCTTAGAATGCGCTGACGATACTCAGCGACTTTTTTGACGTTATGTGTTGCGGCGGACATGGAATTCCTTAACGCTGACTTGGCACACCGGGTTCCTTTTAGACTATCTTTAAAAGATAGAGCATAGCGGCAGTTGGCGTGATTTTTATCACTCTGATGGTGCAGGGTCAGCAGCTTTGGCGTGCCAGTGACTCAGGGTGAGGGTCGCTTGGTAGGGCAAGATAATCACCGATTATCCACGCGGGCTTCCTGGGTCTGCGGTTCAGGCAGCGATCTTTTTTCCTGATGATGGGGAATAGCGGCAATGGCAGCATACAGCAGGCGACCGACTAGAATGATGAAACTGATCAGCAGCACGACTTTGGTCATGCGCCCGGTTGTGGTCTTTCTCATGGTTGATTGAGCCCGTCGGTTTTTCCCATTGGCATTGTTCAAGCACCGTTTTGGGGCTGCCCCTGGAAAATGATGGTAGCGATTACCGTTGTTTGACGCATGCCTGCCATAGCTAACATTGATTTAAATTGTAAATGGAATTCTAGGCTCTGATGACAAAAGATGTCCATTTATTTCCGTGCGTTTGACTGAGCAATTTAGCTGGGGTTTATGTCCACCACTTTTTAAGCGGTCACTCGAAATGGACGGGATATAGATTTTGTCTGATTTTTTGTTGTGTATTAATAGGTTATTATCGACCTATTGAGTGTTGTATGGATTTTTCTTAGCCTTTTCTCTATTAATTGATCGTGGTCAAATCTTAAGCTATCGCAGAGAATAGAATTCACAGCCATTCTTGATGCTGGAACCGGATGTCTCAGCTTGTTCCCAGAATGGTTCTGTGGTGGGATCGGATCCTGCCTTTTCTGCGATTTAAAACGCTTAAGCGACGAAGTGAATCACGCCTTAGCGGATACAGTGTCTTGATGGGTATTTTAAAGTTCTGGAATAATTTACGTGACCGTTGGTGGGGGCAGCCTATAGTGCTGAGCCTGCTACTGGTGCCGCTTGCAGGCTGGCTATCGCCACGCCTGATGCTGCCTGATGGCAAAGTGTATCTGGTCTATCTACCGCTGGCGGTCTGTTTTTCTTTGCTGATGGTTTATGACTGGCGTGCCATGCCAGGCATCGCTTTGGCTATCCTTATCCGCTACTCCAACCGTTCCGGCAATGATGTCGACGTGATCATGACGTTGCTGTATGTGGGATGTCTGAGCATTTGCTGGTGGGGCTATCGCTGCCAGTCGCAGCGCCGCTGGTGTGTGGGGCTCACCGAGTTGAAGCTGGGTAAATACCGGCTGATCTGGCTGGTACTGATGCCGCCAGTGCTGTTTATATTTGGTTTACAGCTGGTTATCGGTCTCGATTTGTTGCCGGACGAACTCGGCATGCTTTCCGGTAGCGGTAATCACCTACACGCACTGATCAATTTCCAGGCCATCCTGATTGGCTGCCTGTCTTCCATGCAGTTGTTCTATTTCGCCTTACGGATCATCAAGAATCCCAAATTTGCCCGCGTACTGTTGGGAAGGATCCGCCGTGAGATGGCGCCGTCGGTCAAAAAGAGTGAACTGCAACTGTGGTTGGTGGTGCTGATTGCCTTGGTGGTGGTACTTGCCTACCACACGGCAGATACCAACGCGATGCAGGTGCCCGACTACAGCCTGACGCTGCTACTGCCGGTGATGCTGTATAGCGCTATGCGCTTTGGTTACCTGTTCAACTGTATTATCTGGGCAGCAACCCTGCTGGTGTTGTTCTTTAACTATCCGGGTTATGTGCAATGGGACAGCCTGCTGCATAACCTGACCATGATCTCGTCAATGATGCTGGCGTTCACCCTCAGTATTTTGCTGACTTCTGCGGTGCATACTCGCCAGCGGATGGATCATGCCAAGGCGCAAAATGCCTCACTGAAAGATCCGGTCATCGGCTTACCCAACCTGCGCGCATTGAAGCGCGATCTGGCCAAGGTGCCGCGTTCTACGCTGTGCTTCCTGCGGATTTCCGAGCTGGATTTGCTCAGCCGGAACTATGGCATGCAGTTGCGCATCCGCTTCAAACAGAAGCTGGCGAGCAGCCTGCGCACGGTGCTGGAGGAAGGGGAAGACGTCTATCACCTGCCGGGGTACGATCTGGTGCTGCGGCTCAACGGTTCTGACGGTGAGGCCCGGGTGGCCAAAATCCAGAGTACGCTGGAGAAGTTTCGTCTGGTGTGGAACGGTCTGCCAATCCATCCACCGCTGGGAATTAGCTACTGTGGAGTCTATTCGGAAGTGGAACACCTGCATCTGTTACTGGGGGAATTGAGCTCGTTGGCGGAAATGTCGCTGACCAGCGGCCGGCCTGAAAACGTGCAGAATGGTCATCATGTGGTGCAGGATGAAATCAAGCGCAAAGTCGCTTTGTTACACTGGGTGCAACGCTCGCTAGATAACGACGGTTTCATGTTGATGGCTCAACCGATTGTCGGGATTCGCGGCGATTCTTACCATGAGATCCTGCTGCGTATGCTGGATGATGAAGGTAACGTCATTCCTCCCAACGAATTTCTACCGGTGGTGCATGAATTTGGTTTGGCTTACCAGTTGGATATGTGGGTACTGCGCCAAACCCTGCAGTTTATGCAGCTCCATCGCGAAGGTATGCCTAGCGCGCGCTTTGCAGTGAATCTGTCACCGTCCTCGCTATGTCGCCCAAGCCTGTGCCAAGACGTGCGCGATGCCCTGCGGCAATACCAGATTGAGCCTTATCAACTGGTGCTGGAGGTGACGGAGTCTCATCTGGTGCAGGATGTGAAATATGCCAAGAACTCGCTGAAAGAGCTGCGTCAGTTAGGTTGTCGCATTGCCCTGGATGATTTTGGCACCGGCTATGCCACCTACGATCGCCTGAAGGAGCTGCATGTCGATATCTTGAAGATCGATGGCAGTTTTGTGCAGGACATGCTGACCAGCAAGGTGGATTACCAGATCATTTCGTCAATCTGTAAGGTGGCGCTGATGAGGAGGTTGTCGATTGTGGCGGAATACGTCGAGTCGGCCGAGCAGCGCGATGCGCTTAAAAGTCTGGGCGTGGATTATATGCAGGGCTACTTTATCGGTAAACCCCAGTTGTTGGCGTCTCTAGTGCCGATGGAGGCACTGCCGGAAGACGAAGAGTCTGACTGAGAGTATGCCCCTCACCCTAACCCTCTCCCACAGGGAGAGGGGACCGATCGAGTACGCTGATTTTTCTGCGTCATACTCCATCCGCGTTCTTCTTACTCCGTAGATACCGAAGCAGCACACGCCAACCTAGCACCCCAACCCGCTCCCTGTGGGAGAGGGTTGGGGTGAGGGGAACAAACGGCTGGATACTTCATTAGGATCCCAATCAAAACATACTGAATACGGTGTGGGTTAGGCCGCAGGTTTTGTGTCTGCGTCCTGCTCGCCTTCTTCTTCTATCACCAGTTTCCAGCCAACCACGTCATTCCAGTATTCCTGCTCACGCTCGAAATCGAGCTGTACCAGGTTGTTCTGCGTCAGATAGCCTACCGGGAAGCGCAGCGTCCAGTGATTATCATCGGTTGTCAGGCGCAGAGTTTCCGGTGTAGTGGTGGCCTGACGCTGATTGTTAAGCAGGGTGCTGAGGCGTAACAACTGGATCAGCGGCAGATAATATTTCTTCTTGAACAGGTTCAAGCGGGGTAACTCTTCGAGCTTGATCGCTTTACGCTGGAAGCGCACCAGCGCCGACAGCAGCAACTGCTGTTCCTGGTTGAAGCCCGGCAGGTTGGTATTTTGCAGAATATAGGCGGAGTGGCGGTGCATACCGCTATGGTTGATGCTCAACCCCACCTCATGCAGCATGGCGGCCCATTTCAACAGCGCTTCCAACTGTGGCTGCACCAGTTTGGTATTTTGCGCCATCCACTGAGCGTACAACAGCTCGGTGGTATCGAGCACGCGCTTGGCCTGCTCGCGGTCAATATTATAGTGATCGGCCAGGCTTTTGGCCGTGCGGCTGCGAATATCCTGGTGGCGGAAGCGGCCTTCCATTTCATACAGCACGCCTTCTCGCAGGGCACCGTCGGACAGACGCAGATCGCGGATTGCCAGTGCATCAAATACCCCACACAGGATCGCCAGCCCCGGCACAAATACCGATTGACGATCTTCCGACAGGCCCGGCAGGCTCAGGGCGCTGAAGTTTTTAAACTGCAACACCTGCTCAACCAGCAACTCCAGCCGTTCAAGGGTAATCAAACCGTCTTTTTCACCCATGGCCACCAAAACTTCGTGGGCGGCCTTGATGGTGCCAGATGCCCCCAAAGCATATTGCCAGCCCTGGATGCGGTATTGCCAGGCCAGGGTTTCCAATTTTTGTGCGGCGGCCAGGCGTGCTCGTTTAAAGTTGGTTTTGCTGATCTCCCCTTCAGGGAAGAACAGGTGGGCAAAGCTCACGCAACCCATGCGGCGGCTCTCTGCCAGCAGAGGCTCGAAATCCTCCCCGATCACCAGTTCGGTAGAGCCACCGCCGATGTCGATCACCAGCTTGCGGCCTTTTTCCGGCTGAGTATGTTCGACCCCCATAAAAATCAGACGGGCCTCTTCCTGCCCGGCGATAATTTCGATTGGATAAGGGATCACTTTTTCCGCCCGCTTGAGGAACACCTCGGCATTCACCGCCTGACGCAGGGTGTGGGTACCCACTATAGTAACGTTATCCGCCGGGAAACCCTGTAATCGCTCGGCAAACAGCGCCAGGCAGGCCAGGCCCCGCTCCATGGCTTCTTCACTGAGCACGTTTTCGCTGTCCAATCCATCGGCAAGGTGTACCCGCTGTTTTAAACGGCCTAACACCTGTAAGGCGCCGTTAACGACGCGGGCGATCACCATATGGAAACTGTTCGAGCCAAGATCGATGGCAGCGATTTCCTGTGGCTTATTATTGGTTGCAGTGCTTTTTAGCGGCATAGTGGCTGGCCTAGTTGTCCGGTTGTTCCAGAGCTTTTAAATACTCATAAATGGCCACCTGTGCACGTACCTTGCGGCGATTGCCACGCGGTACATACTGGTTGCTCAGTTCTTTATCGATATAACGGGCCTTGACCGTATCGCTAAACAGCAGCTCCAGAATATCCAGAACGCGCTGCTTGAGCGCCGGATCCAGCAGCGATACTGCTACTTCGATACGGTAATCTATGTTACGGGTCATCCAGTCGGCGGAAGAGAGATAAACCCGTTTGTCACCTTTGTTTTCGAAAACGTACACCCGATCGTGTTCCAGAAAACGGTCGACGATGCTGATAACCTGAATATTGTCACTAATTCCCGGCAGGTTGGGGATCAGCGAACACATGCCGCGCACCAACAGACGGATTTTCACGCCGGCAGCGGCAGCGGTATATAACCGATCTACCAGCCCTTTATCCACCAGATTATTTATTTTCAACATAATAGCGGCGTTTTCACCGGCTAATGCGTTGGCAATTTCACGATCGATCAGATCGTACAGCATGCGGCGGGAGTTCTGCGGCGAAACCATCAGGTTGTCGAAGGAGACCGGCCGGTACGGATTTTCAATAAAATTGAATACCCGGCGTACTTCGTTAGTGATGCGTGAATCGGCGGTCAGCAGCGAGTAGTCGGTGTAGATACGGGCGGTTTTTTCGTTAAAGTTGCCGGTACCAATATGAGCATAGCGCACAATATCGTCACCTTCACGGCGCGAGATTAGGAATAGTTTGGCGTGAATTTTCAGCCCCGGCGCGGAGAAGATCACGTGCACCCCGGCCTCGGTCAAGCGTTTGGCCCAGTGGATGTTGGCCTCTTCGTCGAAGCGTGCCTGTAGCTCCACCACCACGGTCACTTTCTTGCCGTTATGCGCCGCATGGATCATCGATTCGATAATGCGTGAGTCTTTGGCTACCCGATAGATATTGATTTTTATCGCCAGCACGCTGGGATCGAACGACGCCTGGCGCAGCAACTCCAGCACGTGTTCAAAGGTGTGGTACGGGTAGTACAGCAGCACGTCTTTTTCGCGGATGGCATCGAAGCCGTTGCGGAATTTATCGAACCAGATATGCCGCAGGCGCGGTAGCGGGCGGTTGACCAGATTGGCCTTGCCGACGTTCGGGAAGCTGATGAAGTCTTTAAAATTGTGGTAACGGCCACCGGCAATCACCGAGTCGTAGTTGGAAATCCCCAGCTTGTTACGCAGCAGTTCCACCATCTCGTTGGGCATATCGCGCTGATACACAAAGCGTACCGGCTCGGCGGTCAGGCGCTGTTTCAGGCTCGACGACATCAGTTCCAACAGGCTGGATTCCATTTCGGTCACCAGATCGTATTCTGCATCGCGCGTCATTTTCATCGAATAGGCGTTGAGCGCGTCATAGTCGAAGAAGCCCTTGAAGATGTCGTCCAGGCAATAGCGCAGGATGTTATCCAGCAGGATCATTGGCTTGCGTCGGCGGGGGGCTTCCGGCGGCAGATTGACGAAACGGGGCACTTTGTCGGACGGAATTTCCAGTAACGCATAATCGATGCGTGTACCGCGAATGATCTCCACCGCCAGATAGGTGTAATCGTCCTTCAGGAACTGCACCAGATTGGTGTCGTGATTGATCAGGATCGGCGTGATGTGCTGGCGCAAATGATGCTTGAAGTATTGCCGCAGCCAGATTTGCTGGTTCTCTGACACCTGGCGCTCGTTGATCAGGAAGATCTGGTTGCGCGCCATCTCCAGCAGCAGATCGTTGTACAGGCTGTCGAACTCCTGATCGGTCTTCAGCACCTTGGCCTGAATTTTTTTCAGCAAATGACGTGAAGCGCCACCTGAACCCTGTTCTTCGCTGATCAAGATGCGCCGTTTCAGATCGGCAAAGCGGACTTTATAGAATTCGTCCAGGTTATTGGAGTAAATGCCCAGAAATCGCATGCGCTCAATCAAGGGATTGCTCTTATCTGCGGCTTCCTGCAACACGCGTTCATTAAAGGATAACCAGCTTAATTCTTTGTCGATGTAGAGCTTTTCCTGACCCATTGCTACTCCAGTTCAATTTTAGAAAAGGATCGGACTTATCGCCGAATACCGCTCTAGTGTCCTTCTTCATTATTGCGAGAGATTGACAACAATGTCCAACATATCTGCGGAGTTATCCCGCCGCATTGCCCGCCGCAAATTGTTATTCCTCTATCATGGCACCCGGTAACTTTGTCATGCAAACGTCACAAAACTGACATAAGATGCCCGGTTATCTTTGGGTGCAAGCCCGACAACGGAACCGACGACAGGCAAATGGCACAGACAACGCTTAACCAACATCCCCGGGATCGCCTGCGTGCGCACGTTGATCGTGGCGTACAAGGGGCCGTGACCGTCAGCGGGCTGCTGGTATTGATGACGCTGATGCTGATCTTTGTCTATCTCTTGCTTTCGGTTCTACCGCTGTTTAAACCGGCCTCGCTAGGCACTTCGCGCGTATTGCCAATGAGCTACAGCTCCCCAGCGCTGGCCATCGGGATGGACGTCCAGCAGCGTATTGGTTATCGCATCGATCGCCAGGGGGAAGGGCATTTTTATCCGTTGCAGGCACCGAGCAATAACCCTGCACAGCAAACGCTATTGAGCCAGCCTACATTATTGGCTCAGGCGGTTGGAGAGCGCGACCTGTTTGCCCTGGCGCGTGCGGATGGCAGATTGATGGTTGCCCAGGCCGATTTTGCACCGGCGGGCGGTGGTGAACCACAGTGGCGCTTTCCACTAGGGCAGGAGCCATTGGCGTTTGATCCCCATGGGCATGCACTGACATTGCTAAGCCTGGCACAAGTCCGCCGCGGCAACTTCCTGCTGGCGGCGGTAACGGACGACAACCGGTTGCTGTTTGGGCGTTTCAGCCCGACGCTTCAGGGCCACCCCACGGAAATCCCTTTGGAAGCCGCGCCACAACAACTGTTGCTAACGCCGGATGGCCGCCAGCTTTATCTGTTAACCGGCAACCAACTGGCCCGCTATCAGATTGAAGGGGCACAGCCGCAGCTGCGAGAGACGCGAACCTTGGGTGAACATCCTCCCTATCGCCTGACGGCGTTGCCAGGGGGGAGCGCATTATTGATCCAGGCTGGCGACGGTAGCCTGCGTGAATGGTTTGACGTGGAGAAAAACCAGCGCTACCAGTTAGCACCGATACAGCAATTTGCCCATCAGACTACCACGCAGGAGTTGTTGGTCGCCGAGCCGTATCGGCGGGTATTCGCCACCTTGCAGCCGCAGGGCGAGTTCGCCTTGTTTTCCAGTATTCAGTCCAAGCCGTTGCTCAAGGACAAGCTTCCCGCCAACGTACAACAGATGGCGTTTGCCCCGCGTGGCGACGGTCTGTTGCTGGAAACGGCCCAGGGTTGGCAGCATTATGCTGTGGATAATCTCTATCCAGACGTCACCTGGCGTTCACTGTGGCAGCGGCTGTGGTATGAGAACTACCCTGAGCCGGCCTATGTGTGGCAATCCACCTCGGGTGAAGATAGCTACCAGGCTAAATTCAGCTTGATGCCGGTGATCTTTGGCACCTTCAAGGCGGCGGCGTACTCCATGTTATTCGCCATCCCGCTGGCGTTGGCCGGGGCGATTTATACCGCCTGCTTTATGTCGGCAGGGTTAAGGCGGGTCGTCAAACCGGCGGTCGAGGTGATGGGCGCGTTGCCAACGGTGGTGATTGGGCTGGTGGCCGGTATCTGGCTGGCACCGATGATCGAGCGTTATCTGCTGGCCGTGTTGGCTTTGCCGTTCTTGTTGGCAGGGGTCGTGCTGTTATGCAGTTGGCTGGTTAACCGATTTACGAGGCGGCCTTGGTCACCGGGTTGGGATTTACTGTTGCTGTTACCGGTGGTGGTGCTGACCGTTTGGCTGGCGCTTGCCGTAGGACCTTGGCTGGAGCTTAAGCTGTTTGGTGAACCGCTGCATTTCTGGTTGGGTGAGGACTTCGATCAGCGCAACACGTTGGTGGTGGGTGTGGCGATGGGCTTCGCACTGGTGCCGATTATCTTTTCGCTGGCAGAGGATGCGTTGTTCAGTGTGCCAGCCTCGCTTAGCCGGGGTTCATTGGCCCTGGGGGCCACCCAGTGGCAAACCGTATTGCGCGTGGTGTTGCCTTCCGCCAGCTCCGGTATTTTCTCTGCGCTGATGATCGGTTTTGGCCGCGCGGTGGGGGAAACCATGATCGTGCTGATGGCCACCGGCAACACGCCGCTGATCGACGGCAGCCTGTTCCAGGGCTTACGGGCGATGGCGGCCAATATCGCCATCGAAATGCCAGAGGCCGTCACGGGCAGCAGCCATTATCGGGTCCTGTTCCTGACCGCGCTGGTGCTGTTTATCTTTACCTTTGTGTTTAACACGCTGGCGGAGGCGGTACGTTTACGCTTGCGTAAGCGCTATACGCTGAACCAGGAGACACCATGAGAAGCTGGGTGAAAAGCGGCTCCCCGTGGATTTGGCTGACGGCGGCATCGGTGGCCATCAGCCTGCTGGCGCTGATCGGCATTTTACTGCTGCTGGCCGGGCAGGGGACACGGTATTTCTGGCCCAGCCCAGTCAATCAGTTCGAGCTGAATCAGACGGCCGCAGGCCCGGTATCGGTGGTGGGCGAGCTATATCAACGGCAAACGATCTCGCGCCAGCAATTGCAAGACGCCGGTGTTGCGTTGCCCCCAGGGGAAGCGCAGAGCTTTATCCGCTACCTGATCAAAGTGGGGAACCGGGAAAGCGAAGGGCAGGATTTCCGTACTTTGCTGGCCAGTGACGTCAGTAGAATGACTACCCCTCGCGATTTATTGGTGTTGGAGCGTAACAGCAATGGCACCGCGTACGGCTACCTGGCTGGCTTACTGGAAGATGGTCAACCATTGACCGGCAGCGATCTGAGCCAGGCGTTGCAACAGCGCTTGCCGCAGATTGCTGCGCTGACGCGACAGGCGCGTGATATTCAGTTCCGCGACATGGCACGGATTAACGAACAGTTTGAGCATTTACGCCTGCATGAAAAGAGTCTGCAGCGTGAGAATAAGCTGGATGCGCGCTGGCAAGCCTCTATCCGTGCCGAGCGGCAGGAGTTGCAACGCCAATACCGCCAGTTTGCAGGCAAACTGCAAGGGTTGGAACGCGATCGCCAGCGTGATGCCTTGCTGCTGCGCGACATGCATGGGCAGGTTCATACCATTCCCCTGAGCCAGGTGCGC
The DNA here is from genome assembly GCF_001692375.1 of Serratia sp. 14-2641. Taxonomy (NCBI): domain Bacteria; kingdom Pseudomonadati; phylum Pseudomonadota; class Gammaproteobacteria; order Enterobacterales; family Yersiniaceae; genus Serratia; species Serratia sp. 14-2641. The sequence goes on along the minus strand of NZ_LXKR01000088.1, from coordinate 79,693 downwards.
GATGCCTGGTATCCGAACGACATGAGCAGCGGGCAGAAGCTGGCGCATTGGACCAAGCAAGTACAAAAATTCCTGACCGACAGCCCGCGGGAAGCCAATACCGAAGGGGGCGTGTTCCCGGCGATCTTTGGTACCGTGTTGATGGTGATCCTGATGTCGATCGTGGTGATGCCGTTTGGCGTGATTGCCGCCGTCTATCTGCACGAGTATGCCGGTAATAATCTGCTGACGCGGCTGATCCGCATCTCCGTAGTGAATCTGGCGGGGGTGCCATCGATCGTCTACGGGGTATTTGGTCTTGGGTTCTTTGTCTATATAGTAGGGGGGTCGCTCGATCGGCTGTTTTATGCCGACTCCTTGCCGAACCCGACGTTCGGCACACCGGGCGTACTGTGGGCCGCATTGACCCTGGCATTGCTGACCTTGCCGGTGGTGATTGTCGCTACTGAAGAAGGGTTGTCGCGTATTCCCGTTTCGTTGCGCCAGGGATCATTGGCTCTGGGAGCCACCCGGGCGGAAACTCTCTGGCGGATCGTGCTGCCGATGGCGGCACCGGCGATGATGACCGGCCTGATCCTGGCCGTAGCACGTGCGGCGGGGGAAACGGCACCGCTGATGCTGGTTGGCGTAGTGAAATCGGTACCGGTGCTGCCGGTGGACGATATTTTCCCCTATTTGCACCTGGAACGTAAATTCATGCACCTGAGCTTCCAGATCTACGATATGGCATTTCAGAGCCCCAGCGTAGAAGCAGCGCGGCCACTGGTGTTTGCCACGGCATTCCTGCTGGTGTTAATTGTCGTTGGGTTGAACCTGACGGCAATGGGTATTCGGCATTCGCTAAGGGAACGGTATAAAGCATGGTCGCAATAACAAGGTTAAATCTTTTGGGGAGTGCCAAATGAGTCTGATAACGCCGGGCAGCCTACCTCGGTTGGACGTCCAGCATCTTGCCGATGAGCATACCGCGCTGGCGGTCAACGGCCTGGATTTGTTTTATGGTGACAAGCAGGTGCTGCACAATATTTCCCTGCGTATTCCCAAACACCGAGTGACGGCGCTGATCGGTCCTTCTGGCTGCGGCAAGTCGACACTGTTGCGCTGCTTTAATCGCATGAACGATCTGGTGGATCGCTGCCGGATTGACGGCGAACTGCAACTTAATGGCGAAACCATTTCCGGCCCGCAGATTGACGTTGCCGCTTTGCGGCGGCGCGTGGGCATGGTATTTCAGCGGCCAAACCCGTTCCCGAAATCGATCTACGAAAACGTGGTTTACGGCCTGCGCTTACAGGGCGTCCGTGACAGGCGCATTCTGGATGAAGCCGTGGAGCGTTCCTTACGTGCCGCCGCGCTGTGGCATGAGGTGAAAGATCGGTTACGGGAAAATGCGTTCCGCCTATCCAGCGGCCAACAACAGCGGTTGGTGATTGCACGGGCGATCGCGGTTGAACCGGAAGTGTTGCTGCTCGATGAGCCGACCTCTGCGCTGGATCCGATTTCCACCTTAACCATCGAGGAATTGATTTCGGTGCTGAAACAGCGCTACAGCGTGGTGCTGGTGACCCACAACATGCAGCAGGCAGCGCGGGTTTCCGACTATACGGCGTTTATCCACCAGGGGACGCTGGTGGAATATAACGATACCGACGCGATTTTCACTTCGCCACGCCAACGCCGTACAGAGGATTACATTACTGGCCGCTATGGCTGACGGGCGAGGAGCTTAATTGGCATGCTTGCTCGGCTGCGGGGTCGGTTGTTCCTGCTGTTCAGGTTCAACCTTTTTCAGTGCGGTCACTTTTGCCTGAGCGGGCTGGGCCTGTGGAGGCGTTTTTTGCATCAACTGCGACTGGCCAATAAACAGGCCGCCTTTCTCGATGGAGATTTCGTCGGCGAAAATATCACCGCGCATGCTGCCCTTCGGCTGGATTGACAGCGAGTCGGCGAAGCAACGGCCTTCAACGGGGCCATTGATCATGATTTGCTGGGCGCGGATCTCGCCTTTGACATGGCCGCTGGTTTCAATGCGCACCATGTGGCTGCAAATGATGTTTCCCTCAACCCGGCCTTCGACAATGATATTGCCATCGCCTTCGATCACACCGGTGAACAGCGCACCATTGGAGATAAAGGTGTCCTTCTTGGCACGGATTGGCTTGATGGCGTCGGCAACTTCAGGCAGGGCGTTTGGCTCAGAGTGAGCAGCCGGCTGAGGCACGGGCTGATCGATCAGCTCCTGCGCTTTTTCCTCATTAACGGCTTTATTTTTCTTATTGAATGACAGCATTTGATCCATCCTTGTTATTTTGTAGATAAACGCCAGCGTTGCCAACAGTGCCAGGACCAAGGCGGCCAGCAGCGCGCGTTTTAAGTAGATACCGGTGAAGCTGATCCCTGTCAGCCAGAGAACGATGGACAGTGTCCATAATCCCCATATACACCATAATAAGTTGTAATTACGCATGTTTTTCAGGCCGTTAGAAGTCCATTCGCCGCGAAAGTGCGGGATGCCAGGCGGCAGCCAGCGTGACGGTTCCTGCAGGGCTATCCGTAGTAGCGAGTGATGATACCTAATAATGCGAGCTAATTCACCACTCGCTTGGCCAACCAAGGATATTCTCAAAGGGGCATGAAAATTGACTATTTATATGATTTTTAATGTTAAATAGATTTTTTGCATGAATATGGGATGCGGACACACTCTGTCAAACAACTCAACGACATTACTCCGGCAACCGGCGTAAGATGGCTGGTCACTCACATCTGGAGGTTGTATGTCTTTATCGATTTATGCCCATTCCCCATTACAGTTTGTCCGTGGTTTGCAGATCCTGTCGGCGTTACTGAAAAAAGGTGAGCAGTTCTTGCAGCAGAAGCAGCAGGCTGAAAGCGTGCTGTTAGAAGCTCGACTGGCGCCAGATATGTTTCCACTGCTGCGGCAAGTACAAATTGCCAGCGATGCTGCCAAAGGCGCAGTGGCCAGATTAGCCGGGCAGGAAGTACCGTCCATGCCGGATAACGAAGCCAGCTTTGCCGAACTGTACCAGCGTATCGAAAAAACCATCGCCTATGTGCAGGGCTTCCAGGCGGCAGATTTTGCCGAGGCCGATGACCGCAACATTGAGATTAAAAGCAAAACGCGTGACTTCCACTTCACCGCGCAAGATTTCCTGCTGACTTTCGCCATCCCCAACTTTTATTTCCACCTGACCACCGCCTATAACATCCTGCGTAATCAGGGTGTGGAAGTGGGAAAATGGGATTATCTGGGCGCGAAGTAATTCTGCATCTTTCGGGGAGAATAATATCTCCCCGACTGGCTGTTATTTAATCAATGGATTATCACCAGACTGGGCAGTCTTGAACTTCGCCAAATACTGCGGCTGGAAGATGCACATGCGCAGCACGGTGCGGTATGCACCGCTAACGAAGAATTCGTCAATCAATTCGCCTTCGACCTCAAAGCCCAGCTTGCTGTAAATATGGATCGCCTTCGGGTTTTCTTTATCGACGATCAAATACAGCTTATACAGGTTAAGTACCGAGAAGCCGTAGTCCATCGCCAGTTTGGCGGCGGTGCTGGCGTAGCCTTTGCCCTGATGCGCCGGATCGATGATGATCTGGAATTCGGCGCGGCGGTGGATATGGTCGATCTCTACCAGTTCAACCAGCCCGACCTTGGCCCCTTCATGCTCGATGATAAAACGCCGTTCGCTCTGATCGTGAATGTGTTTATCGTACAGATCGGAAAGCTCGACAAAGGCTTCATAAGGTTCTTCGAACCAGTAGCGCATGACGCTGGCGTTGTTATCCATCTGGTGAACAAACGCCAGATCTTCCCGCTCCAGCGGGCGCAGCCTGACGTTGGTGGTACTCGACATACATTCTCCTAGGTATCAGTAATCTGGCAAAAGTATAACCCCAGGAGCAGATTCAAGGCGAAAAAAAACGGCGCCGTGAAAGGCACCGTTTAGATTGCGGTTAAATTGCGGATCAGTCGGCGGCATAACCTTGCGCTGGCAGGCGTTCATCGTCCAGCCAGGCGGCGTTATCGCGCATTGCCAGCCGCCCTTCAATAAACCAGCTCACTACCAGAGGGTATATGGTGTGTTCCTGGGTCTGCACCCGCTCAATGATCTCATCTTCCTCGTCACCAGGGAAGATCGGTACCTTGGCTTGCAGGATCACCGGGCCACCGTCGAGCTGCTCCGTGACGAAATGCACCGAAGTGCCATGTTCGGCGTCGCCGTTGTCGATAGCCTGACGATGGGTATGCAACCCAGGGTATTTCGGCAGCAGGGAAGGGTGGATATTCAGCATGCGCCCGGCATAGTGCTGCACAAAGGCGTTGCTGAGAATGCGCATATAACCGGCCAGCACCACGAGATCGGGTTGGTATTGGTCGATAGCCTGCGCCAACGCGGCGTCAAAGGCTTCGCGATCGGCAAAGGCTTTGGCATCCAGCGCTTGAGCGGCAATGCCAGCCTCTTCGGCACGCTGCAGGCCATAAGCCTGCGCGTTATTGCTGAATACCGCCACGATAGTGGCGGCGATCCGGCCCTGTTGGCAGGCATCGATCAGTGCTTGGAGATTACTCCCCTGGCCGGAGACCAACACCACAATCTTTTTCATCACTGGATGACCACTTGTTGTTCGTCAGAAGAAGCGGTCAGTTTACCAATCTGCCAGGCTTTTTCACCCGCGGCGGTCAATATGGCGATGGCTTTTTCTACCGACTCCTGTGGCAGCGCAATCACCATACCGACACCGCAGTTAAAGGTACGGTACATTTCATGACGGCTCACGTTGCCTGCCTGTTGCAACCAACTAAACACGGCAGGCCACTGCCAGCTCGACTCGTCGATCACCGCCTGCATCCCTTCTGGCAACACACGTGGGATGTTTTCCCAGAAGCCGCCACCGGTCAGGTGAGCAATCGCGTGCACTTCCACTTTCTCGATCAATTCCAGTACCGATTTGACGTAAATCCTGGTCGGCTCGAGCAGATGATCTGCCAGCGGTTTGCCTGCCAGGTCAGTGGTGGTGGGGTCGGTCTTGCTCACTTCGAGGATCTTGCGCACCAGCGAATAACCGTTGGAGTGCGGGCCTGAAGCGCCCAGAGCGATCAGCGCATCGCCGGACTGTACTTTGCTGCCGTCGATGATTTCGGATTTCTCAACCACGCCCACGCAGAAACCAGCGACGTCATAGTCTTCACCGTGGTACATGCCGGGCATTTCGGCGGTCTCGCCACCCACTAACGCACAGCCGGACTGTTTACACCCTTCGGCAATCCCGGTGATCACGCTGGCGGCGGTATCCACATCCAGCTTGCCGGTAGCGAAGTAATCGAGGAAGAACAAGGGTTCAGCGCCCTGAACCACCAGATCGTTAACACACATCGCCACCAGATCGATACCGATGGTGTCGTGGCGTTTTAAATCCATCGCCAGACGCAGCTTGGTACCCACGCCGTCGGTGCCGGAAACCAGTATCGGCTCGCGGTATTTTTGCGGCAACGCGCACAGGGCGCCAAAACCGCCCAGTCCACCCATCACTTCCGGGCGGCGGGTCTGTTTCACTACACCTTTGATGCGGTCTACCAATGCGTTGCCAGCATCGATATCGACACCTGCGTCTTTATAGCTGAGAGAGGTTTTGTCGGTCACTGCGCGATCCCCACGACGGTTTGCGGTTTGAGAACGGTGCTTCCGGCGGTGGTGCCGGAACCAGGCGCGGCAATTCTAACAGCGCAAGCAAACGTTTGCGAGAACCATGTGAGCCCGCTCGAACTTTTCGTCTTCTATACTGTTGATCACGCTTTTGTTGATCTCGATCCGGCTATTGGTAGTGGCGTCGGAAGCAAAAGGCGGTATAATCCGGCGATTTTTTTGGCCGTCAACCACCTTAATAGGAGAAAAATGATGAAGATCGTTGAGGTGAAACACCCGCTGGTTAAGCACAAGCTTGGTCTGATGCGCGAACACGATATCAGCACCAAACGCTTTCGTGAGCTGGCTTCTGAAGTGGGTAGTTTGCTGACCTATGAAGCGACCGCCGATCTGGTGACAGAGAAAGTTACCATCGAAGGTTGGTGTGGGCCGGTTGAAGTTGAGCAGATTAAAGGGAAAAAGATTACCGTAGTGCCAATCCTGCGTGCCGGTCTGGGCATGATGGAAGGGGTGCTGGAGCACGTACCGAGCGCTCGTATCAGCGTGGTTGGGGTTTATCGTGATGAAGAAACCCTGGAGCCGGTCCCTTATTTCCAGAAACTGGTTTCCAACATTGACGAGCGCATGGCGCTGGTGGTTGACCCAATGCTGGCTACCGGTGGTTCGATGATCGCCACTATCGACCTCCTGAAGAAAGCCGGTTGCAGCAGCATTAAGGTGCTGGTGCTGGTTGCCGCTCCTGAAGGGATCGCCGCGCTGGAGAAAGCGCATCCAGATGTTGAGTTGTATACCGCTTCGATCGATCAATGTCTGAATGACAAAGGGTACATCGTGCCTGGCCTGGGTGATGCAGGCGATAAGATATTTGGTACCAAATAATAAATAAGCCGACCTGAGAGTCGGCTTTTTAATGCCCTTTGGATTGCCAACCCTGACAATCCATTGAGCATTGATCACCAAGCCAACACAACTGATATTAACTCAGAGGAAAAACACCCCATGACCCGTCGCGCCATCGGCGTTAGTGAACGCCCGCCGCTGTTCCAGACCATCCCACTCAGCTTCCAGCATCTGTTTGCCATGTTCGGGGCCACCGTGCTGGTGCCGATCCTGTTCAAGATCAACCCGGCGACGGTACTGCTGTTTAACGGCGTGGGGACATTGCTATATCTGTTTATCTGTAAGGGCAAGATACCGGCCTATCTGGGCTCCAGCTTTGCGTTTATTTCACCGGTGTTGCTGCTGTTGCCGCTGGGGTATGAGGTTGCACTGGGTGGCTTTATCATGTGCGGCGTGCTGTTCTGCCTGGTCGCGCTGATCGTCAAGAAAGCCGGAACCGGCTGGCTGGACGTGATGTTTCCGCCTGCGGCGATGGGCGCAATCGTTGCCGTCATCGGTTTGGAGCTGGCGGGCGTGGCGGCCAACATGGCTGGGCTGTTACCGGCGGAAGGCACCTCCGCAGACAGCACGACCATCACTATTTCACTGGTGACGCTGGGTGTTACCGTATTAGGCTCGGTGCTTTTCCGCGGTTTCCTGGCGATTATCCCGATCCTGATTGGTGTGTTGGTAGGCTATGCGCTGTCGTTCTTTATGGGCGTGGTGGATCTGACGCCAATCCGTGACGCACACTGGTTTGCCTTGCCGACCTTCTACACGCCGCGCTTTGAGTGGTTTGCCATCTTCACCATTCTGCCTGCGGCATTGGTGGTAATTGCTGAGCACGTTGGTCACCTGGTAGTCACGGCAAACATCGTTAAAAAAGATCTGCTGCGCGATCCTGGCCTCCACCGCTCAATGTTTGCCAACGGGATTTCCACCGTGATCTCCGGCTTCTTCGGCTCTACGCCTAACACCACCTATGGTGAGAACATCGGTGTTATGGCCATTACCAAGGTTTACAGCACCTGGGTGATCGGTGGAGCGGCAATTCTGGCCATTCTGCTTTCTTGCGTAGGCAAGCTGGCGGCGGCGATCCAGGTGGTACCGGTGCCGGTAATGGGCGGTGTTTCCCTGTTGCTGTATGGCGTGATTGGCGCTTCGGGTATCCGCGTATTGATCGAGTCCAAGGTGGATTACAACAAGGCGCAGAACCTGATCCTGACCTCGGTGATCCTGATTATCGGCGTTAGCGGCGCGAAAGTGCATATCGGTGCAGCGGAGCTGAAAGGTATGGCATTGGCAACCATCGTCGGTATCGGTCTAAGCCTGCTGTTCAAATTGATTAGCCTATACCGCAAGGAAGAAGAAGTGATCGATGTGCCAGAAGAGCGACTGGACCAAAAATAATCGGCAAAGCTCTATTAGCTTGCTGATAGAGCGGGCCTGCTGATGATTGTGCCAATATTATTCACCTTAACGGTGGGAATATTGGCTTCATGGCCAGGCGATGTTTCTTGAGTGCTTCTAGGTCCCCTATAGCCTGCTTGCTGCAGGCTATAGGCACGGATAATTGGGCAACAGGCAAGTACTTCTGCCAACGGTTGCCTGGTTATAACCGATTACAGTAAAAGACCGGAATATCGGTTTCATAGATAAAGTACCCTTGCTTACCTGCCGGGCGTATGGTGTAGCCTGACAAACTGTTTATTTTAGAAAAAACATCTGGCACAATGCGTTTTTCGATATTTTCAGGGATGGTGTCTCGGGCATATTTATTGATATAGAGGGTTTTAAAAAAATACAAGCCATTATCGTCAACTTGGTAGCTGACGATGATATCACGTCTGATAAAGTAAGTGTTCTTCCCATCATTAAAGTTTGCAGTTATTGAGAACTTACCTCTTCCATCATCTTTATCGCTGTCGCCTTTTAAATTTATAATTATATTGTAGTTGGCGACTACTTCGGGGTTGGGTTTGTAAAATTTGTAATAAAGTTTAGTTTCGCAAGAGATAGTTTCTGTTTTGTTTTCAAAATAAAATAAGTAATACGCAGCGGCCAAAATAGCACTGGTCAAAATTACTAATGGAATAATGAATTTAGTTTTCATAGCCAGTCCAATGATATGATTTACAATTACTTCTAGCATTACCATCAATGCGATTATCACATAAGAAAATTGATTCTCTTTTGATTTCGGTATTCACAAAATAATACAAAGACTGGCTCTCTACGTTATTGCACTGTATGTTGTGAGTGTCAATTCTTGATTTGATATATGAGAGAGTGAGTTTCCCATCTTCTCCATAAATATCACAATGTTGATACTTCCCTATTAATGTGTAATCGACCTCTAAAGGTTCTTTGGCGTTGTAAATATAAATTGATGAGCCAATAATGAGGATGAAAACCATCGCCATAAAATAGATGCTGCGTTTTTTTATAAAACCGGTTTTTTTCTTTGGTAACTCATTGATTATTAATACCGGTTGTTCTTCCACCTGTTGCTGTTGTTCTTGATGATCTTCTTGTTTTACGTATTCAACTTCATCCTGAAAGGGCTCAATAGTAAATTCTTGCGGGATATTAAACCCGGAGCGCGGAGTTGTTTTAATAATATTTTTATCACACCCTAGTGAGCAAAGGTGTTTTCTCAGGATATAGATGTGCTGATATAGAGTATTAGTGCCTACAATAACGCCTTTCTGTCCCCAAATATCATCGATAAGCTCATCTGGAGAGACAATTTGATGTTCGGCATCAATGAGTTTTTGTAAACATTTAGCCGCAGGGTTAGAAAGCTTTACTTTTACTTCTGGCTCATTAAGGTTGAAAACTTCCCCGTGATCAATATTGTAAACTATCTTTTTATCTATCAAATAGTAACCAACCATCTCAATCCTCTGAGTAATGAATGCCACCCATAAGGATAGGATTATTCCCGGCGCATGTAAAGTCTTATCCCGATTTAATTTAACATATATATAGTGTCTAAGAGTAAACAGGCAACGTGCGGCGGCCAGGTACAGATGCATTGTTGCAGTAGAAAGTGCCGGAGGGGGATGCCCTTACTCCGGCTTCGCATATTGCACGTGTATCAGATGCGGGTGCAGTACAATAGAGTGGTATCGGTCTGACCTACCGGATAGCCTTGTTTTTCAACCCGGCATACCGTGTTACTTGATATACCATTCACGATATGTTTGCTTGGGCTTTGACATACGGGCTCTCTGCTGTGCGCTTTTGAATTGAGATAGGTCCAGGATACATTATCAGAGGAGCTATAGAGGGCACAGTTTCCATATTGATGCGAAAGCGAGTCATTATTTAACAGTTGGCGGTCGCTATTAACCAATAAAATGATTAGGCTGATAATAAACGGCATGAAATAAAATAGCTTATGCCACCCGGATGAGGTCTCAACCTGGGGGGGGATGTTTGCATTTACTGATAATCTCAGCAGATTATTGCTCACTTGTTCATGAATTGATGCGCGATTTTCTGTGCGTTGAAACTCATCTGCTATTCGCTCAATAGCAAAGTTTGTGGATATATTAAATCCGAGTTGTGGCGTGGTTTTAATAATCTCTCTATCTATCCCTAAAGCCCCGAAATTTTTTCTTAACATATAGATATGTTGATAAAGCGTATTCGGGCCGACAACCATTCCTTTTTGCCCCCAAATGTCCTTAACAAGAGCATCTTGTGAGATGATCTGATGCTTGGCATCAATCAGGATCCGTAAGCACTCGGCGCCAGGTTTTGACAGCTTTATTTTTACATCTGGTTTATTCAGCTTAAAAATGACACCCTCTACGCTATTGTAAACTATAGTTTTGTTAATCAGGTAATCATTGGTCATTTCAAGCTCCTTCATAGTAATAATAATCTGAAGGCGGTGAGTCTAGCATATAAAATATACTAGCCCACAGAAAGGATTGCGGAGATATAAGTATCATGATTAAAGCGCAGGGGAGATAAGGTCTGATGGGGTGTTTATTAGTCTCAAAAAAATGCCACCATAACTGGCGGCATTAGAAGGTTATAATTATCACTATTATTTAGCAAGGTGCTTTGGATAGCTTGCTAATAATAATTTATGGTGAATACCACCTTGCTGTCTGCTTTGCCTGGTGTCACTTTGTTCTCTGTTTTGATATACCTGGCTACCAAAGGAATTGTCAGACTGGTATTAGCACTATTGCTAACGGCTATCCGCTGCTCAGTACCGAGATTGAACAGGGTGTTGCTAGCTTTGTTACCCGAAGCAAGCTGGATACCGACGCCGTTGGCCGTGTTGTTTGAAGGTTCTAATTTGACGATACCGCTGGCAGCATTGATGTTGCCATATAATGCGGACAGCTTTAGCCCAATGGCATTACCGGTATATTTTAACCCAGAAATCGCGCCGGTTAAGTGGACCGTGTTAAAGGCATTATTGATATAACCGTAAAACCTTGGGCAGTTGGTCATTTTGATTGAGGCATCGCGCCATTCGCTGGAGCCTTTTGACATCATATCAAAGATATCCCAGGATCCAAGATCAACAGTATAATCCGGTACGCTGCAGGTTTGAGAGATGACCCTTAAACTGCCACTAAAGTTAACGGTATAGGGCTTCCATGAGTAAAGGACGGCGCTGCCGTTGGCAACGGTGTAATCGTTACGAATGACGGCGGTAGGTAAGGAGCTGCCGTTCAGGGTACCCGGTGTGATATTACCGGTTTTTATCAGTAACATCGTGATGGTGGTCCACACCTGTATATCACCAATGCTGGCTCGCGTTTCACTATACCATTGGAAGGGAGTGGCATTAAGACCCGTGTTGCCTCTGGCGATCACCACGCCAACGCCAGGGATATTGGTGTTGTAAATTTTTCCTGAATAAGTTCCCCCTTGCCAGCTGGAAAGCGACTGCGGCATTTTGGTGAGATAAATATATTGCCTGTCCGTATGCGGGCCGGTGCCATCACAAAGACCATGGGGCGCTTTGGCATAATCCTTGGTTGAGGTGATGTTTTGCCGATAAATGATGGACCCGAGGGGGAGTTCGTTACCCACGGTGATATTCCCTCCCTGCAAGGGAAAGGCATCGGTTCTGACCGGCACATTTATCTTACAGGTTAGCGCTAAACCAGCTGAACTGTAGGCAACCAGAACGACCAATAAGGCGTGCAAGCTATAGTTAGTTAAGGTCGTTCGAATGCTTTCAAGCCACCCGTTAGTAAACCTGTTCATTGTTAATCCTCCCGGCAGATTGAATCAAAGCGGATAATGTTTTTAATGGTCGAGCCTGGTTGTTTAGGCGGTAAAATATAATTCAGCTGGCAGTATTGACCCGGTTGGCTACCCCACTTGACCGTAAGCTGGTCCCGTTGCTTTTCTACCCGCGCATAGATTTGTCCCATCTGGCCAACGCTGCCGATGTTGTTTTTCACACTGTCGAACACTTCGGCCCCAAATGGCACCGCTTCGCCATTAGCGCGTTGTGCCATGATCAACAGCGGTGTCCCTTGTTGGGTTTTAAACGTCACCTTGCTCACCGCGCCTGCATGTGGGGCAACTTTGTCACTGGTATTTTCCAGCTCGACCTCGTACGGCATGCCTTTTGGATCGATGGTGATTTCATTCATCTCGTACGGGTTCAGATAAGGCACGGCGGCGTGTCCCCATGGATCGATACGCACCCCGGAATAGCCACCCACCTTGGCGCCGGTCGCCCCCTTGGCTTCAACCACGGCGAAGGTATCACCGGTATAAGGGGTCATGACGACGCCTTGCGGCCAGGCGATCATCGTGCCACTCAGCCCTGCCGACGCATTCTGGTAATGTCTTCCCGCGCCGTAAGTGGCGGTCATATGGGTGTAAGCTGAACGGTAACCGCCGTTGAGTGCCATGCTGCTGCCTCCTCCCTGGTTATAATGCATCGCGCTGGCGCCGTAGTTGTATTGGTAGTCTTCCCCGGCACTGCCAGAAATACCAACTTGTTGGCCACTTTGCCCCGTGGTGCTGTGATTCAGGCTGGCGCTCAGCGAGGGTAGATTGGCATTTTCTTTACGCCCTAATGGCATGCTGAGGTTCAGCAGCCAGTTGGTTTCCATCCCGCCCCGCATTCCGCGTACGCGCCCAGCGCTCAGGCTGTAGCTGATATCGCGATACTCGTTGCTGTAGCCCAGTTGATATTGAAGATCGGTATTGCCTTGATTCCAGTAATCCTGGGTATAACCGGTGACATACATTTGCCCCCAACCGGCTGGCAGCCCTTGATTCATGGTGATATTAAATCGGTTACGTGGCCGCCAGATATTGTCAGCCGACTGACCGCGCTGCTCGGCATCGATCGCCCGCATGGCGGTCATATAGTCGTAATAGCCGGAGGTTGAATAGCGATAGGCGGCGATGGTCAGGTTACTGTTGGTTGCCGGCAAGAACTTGCTGTAGCTCAACTGGAAGCTCTGCCCGCTGTTCATCCGCTCTTTGGTGCTTTCCAGATGGACTCGAGCCTGGCTGACATCGGCGGAGAACGCGCCAATCGAGGTGCTCAATGCTGCCCCCAATTGCAGCGCATAATAATCATTACTTGCCTGCAGGCCGCCGTAGCCGGTCAGGGTATTGGTCAGCCCGCGTTGATAAGTAGCCTGGACCAGAGTGGGTTTTGAGGACAGCGAGATATCATTGAGTTTACCCGCTACCACGTCGTAGTGGTGGGTGCCTGGGCGTAGCAACTGGGCGACTGACGCATAAGGAACCTGGAAGTTCTGCACGCTGCCGTCTGCTTCCTTAACCGTCACGTCCAGATTGCCGCCAAAGCCGGTCGGGTACAGGTCGTCAATCACGAAGGCCCCCGGCGATACCGTGGTTTCATAAATAACCAGACTGTTCTGGCGCACGGTGACCCGCGCATTGGTCCGCGCGATCCCACGGATATTGGGGGCATACCCGCGCTGGGAAGGGGCCAGCATGCGGTCGTCGTTGACTAGTTCAATCCCTCGGAATGGCAGGGTATCAAACACCTGTCCTTTGGTGCTGGTTTCCCCCAGGCGCACACGGCCCAAGATCGCCGGAATATCGCGCTCGACATAATTGTTGATCGACTGGTATTGCCCGCCTATCTTCTGCTGCCAGTTATAATTCCCATCGTGGCGGAAATACCAGGCGCCGATATTGATGCCAGCATTTATCCCGGTGTAGACCGAGTTGCTGGTTTCTCCACGTGAGTGCGTGGTATAGACGCTGGTGTTGTACCCTAACAGCAACGCAGGGATGCCCTTATCCCACAGCTCCGGGCTGACATAGCCGCGCGCGATATTTTGCATCATCGCCTGCGGGATGCTGATATCCAGGCGCTGTAACCCTGAGTCGAACGCCACCTGAGCCTGTGGGATCAGGTGGGTGAGTGGGTAGCAACTTTGTTCATTGCGTAGTGCCTCAGTAAAAGAGGTTGGCAGTTGGCTGTAGTTAAAGTTGATTTTTTTCAGGATGGCTGGTGACAAGCAAGGCAAGACTTGCTTATCCGCCTGCTCGACAAACAACACCTTTTCGTGCGTCGCCAATTCGCCGTTAACATAGATATCGGCAGGGTAGGTGCCCGGTGAAGCTGCTGCGCCGTGTTCAAAACGGGATAAATCAACCGCGTCTGCCTCAGACGAGCTTAGAAATATCGGGTCGAAACGCACGCCAGTTCCCGTAGGAGCATCGTTGCGCAAAATCGCTGGCGTATCTTCTGTGGCCTGGGCCGCAGGCATGACGGCCAACATTACCATGGTAGCCAATAGAGAATAATGGAATGGATGACGCATAGTAGATAAACAACCCTGTTTATATTTATCCCAAATACAACGACGGATTAAAGAACAGCCTTCACTGTTTTAACCGCCCCCCAGTCGTTAACGTATTCGTAGGAGATTGCAGCTCCCGCAAGTAAAGTGCGCGCGTCTTTCAGTGTGAATTGTTGAACGCCGCCGGGAGGCACCATCTCGCCTTCAGTAGAGAACGTATTTCCCCCTTGATGCACGACCACCGAGACTAATGAAACGTAATAGGGTGAGGAGTTGGTTGCCTGTAGCTTTCCGTTGCTAAAAGACCAAACCAATTTTTCGGCGGCGTCGGCCGCTTTGGTGTTATCGGCAATGGCAGCCGGACGATAGAAGATTTTTATCCGGGTACGGAAGGCGACCTGCAGGCGATTGGGCGCGATATTTTCCTTCACCGGTGGAATTTCTAATACGTTCAGCCAATACACGGATTCTTTATTTTCAGGCAGTGCAGGAGATGCGGTATAACTCAGGCGTAGCGTCTGGCTTTTATTGGGATCGATGCGGTTAATGGGTGGCGTCAGAATAAAGGGTACGCGAATTTTTTCCGGTTTGGCATCGGAGTCGCCGGTATCAATCCAGCTTTGTACCAACATAGGAGCCTGACCGACATTCGATAATTTGACGGTCACTTCCTTGTCATTCCCTGGATAAACCACGCGGGTCCCGTTGACCACAATACTGGCCGAGCCAGGCAGCGGGGAAATCAGTAGAAAGCATAAGGCGGCCCAGAGTGTTAACGGGAATGATTTGCTGAACATAAATACACTATCCTTGAACAATGAACAGGGAGGTTGCCCTCCCTGATAAATCAAAACATTATTTGTACTGCAGGTTATAAACTACGCTACTGGTCACTGTACCCGGCGTGGTTTGGCCATTGGCATAATATTCAACGGCGTACGGCAACAGCGCGGTACCATTGGCCTGATCGATGTCGATATAAGTCATATCATTGACCTGGTTGGTGCTACCGATGTCGATGACTTTATAGTTGCCGGACACGTCCAGTAATTGCAGATCAACCTTGGTGGCGCTACCGCCAACGTTTTTCAGGCGCCCAGTGCCCAGGTCTACCGTATTGCCCGGTTGGAAGAACGCCGAAACCTTGGAATGGCCGCCCGCAGTACCGATCACACATTTGGAGATGTTCATCTTGAAAGAGGCACGGCCGGTGGTGTCACCCGCGCTAGTCAGTTCGGTTACGCTAACGGTGGGCAGAATGATGGTGGCATCAGCGCCCTGGCCTTCGATGTCCACGTCACAGGTGCTGTCAGTCAGCAGGCCATTAAACGTAATGGTACCGGTTGAAGCAGCCTGTGCCGAAGCGGCCAAACCCAGTGCAGCCAGCAGAGAAAGACTAACAATTGTTTTTTTCATCTTTAAAACGTCCTTTATAGATCGAGTATCGTTACCATCATGGTAATACTTGGTGTATAAGTAGGTTGTAGCGAACAATAAGTGGCTTATTTATTCGTCACGCCTCCTTTTTTAAACGTAAAGCTACGTTCAAACCTGCCGCCCATTAATACGGATACCTTTAACGAGCGATTAAATTATCTGACTTGGTTTAAATGACGGATTTACACGCTTCAGTGCAGTCCGAGGATTTTAACCTTCATCATCAATTCCTGATTGCTGAATACGCCCAGCCGTTTCATTGAATTACGCTTGTGGGTACTAATCGTTTTAACGCTTTTGTGGGTCAATTGCGCAACCCGGTGTGGGCTATGGCCCATCGATAAATGCCGTACCGTTTCCCTTTCCATCTCGGATAAGTTCAGCTTTGGGGGACTGTTTACATCAAACCGGCCCATTAAGAACAGCATCGATAATTTTTTTTGTAATTCCTGTTTGAGTCTGGTGATGGTTATATCCAAATCGAACAGGCAAACGCTCCAGTCGGTAGGGGTACCTTGTAACAAGCGCTGGCAGCGTTCAGAACAAAAAACGATGCTGGGTATCTTCGGTGCTGCTCGGTTAACAAAGGGCAGCACGTCGGTCAGGCATTTCTGGCTGATTACCCATATATCGATTTGAGGTATTGCCTGCCCTGGTTCCAAAGGCAGGTGTAGCGGAATATCGGCTAAGACGCTCTCTACTCCATATTTAAAAAATGAGTCAACCCCATAAATATTGATTGCTGGCTTATACTTCATTTTTCCTCAAAGATACAGTTCTGGCAGTAGGCGCAATAGGGACCATGATTGGCATAATCTGGTTTATTGTTATTTAACTGCAAGGTGATAATCGGACTCTTGGCTGAGTTTATTGCTTATTAGGCCATTTTTAATAGTAAAGCGTTTTTATATCGCCCCTTGAAATACTGATGCCTTTGCTTCTGGATGTAATGATAATTTCTTCTGAAATCCCCAATAACGCCAGTTTTAATTTGAGCTCTTTGAGTTCTTGCCACAGGAATTGGTTGGAAGATGAATAATTCATTTTGCCAATGACCTCGCTCAGCAATTCCTGACGGCTGACATACTTGTCACCGGCATGCTTGAGTAAATAGGTGAGTATGGCCATCGTCACTTCTTTTAACGAGACGATCGCGCAGGAGAAGTTGGCGCTAGGTTTGTCCGTGCTGAGGCGAACTATCCTGTTATGCTTAACATCGATTTGCAGATCCGGCTCAACCCAGAAGCCAAATAGTTTTTTCCTATCCATTTCCTAAAACTCCTGTTATTAGGTAGAGAGCCTATCCGTTGGTAAGACAATTCTATGTTCTTACTCATATAAAACAATACGTTTAATATCCTGATCTTAGGGTTTCCATTTTGTAACGAAATGGAGTTTTTGACTAAATTATTTCCATTTTTTAGATGTAAAAACTGCATTATCCAGGTGTGCTAAACTTTGCGCTGCGGTTGATCAGGATTTTTAATTCAGCATAAAGTGTCAAAAATAAGTATTTTTTGGAATAAAAATCCATATTTTTGATTAAATTTAATAAATTCATTTAGATATGCTCAAGATTGAAATTGAGTTAATTCCTATTTTCTTGCCACTGATTTTGACAAATTAATGCCCGCTTCAATTTCTGGTTCGTCAGAGAACGCTGAACTTGTTCAAGCTGCGACTCCCGTTTGCCAGACTTATATTACGTAGGAACCAGCGGTATAAAACTCAAAGTTTATCATTCAATCTCAATGAGATGGCCTAACTATCCTGTAGGATCTTGGTGTAAATAAATTGCATTAATAATGTTGTATTTTTGGTTTTTAGGCTGTTTTTTATTGGGATATTTAGCTGTAATCGATAGTGCCTCATTAACCAGAAAAATCTTAATGAGGTGTTAATCTTCACATTAATGACAACTCTTAGGTCATTCGCCATAAGTGGGTTTGGCCAGGCCTATTTGATGGAGGGCATATCAGACACTTTATCAACGGGTTGGCTGAATCGAGGTGGTGGGAAAGCAGGAAAGAAATGAAGGGCGGGTAGCCAAGCGGGCGCAGTAAATGCTGCGCCCATACAGAGCAACTCTGTTTATTGATTGGCGGGCTGGGCCGGTTGTTCGGGTTTACCGTCGGCTTGTTGAGCCTTATTGTCCATGCTGTTCTTGAGCTGCTCGGTTTTTGCCTTGGCCTGTTGCGCCAGATCGTTCGCTCCGTTAATTGCATCGGCCTTGATGTTTTTGGCTTGATCGATCAACTGCTGGCTTTGTTTGTCTGCATCCTGTTTGATCGCGGCGGCCTTGGCCTTGGCATCATCAGTGAGGGCATCTGCCTGCTTGGCGGCGTCATCTTTAATGGCGGAAGCTTGGTCCTTCAACTGTTCTGTCTGGGCCGCCGCGGCCTGTTTGATCTCTTCCGCTTTAGCCTTGGCATCGTCGGTCAGTTGATCCGCTTTCTTTTCCGCCGCATCTTTCATTTGTTCGGCACTGTCTTTGGCCTTATCCAGATGGGAATCGACCTTGGCATCATCGCAGCCCACCAGCAGTAAACCTACCATTGAGGCCAATAGCACTTTATTCCACGCTTTCACGGTCTAACTCCTTTCGGTCATCTTCAATTTGTGCGATTTATCTTAGAACAGCTTTGCCGTATAAGACAAATTTGGCAACTAAATTGCGTTGTTCTCATGGCGGGTTCAACAGCGGTTGCTTTCTGTGGTAGACTCTTCGCGTTTTCCTGCCAGTTTTGGTTGAGGTGCTTTTCTGAATACGCCGGCACAGCTTTCACTGCCACTTTATCTACCCGATGATGAAACTTTTGCCAGTTTTTATCCGGGTGAGAACCCATCCTTGTTAGCCGCGATCCAATCCGCAGTCCGTCAGGAGCATGGTAGCTACATCTATTTCTGGTCACGCGAAGGCGGGGGACGCAGCCATTTGCTGCATGCGGCCTGTGCCGAACTCTCGCAGCGTGGCGAAGCGGTAGGCTATGTGCCCCTGGATAAGCGCGCCTATTTTGTGCCCGAAGTGCTGGACGGCATGGAACAGCTGGCGTTGGTCTGCATCGATAACATCGAATGCATTGCCGGTGATGAGGAATGGGAAATGGCGATTTTCAATCTCTATAACCGCATTCTGGAAACTGGCCGCACCCGCCTGTTTATCACTGGCGATCGTCCGCCGCGCCAGCTAAATCTGCATTTGCCGGATCTGGCCTCGCGCCTGGATTGGGGGCAGATCTACAAGCTACAGCCACTGTCGGACGAAGAGAAACTACAGGCGTTGCAGTTGCGCGCCAAACTGCGTGGTTTCGAGCTGCCGGAAGACGTGGGCCGTTTCCTGCTCAAGCGTCTGGATCGTGAAATGCGCACGCTGTTTATGACGCTCGATCAGTTGGATCGCGCGTCGATCACGGCACAGCGCAAGCTGACCATTCCGTTTGTGAAGGAAATCCTGGGGTTGTAGCCCGTCACCACGCTTTAGGCTATTCAGCTTTCGTGCAATAACGCGCTGCGGAATGACAGGATGTGTGCCTGTGCAGCGCTGGCGGCGGCGTCGCTGTCCTGTGCGGCCAACGCGCTGATAATCGCCCGGTGTTCATCGATAACCTCCTGCATATGCCCTTCTCGCGACAGCGTGCTGGCCCAGAAACGTTGGGCTCTGGCGTGCAGAACGCTCAGAATATCCGTCAACATGTTATTCCCGGCAATTTGTGCTAGCTCCTGATGGAACTGATGATCCAGCATCATCATCCTCACCCGGTCACGATCCAGGCAAGCGGCTTCGATCTGCTGGTTCAGCGCGTTCAGCGCGGCAACCTGTGGCAGGGTGATCTTGGCACTGGCCAGGCGCATACACAGCATTTCATTGGCCAGCCGGACATCAATTAACTCTAACGCATCGTCTATCGACAGCGGCGAGACCATCACCCCTTTGCGCGGGATCACCTGCAGCAAGCCCTCATTCGCCAGACGGTGGATCGCCTGATTGATCGGCGTTCTGCCCATATCCAGCTCTCCCATTACCTGCGCGGTATTGAGGTATTCACCTGGTTTGTAACTTAACGTCACCAATGCCTGCTTGAAGCGGCGGTAAGCCACTTCATTGAGCGACAAACCGGCTTCCTCTGCTACCGGGAACCCTCGATCTTCTGCGTCAATGGTCTTCACATACTACTCCTGCAAGAAGAAATTTTTAGACATGGTACACAAAAACGTCACATGACAGTCGCTTAGTTGTTAACTGAAGATATAGTGAAATTTCACACTATTTTAACCAAAGGGACACAATTGCCATGAGGCTGACCTTTACTTTACCAGAAACCTGTAGTGCCAAGACGTTGGATGCTGACATCGATCATCTGGTCATCGCTGGCTGGACCGGTCGTGATTATAAGGCAATTCAACATCATATCCAGGAGCTTGCCGAACTGGGTGTCCCTCAACCCAGCAGCGTCCCGCTGTTTTACCGTGTTGCGGTTAATCAACTTAGCCAAGGCGATTGCATCGAAGTGATCGGCGAGGCGACCTCCGGCGAAGCGGAACCGCTGATTTTCAGCCATGGCGGCGAGCTGTATGTCTCATTAGCGTCCGATCATACCGATCGTCAGTTGGAAGTACACAGCGTAGCACTGTCCAAGCAGATCTGCGTTAAACCGGTAGCGCGTGCTGCCTGGCCGTTACACGAAGTGAGCGATCACTGGGACTCCTTGATCCTGCGTTCATGGGTTAAGGAAAATGGCGCGTTTCAGCTTTATCAGCAGGGTACTCTCGCCAGCCTGCGCACTCCCGGTGATTTGCTCGAACGCTATCTTGGTGGGCAGCAACTTCCAGAAAGCGGCATGGCGCTTCCCCTGCTACCGAGTGACGGGCTGGCAATGACCTGTGGCACGGTCGCGGCGATTGGGGGGATCCGACCATCAGCCGAATTCCGTATGGAACTGGTGGATGAGGTGTTGGGGCGCACCATCGCCCATAGCTATCGCAGTATCGAACTGCCGGTGGTGGCGTGATGGCTAAGTTAACGCTTGTGCAGGCCGCAGCCGGGTTGGCCAGTGGAGAGTTTACTTCCAGGCAGTTGATCGCGGGTGCCTTGGCGCAGATCGCCGATCCGCAAGGGGAAGGGGAGCGTACTTTTACTCAGGTGTATGTCGATTGGGCACAACAGCAGGCGCTGGCGGCTGACCAACGTCGTGCAGTAGGCAAACCGCTGTCCCCTTTGGATGGCGTGCCGGTTTCGATCAAAGACCTGTTTGACGTGAGCGGGCAGGTGACTACCGCCGGTTCTTGGGTGCTGGCTGATGCTGCGGTGGCCAAGAAGCACGCAGCGATAGTGGAGCGTCTGTTGCAGGCGGGAGCGGTGGTGATCGGTAAAACCAACATGACCGAGTTCGCCTACTCCGGGCTGGGACTCAATCCGCATTTTGGTACCCCTGCAAATCCCTGGGATCGGGCCGCCCGCCGTATCCCCGGCGGATCGTCTTCCGGTGCGGCGGTCGCGGTAGCTGACGGTATGTGCTGCGGTGCTGTTGGCAGTGATACCGGGGGATCGGTACGTATTCCGGCCGCTTTCTGTGGCTTGACCGGCTATAAGCCTACCGCCCGTCGAATGGCCAGCGGTGGACTGCTGCCGTTGTCGCCGTCGCTGGACTCTATTGGGGTGATTGCTCATGACGTTGCCAGCTGTATCGCACTGGATGCGGCGATCGCCGAGCAAGCGCTACGGCCTGAGTCACAATCCTTGGAGAGTGCACGTTTTGCCGTCCCGCAAACGTTAGTGCTGGATAGCTTGGACGAAGAGGTTGCAGCGGCGTTTGAGCGCACCTTGAAACGTTTGGCCCAGGCCGGTGCGCAGATTGAAGCTATCCCTTGCAGCGAATTCGCCGAATTGGCAGAGATCAATGGTGCCGGTGGTTTTACGGCACTGGAGTCTTGGCATTGGCACCAGCCGTTGATTGCCGAATATGCCGAGGGTTATGACCCCCGGGTGCTGTCACGCATTCGCCGTGGCCAGCCGTTGGGCGAGAGCGATCTGCAGCAGCTACGGCAGCTGCGTGCCAGTTGGCAACAACGGGTGACGGCCAAGGTGCAGGGTTTTGACGCCTTATTGATGCCAACCGCGCCGTTGATAGCACCAACCATTGCCGAACTGGCAGAGGACGACGAAGCCTACTTTCGTGCCAACGGTGCCGCGCTGCGTAATCCTTCCGTCATCAACTTCCTCGACGGCTGTGCGTTATCACTACCCTGCCAGCGGCCAGGTGAGGCCCCCGTCGGCCTGATGGTGGCCGGGTTACCCATGCATGACCAGGCACTGCTGGGTTGGGCGCTGGCAATCGAACGTTGCCTTGCCGGCGCGTGATTTTTCGGCAGGGTGCCACCTTGCCTTACTGACTCTACCAGGAGAATACCCATGATCGGTTCCCCTAACGGAATGCTGTTTGTTGCAACGGATGTCGCCGCGCAGGATGAGGCGGATTTCAATCAGTGGTACGACCGTGAACACGTGGAAGAGCGGGTGCGTGTTCCCGGTTTTCTATCCGGTACGCGCTATCAGGCGCTACAGGGTGGGCGCAAATACCTCGGGCTGTATAAAACCGCCTCTCTGGCCAGTTTTACCTCCCAGGCCTATCGCAATGCTTTTACCCAACAGACGCCGTGGTCGGTTGCCTGCCTGGGCAAGATGCGCGATCCCATGCGCCGGGTCTGCACGGTTGAAGCCGTCACCGGCCAGGGCAGTGGTAGCCATCTGAGCATCATCACGCTGGCAGTGAGTGAGCAGGATGTTCTGAAAAACGATGTTAAGCACCTGGGTTCCTTGTTGGCTGAACAGCCGGGTTTTGTGCGCAGCAGCCTGCTGTTGCCAAACGCCGAGCTCAGTTCACCGCTTCCACAAGAGTCGCGAGAAAATCGTCAGTTGTTACCGATGGTGTTGATCGAAAGCAGTAGCGCAGAGGCGGGGCAGCGTTTGAGTGAGCTGGCTTGCCACACGTTGAAAATCCCTGCTGGCGAGGAGGTGCATTACGCACTTGGCTGGCAACTGACCTCACAGGAGCTGGCATCATGAATACGTCCACCACTGAAACGCCGATTGTGGACTTATCGGTGAAAGATCACGCCGTCGATCCTCCTAAAACCGGCAGGTTGGCGGCCGCCAGTTCGATAGGTACCGCGCTGGAATGGTATGACTTCACCGTTTACAACATTATGGCGGCGTTGATTTTCAACCATGTTTTCTTCCCGTCATTCGATCCGTTGGTCGGCACCATTCTGGCGTTTTCCACTTATGCGGTCGGCTATGTTTCACGGCCGATCGGCGGCATCGTTTTTGGGCATCTTGGTGACGTACTGGGACGGCGTTTTGTGCTGGTTGCCACGCTAGTGATCATGGGCGTGACTACCACCCTGATGGGGTTACTGCCCGGCTATGCAAGTTGGGGGATTTGGAGCCCGCTGTTGCTGGTGGCACTGCGCTTTATCCAGGGCATTGCGCTGGGTGGGGAATGGGCTGGAGCCGTGCTGCTTTCGATGGAACACGGTAAGCCACATCAGCGTGGGCGTAACGCCTCATTTGCGCAGGTTGGTCCCTCTTGCGGTTCGCTGATTGGCACCGGGCTGATTGCGTTGGTGACCATGGCGATGTCGGCAGACGATTTCCAACAGTGGGGATGGCGTATTCCGTTCCTGTTGAGCCTGGTGCTGGTGGTCTTTGGCCTGTGGTTGCGCCGTGGGGTCGGGGAAACACCGGCGTTCCTGAAATTGGAAGCGTCGAAGGATGTTACCCATTCGCCGATCCGTGAGGTTTTCACCCAACACCCACGTTCGCTGCTGATCGCCGGTGGTTCGCGCATTGGCTCCGACGTGTTGTACGCCTTGGTGGTGGTGTTTACCCTGACTTACGTGACCACGGTGCTGAACCTGCCACGGCCACTGGCCCTGACTGCCACCATGTTGGGGGCGATCGGCAACGCGATTACCGTACCGATGTTTGGCGCCTTATCCGATCGCTTAGGCCGTCGACCAGTGTATATCGGCGGGGCACTTGCGGGGATAGTCTGGGCTTTTGCCTTCTTCGTGTTGCTCGATAGCAGTCAACCGGTGTTGATTTGTACCGCAGTAGTGATTGGCTTGCTGATCCATGCGGCGATGTTCGGCCCGCAGGCGGCCTTCATCACCGAACAGTTCCCGACCAGGGTGCGCTATGCTGGTTCTTCGCTGGCTTATACTCTGGCGGGGATCGTGGGTGGTGGCTTTGCGCCGTTGATCATTGCTTCGTTATTCACTTCTTTTAACAGCACGCTGGCCATTTCGGCTTACGTTGTGCTGGCACTGCTAATTACCTTGTGGGCGTTGCTCTCTGCCCGGGAAACAGCGCATAAACCTTTGTAAATACAGCCGCCGGGCGAATAACGCCCGGCTTGCCGTCACGGGATCACAAGATCTCCAGCACCTGCTCCGGTGGCCTGCCAATGCGGGCTTTGCCGCCTTTGACCACGATTGGGCGTTCGATCAGTTTCGGATTGCTCACCATCGCTTGCAGCAGTTGCTCTTCGCTCAGGGTTTCATCCGCCAGTTTCAGCTCCTTGTAGAGATCTTCTTTCTTGCGCATCAATTCGCGGGCCGAAGTGAAACCGAGCTCTTGCAACAGCTTTTTCAGCTCGGCGACGGAAGGCGGTGTATCCAGATACAGCACCACCTGCGGTTCGACACCGTGCTGTTCCAGCAGTGCCAATGTCTCACGGCTCTTTGAGCAGCGTGGGTTGTGATAAATAGTGACGTTTTTCAACTTTTCTCTTTCCTTGTTCAAATCAAGTGCGTTGGAACTTGCTGAAGGTTTTTTGCAACTGACGCAGTTGGTCAATCCGCGCGTCATAGCGAGCCTGTTTCAGGCTGCCCAGCTTTTGCAATGAGCTGGCGTTACTGAGCAAGCCTATCGCCTGATCCAGACGGCCAGCCAGCGCCATGCTTTCTGCCCGAGCGGAGAGTTCTTCATCACGTAGGCCCTGGGCGGCACTGGCCTGAGCCAACAGATCCCAGCCGTTCGGATCGTCCGGATGGGCAAAGGTATAACGGTTGAGAATTTTTGACGCTTGAGCGGGTTGATTGCCCTCAACGTAGGCGTTCGCCAGGTTGAGCAGCAACACCGGGTTATTGCTTTGCGCCGCGTTGACCGCCTCAAGGCGAGCAATGGCCTGAGCGGCCTTATTCTGACCCAGATCGATGTCGGTCAGCAGATCCAGCATCCAGACGTTTTTCGGATCCTTTGCCAGCAGCGGCTGAATAAGATTGCGCGCTTCGTCGTATTTCTTGGCTTCATAGAACAGGATCGCCCGGCCATATTTGGCGGCTATTTGCTCGCGAATGTTGCCTTTGCTGTAAGTGTCCAGCAGGTCTTCGCTCAGACCATAGCCTTCCGAGCTGTACATGCCCAGCGTACGTACCCGCGCTAGCAGATAGTCCTGGCTGGATTGCACCAGATGGCGTGGCATTTGGTTGGCGCGGTTGCGGGCGTCCGAAAGCCGGCTGTCTGGCAACGGGTGCGTCAGCAGCATTTCCGGGGGTTTTGAGGCATAGCGGGACTGATCGGCCAGCCTTTGCAAGAAGTCTGGCATCGCTTCGGGATCGAACCCGGCGCGCTGCAATACCTGAATACCGATACGGTCGGCCTCTTGTTCGTTTGCTTGGGTAAAGCTGATCATCCCCTGCTGCGTTCCCGCCAGCGTACCGCTCAGCGCCGCCATGCCCATGGTTGGGTTGGCCATTGCCAGCAGGATAGAGCCCAGTGCGCCCACCCAGGTCAGTGGCGCGTTGCGTTGCTGGTCTTCCATTGCGCGGGCCAGGTGGCGCTGGGTCACGTGTGAGATTTCGTGCGCCAGGACCGAGGCCAGTTGGCTCTCGTTGTCGGTTTCACGGAACAGGGCCGAGTGCAGCACCACGTTGCCGCCGAAGAAGGCAAAGGCGTTGATCTCGTCGTTACGGACTAGAAAGAAGTGGAACGGGGTGCGTACCGAATAGGCGCTGGCGACCAGCCGGTTACCCAACTGGTTGATATACTGGGTCAATAGCGGATCGTTGATCAACGGGGCGCTAGCGCGTAGCTGCCGCACGTAAAAATCACCCATGGTCAGTTCCTGGCCGATGCTCAACGTCCCCCCTGCGGAAGTCCCCATATCCGGCAGTTGGTCTTGCGTTTGGGCGTTAACCGGCGCCAACGCAGAGGTGCAAAGCGAGCCGAGCAGCAGGACTGTTAGCGCTGTTTTAGTCAACCGGATGGTCATAGTCAGGTCATTCCCTCAATAAAGTCATCAACTAAGACGCCAGCATCAGATAAGAGTTCTTCTTCCATGCCAGACTCTCCAGTACAATCATCGCGAAAGTGCGTTGGCTCACAAAAATACATTTTCAGGGGTTGTGCGCTTAAGCGGCAAAAACGCTATCACATCATAGCCAGCCACAACCCACATTGAAACGCCTGCGCGGTGATAACCGGGCTAAAATTATTTAAAAATCATGTCATACCCGCTCGGCCGCACAGGGATTAGCGAGCCTCACCCCCCCATTGATGGCATAAGGAGCAATCTCTGATGTTGGAGTTGTTATTACAGTGGTACCGACGTCGTTTCACCGATCCGCAGGCTATTGCGTTGCTGGTGATCCTGGTTGCCGGGTTCTGCATCCTTTATTTTTTGCACGGTATCTTGACCCCCTTGCTGGTTGCGTTGGTGCTTGCTTACCTGCTGGAATGGCCTACCGCGCGCCTTCAGCGCCTGGGATGCTCGCGTACCTGGGCGGCAAGTATCATGCTGATCGTGTTTGGCGGTATTGCCATGCTGTTGGTCTTCGTGGTCGCGCCAACCGCCTGGCAGCAGGGCATCAACCTGATGACCGATTTACCGGGCATGCTCAATCAGTTCTACAACTATGCGGCGACCTTGCCGACACGCTACCCGGCGCTGGTGGATGCGGGCATCATTGATATGATGGCGCAGAACCTGCGTGAACGCCTGTCGGGCATGGGAGAATCGGTGGTGAAATTCTCGCTGGCCTCACTGGTTGGGCTGCTGACTCTGGCCATCTATCTGATCCTGGTCCCTTTGATGGCGTTCTTCCTGCTGAAGGACAAAGAGCAGATGATCAATGCGGTACGCCGCGTGCTGCCGCGCAACCGTGGGTTGGCAGGGCAGGTATGGATCGAGATGAACCAGCAGATCACCAACTATATTCGCGGCAAGGTGTTGGAGATGGTGATCGTCGGGGTGGCGACCTATCTGGTGTTCTTCATCCTGGATATGCGTTATTCCCTGCTCTTGGCGGTGTTGGTCGGCCTCTCGGTGCTGATCCCATACATCGGCGCGGTGCTGGTGACGATCCCGGTGGTGGTGGTGGCCATGTTCCAGTGGGGCATTGGTGCCGACTTCTGGACGCTGATTATCGCTTATCTGGTGGTGCAGGGGTTGGATGGCAACCTGCTGGTGCCGATCCTGTTCTCCGAGGCGGTCAACCTGCATCCGCTGGTGATCATTCTCTCGGTGATTATCTTCGGCGGTCTGTGGGGGTTCTGGGGCGTATTCTTCGCCATCCCGTTGGCGACGCTGGTGAAAGCCGTGATCCACGCCTGGCCGGATGACATGCTGGTGGATGTGGGTGATGAGGTGAAGTGAGAAAAATAAAGCGCAGCAACCGATGCTGCTGCGCTTTACCCTTTACTGCTGCAGGTAGTTCAGAACGATTTCGTGGTGATTGGTGGTCTTGAAATCATCGAACACTTTTTCAACCTTGCCGTCGGTGCCGATCAGGAAACTGATACGGTGAATACCGTCATAGGTTTTGCCCATGAAGGTTTTCTCGCCCCAAACGCCAAACTGCTGAGCTACCTGATGATCTTCGTCGGATAGCAGCGTGAAATTGAGCAGTTCTTTCTCAACAAAACGCGAGAGCTTTTCGGGTTTATCGGTGCTGATGCCCAGCACTTCGACGCCCGCCTTTTTCAATTCATCCATGTTATCCCGTAACCCACAGGCTTGCACGGTGCAACCTGGTGTCATGGCTTTGGGATAAAAGTAAACCAGTACTCGTTGTCCCTGGAAGTCGGCCAAATTAATTTCCTCGCCATCCTGGTCGAGTAAACTAAATTTCGGCGCTGTATCACCGGCTTTCAATGGGCTCATAACTACTCTCCATCTCTCTCATCATGCTGTGGATAGTTCACCACGCTAATACTGCCTTGCGCATTCAATTCTGTACATAGGCGATAAAAGGCTTGTTCAATATTTGTTGCATCCTGGCCACCGGAACTGTGGGCGGTGATCTGAATATAGAGCTGCGAGGGCTGCTCACCTTTTGCTGGCTGAGTCCGTGACACCAGCTCGGCAATGTTCATCTGGCTCGAATCAAACAGGCCGGTAAACCGCTCGATGATATGCGGGGAGTCTTTTACCTCAACCTGTACCCAAACTGTAGCTGGCATTGGCGGTCTTTCTTGCGAGTTTGTGCGTTTCATCACGATCAGTAAATCCAGCTCGGCGCCTTTTTGCGGCAAAGTGGATTCGATCAGGGTAATCGCGTTCCAGCTACCTGAAAGCAGCATGATGAAGGTGAATTCTTCACCCAGCATGGCCAGACGGCTATCTTCGATATTGCACCCGCAGCTACTGACGTGGCGGGTGATGGCGTTGACGATACCGGGGCGATCGGCGCCCAGTGCGGTGATCACCAGATAGTGTTCATCAGGCTTAGGCAAAATGCAGCTTCCTGTCGTACTGAATGGGGTTACCATGGTAAACACAAAAAAAACCGCCTGCCAAGCGCTTAGACACGTTGTTTGCTTGCTTTTGGATAGGTGACAAAAGTACCATGGGTAACTTGTTTGTGAAGGGGACGGCCAATGTTTACGGGAAGTATTGTTGCACTGGTTACGCCGATGGACACCAAAGGTGCTGTCGATCGTGCGAGCCTAAAAAAACTGATTGATTATCATGTAGCCAGTGGGACTGCGGCGATCGTTTCCGTAGGAACTACCGGCGAGTCCGCCACGCTGCCCCATGACGAACATGTGGACGTGGTCTTGCAGACGCTGGAACTGGCCGCAGGCCGTATTCCGGTGATTGCCGGCACCGGTGCCAACGCTACCAGCGAGGCTATCTCACTGACGCAGCGTTTCAGCAATACCGGTGTCGTGGGCTGTCTGTCGGTCACGCCTTACTACAACAGACCGACCCAGGAAGGCCTGTACCAGCATTTCAAAGCCATTGCCGAAAGCACCGATCTGCCGCAGATCCTCTATAACGTGCCTTCACGCACCGGTTGTGACATGCTGCCGCCAACGATCGCTCGTTTGGCCAAAATTAAGAATATTGTTGCCGTTAAAGAGGCAACAGGGAACTTAAGTCGTGTTAGTCAGATCCAAGTGCTGGTTGATGATGAAGACTTCATTTTGCTGAGCGGCGACGACGCCAGCGGTCTGGACTTCATGCAACTGGGTGGCAAAGGGGTGATTTCCGTGACGGCCAACGTGGCAGCGCGTGAAATGGTCGAACTTTGCCGCCTGGCGGCGCAAGGCAATTTTGCCGAAGCCCGCCGTTTGAATCAGCGCTTGATGCCTTTGCATCAGGATTTGTTCGTAGAAGCAAACCCAATTCCGGTGAAATGGGCCTGTAAGGCATTGGGATTGATGGCAACCGATACGATGCGTCTGCCTATGACGCCGTTGACCGACGCTGCCCGTCCTGTCGTGGAGCGTGCGTTGAAAAGCGCCGGTTTGCTGTAACTCTTAGGGAGATTTGATGGCTTATTCATTGCAAAAGTCGACGCTAGCAACGGTCGTGGGATTAGCGCTGGTGATGACGCTGGCGGCTTGTTCTACCGATCAGCGCTACAAACGCCAGGTTAGCGGCGATGAGGCCTATCTTGACGCCGCACCGCTCAAACCGCTGAGTGCGCCGTCCGGCCTGATCCTGCCGGTACAAACCGGTAATTATGAAGTGCCGGCAAACGCGCAGAAAGGCGCTGTTGGCAAGCAACTGGATATCCGGCCACCGGTACAACCGCTGGCACTGTTGAGCGGTTCCCGTGGTCAATATGCGGGTGACAGCGGCACGCTGCTGCTGGAAAGCAGCCCGCAGAACGATAACCTGTGGTCGCGCGTAGCCAGCCTGTTGCAGAGCAAAAACATTCCGATCGCCTCACGTACGGATGCCAGCCAAACGCTGACCACCGACTGGGTGAAGTGGAACCGTCTGGATGAAGACAACCAGTACGAAGGCCGCTACCAGATCACGGTACAGAAACAGGGTTACCAGCAAGCGTTGGTGGTGAAAACCCTTGAACTGCGTCAGCAGGGGCAAACCGACAAGGTTACCGATCCTTCTGAAGTTCAGCGCTACAACGGTATGATGATGAACACCATCGTTGAAGGCCTGGACAAGCAGGACAACCTGTCGAGCAGCCAGTCCGCCAACCGTATTGGCGTATTGGACGTGCAGAGCGGCGCGGATGACACCGGTTTGCCGACGCTGATCGTACGTGCGCCGTACACGGTAGTGTGGGATCGTTTGCCACCGGCACTGGAAAAACTGGGGATGAAAGTGGGTGACCGCAGCCGTCCGCAGGGTAGCGTCGCCGTAACCTACAAGTCCCTGAGCAGCAGTGATTGGGATGCGTTGGGCGCGAAAGATCCTGAACTGAAAGAGGGTGATTACAAACTGCAGGTCGGTGATTTGAATAACCGTACCAGTTTGCAATTTATCGATTCCAAAGGTAAGCCGTTGACCCAGTCGCAGAACGATGCGCTGGTAGCGGTGCTCCAGACGGCTTTCAGTAAAACCAGCGTTAAATAAATACATCTAGGGGCTACGGCCCCTTTTTGTTTTGCTGATACGGTATCGTTTGCGTCGCAGATTTGGCACAATAGTTATCAGCAAACCAAAGAACTTATCAGGTCAATTTTGTGCCCAGTAGGCTGTCTGGCAGCCGGAAGGTACCATCTCATTGGAGTAAGTTAAGATGCAAAAGCTAGCTGAACTGTATCGCGGCAAGGCAAAAACCGTCTACACCACCGAAAACCCGGATCTGCTGGTGTTGGAATTCCGTAACGATACGTCAGCACTGGATGGTCAGCGCATTGAGCAGTTCGATCGCAAAGGGATGGTGAACAACAAGTTCAACCATTTCATTATGAGCAAGCTGGAAGAGGCCGGTATCCCAACGCAGATGGAACGCCTGCTGTCTGATAACGAAGTGCTGGTGAAAAAGCTGGAGATGGTACCGGTTGAGTGTGTGATCCGTAACCGCGCTGCGGGCTCTTTGGTCAAACGCTTGGGTATCGAAGAAGGCTTGCCGTTGAACCCACCGCTGTTTGATCTGTTCCTGAAGAACGACGCGATGCACGACCCAATGGTGAACGAATCCTATTGCGAAACCTTCGGTTGGGTGAGCAAAGAGCATCTGGCGCGTATGCGCGAGCTTAGCTACATGGCTAACGACGTGCTGAGCAAGCTGTTTGACGATGCTGGCCTGATCCTGGTCGATTTCAAGCTGGAGTTCGGCCTGTTCAACGGCGAAGTGGTGCTGGGCGATGAATTCTCCCCGGACGGTAGCCGCCTGTGGGACAAGAATACCCTGGCCAAGATGGACAAGGACCGCTTCCGCCAGAGCCTGGGTGGCCTGATTGAAGCCTACGAAGAAGTCGCCCGCCGTATCGGCGTGAAGCTGGACTAATCGTTAAATAATGCCCCTCACTCTAGCCCTTTCCCGGTAGGAGAGTGCAGAGTAAGGGGCAAAGCATCGAACCGAGCCTCTCATCCCTCATTCACCACTTTCCAGAAAATTACTGCATTCCATCCGCCACGAACGCCTTATAATAGTAACCAGGGCAAGTTTCCTACGATTATTAAAAATCATCTCTGGAGTTTATTTATGCGTTGGCAAGGGCGTCGAGAAAGTGACAATGTCGAGGATCGCCGTGGGCAGTCTTCCGGTCTGGGCGGCGGTGGTGGTGGTCCCCGGATACCTATCGGCGGCAAAGGTGGCCTGATCATTCTGGTAGTGGTGCTGGTTGCCGGTTACTACGGGGTAGACCTGACTCCGCTGCTGAATGGCGGAGATGTCTCTCCACAGTCTCAACAGCAAAGCGCCAGCATCAGTCCGCAAGACGATCAACTGGCCAAGTTTACCTCGGTGGTGCTGGCCTCTACCGAAGATAACTGGCAGGGGATCTTCAAGCAGATGGGGAAAAACTATCAGGATCCCAAGCTGGTGATGTACCGGGGCGCGACGCGAACCGGCTGCGGCACCGGTCAATCGGTAATGGGGCCATTCTATTGCCCGGCGGACGATACGGTCTATATCGATCTCTCGTTTTACCAGGATATGAAAACCAAGCTGGGTGCGGGCGGTGATTTTGCTCAGGCCTATGTGGTTGCGCATGAAGTGGGCCACCACGTGCAGAATCTACTGGGGATTGAGCGCAAGGTTCGCCAGATGCAGCAAGGCGCTAGCCAGGCAGAGGTTAATCGCCTATCGGTGAAAATGGAGCTTCAGGCCGACTGCTTCGCTGGCGTTTGGGGCCATTACGCCGAGAAACAGCAGATGCTGGAAGCGGGCGATCTGCAAGCTGCGCTGAATGCCGCACAGGCGATTGGTGACGACCGTTTGCAGCAGCAAAGCCAGGGGCGAGTGGTGCCGGACAGCTTTACGCATGGCACCTCGCAGCAGCGTTATACCTGGTTCAAGCAAGGGTTCGATAGCGGCGACCCTAACACCTGCAACACCTTCGCCTCCCGTTGATATTACTCAGTGCCGGTGCCTAGAGCCCGGCACTCTGCTTTCAGGCCTCAATATTCATGTTACAAAAAATGCAACAACGCATGCAGCAGCAGGGTATTCGGCGACTGTTGGTGATCAGCGGCGAATCGCAATGGTGCCGGGATCAGGCGCAGCAACTGGCGGCACAGCTGCCGGGTGACTGGCCTTGGGTCGGTAATGACGCGCCCGCAGGAATCGATGCGTTGGCGAGTCACGCGGTCAGAACCTTGCTGGGGCAAGAGCGGTTGCATGCGGTGTTTGATGCGTCAGTAGGGTTGGACGTTGAAGCGCTGGCCCAGCTATGCGGGACATTACAAGCCGGTAGCTGGTTACTGTTGCTGGTGCCACCTTGGCAAAGCTGGCCGCAGCAGCCGGATAGTGACAGCCTGCGCTGGAGCGATTGCCCACAGCCGATCGCTACGCCCCATTTTATCCACCATCTGCAACAACAATTGCTGGCCGATAGCGAAGTGTCTATCTGGCGGCAAGGTGAACCCTTGTGCCTGGCTCCCTTGCCATCACGGCCAGTTTGGCTAGCTCCTCAGGGTAATCCGAGTGAGGAACAGCAGGCCATTTTGGCCCGCTTGTTGGCGGCCGAGTCTGGGATCTGGGTATTAACCGCTGCACGTGGCCGGGGGAAATCGACGGTAGCAGGTATGTTGATGGCCAGCAGCCCGTTAACCTGTTGGATCACCGGCCCGAGCCGAGCTGCAACCGACGTTGCCAGCGAGTGGGCCGCAGGACGGGCCCAGTTTTGGGCACCGGATGCTTTGCTACAGCATTGTGCTGAACATGGTGCAGAGGGTGTTGGCTGGCTGCTGGTGGATGAGGCCGCAGCGATCCCAGGACCTTTACTGCAACAGTTAATGGACTATTTCCCACGCGTATTGCTGACAACTACGGTGCAGGGATATGAAGGAACGGGGCGCGGTTTTTTACTGAAGTTCTGCGCCACCTTGCCACAGTGGCAGCCGCTAAGCTTGCAGCAACCGATGCGTTGGGCAGCGGGCGATGCCCTGGAGCGGATTATCGATCATGCCTTGCTGTTCAACGAGGAACCCGTATGGGCAGTGGCCGGGCAGTCACCCATTTTTGGTGCTATTGAGCAGGCAGAACTGTGTGCCGATCCTCAACGGTTACGGCGTTTCTATGCGTTGCTCTGTAGCGCACACTATCGAACTTCTCCGCTGGATTTACGCCGCCTGATGGATGCGCCCGGGATGCACTTCAGTGCGGCATCGCTGGAGGATGAGGTGGTCGGGGCACTGTGGCTGGTGGATGAGGGCGGCTTATCGGTTGAACTGGCCCATGAGGTGTGGGCGGGGCGCAGAAGGCCACGTGGCAATCTGGTCGCTCAATCTTTGGCGGCACATAGCGGCCAATGGTGGGCACCCACTCTGCGTTCCCGTCGCATTACCCGTATCGCCGTGTTGCCGGAGTTACGCCAGCAAGGGATCGCCAGCCGGTTAGTGGAACAGCAAAAACGTGTCTCGCAGGGGTTGGATTTTCTTTCCGTCAGCTTCGGCTATACCGAGCCGCTGTGGCGGTTCTGGCAATCTTGTGGTTTCACCCTGGTGAGGATTGGCAACAAACCGGACGCCAGCAGCGGCTGTTATAGCGCCATGGCGTTGCTGGCCATTAGCGAGCAAGGGGAGGCGCTTTGCCATGCGGCGCATAAGCATCTGGCACGGGATTGGCGCTGGTTGCGGCAACGTAGCGATCTGTTGCTAGAGCTCGACGATGATACCGATCCGCTATTAAATGAAGAAGATTGGCGCGAGCTGGCCGGTTTTGCCTTTGCCCACCGGCCCTTGGAGGCCAGCCTGGGGGCGCTACAACGTCTGCTGTTGACCAGCTCACTGCCCTGTGCGGCATTGCGCGCGCATTTGCAGCAACAACAAACCATGGCCCAGTGCGCTGCCCAATATAGCCTGAGTGGCCAAAAAGCCTTGCTGCGGCTTTGGCGACAAGAGGCTGGGCAGGCGTTGCAACAACTTAATGCGCAACATTGCCGTTACTGGCAGGAGTGGGCGCAGTCGTTGCAATAAATGGAAAGAGTTGTTCAATAAAACCCGATTTTCCTGATTTCTCCACGGCGTATAGTAAGGGGCAGTTGCCGGGTCAGTCCCGGATGTATCTAACCTGAGGAGTCCACTATGAAACACTCGCATTTTGTTGTCCAAAGCCCCGCAACACCGGCAGAGCAACTGATATTGCTGTTTCATGGCGTGGGGGATAACCCGGTGGCGATGGGGGAGATTGGCAGTTACTTCGCCAAAGATTTCCCACAGGCCTTGGTGGTGAGCATTGGTGGCCCATTCGCTTTTGGTAACGGTGAGGGTCGTCAATGGTTCTCGGTTCAGGGGATCACCGAAGACAACCGCGCGCAGCGTATTGCCGAAGTGATGCCAACCTTTGTTGAAACCGTGCGCTACTGGCAGCAACACAGCGGCGTGAGCTACGCGGGCACCGCGCTGGTTGGTTTTTCGCAGGGTTCGATTATGGCTCTGGAAGGGTTGAAAGCCGAAGCCAAACTGGCCGGGCGGGTAGTGGCCTTCAGCGGCCGTTTTGCCCAGTTACCGCAAGCCGATTTTGGTGACAGCGTGGTACACCTGATCCATGGTGAGACGGACGGCGTTATTGCTGCGGAATATGCGCAAGCGGCTGAGGCTCAGTTACAGGCCGTTGGCGCAGACGTGACGTTGGATATTGAGCCAGGCGTCGGGCATGCAATCAGCTCGGGCATGATGAATGCTGCTCTGGAGCGTTTGCATTACTACGTGCCACAGCGCTATTGGGAAGAGGCGATGTTTGGTAAACGGGGCGATCTGATCGCCTTTAAATAAACAGCAGGGCGCTATGTGCGCCCTGAGGTTATGGCTTTTTCGGCCAGTCGTCTTCGTCGTCCCACTTGGCGTTGTTATCGCGGTGGGGCGGCAATTCAGGCTTGTTAGCCAGAAATTTTCGATGATCCAGGCGGCGTAACTCCTTGATCCCGCTAATGATAATGCCTGCCAATATCACCAGGATTATCCACCAGTAGTCAGCTAACCAATGCATGTTTACACCTTTCCTTCAGGGCGAACAAAACGCGAGAATATCGCGGGCAGATGGCTTGCGAGCCAAGATGCGCCAGCAACGTCCTTATCTCGCCAGGCCGCCAGCAGCAGCTTGGGCGTCAGTAAATGCTCGGCCTCCTGCGCCAACGGGCGATAACTTAAATGCCAGGGTTCCATCGCCACTCCACCTTGATCGGCGGTAAACGGGCGATAGAAACCAAACTCGGCCATATGTGCAGTCAACCAGAGATTTAGCGGATGGAAATAACCACCAGCTTCATATTCCCACGGCTCCAACTGTAACTTTTTCCCAACTGGCAACAGCGACGGATCGTAAACATCCAGATCGCTGCCCCAGTGATGACGGCTGGCACCCGGCAGGGCCGACCACCGCAAAATGGCTTCGCAACGCTCGGCGGTGGACAATGGCTGGATATCCATCGGCTGGCTATTGTGATCTAATACTGGCCGCTCTCCGCAGAACTTACCATTCCAGATCGCCAGTTGCCGGTCGAAATCGCGAAAGGTGCTGGCCGGTTGCAGATCGAAGCCTGCCGCTTTAGCCGCCTGTTGCATGGCCTGAAAGGCCACCACCGCAGCGGGTTGCAGCCGATGATTACCGCTCAGCACGGCGAGATGCTCCGTCGAGCGCCCGGTGAGCATTTCTGCGCTGATCATGCGACCAGTTGCTCCATGATACGCTGATACATGCGGCTCAGTAACTGCAGATCGGCCGCATGTACGCATTCATTCACTTTATGGATGGTGGCGTTGACCGGCCCCAGCTCAACCACCTGTGCTCCCATCTGGGCGATAAAGCGGCCATCAGAGGTACCGCCGGTAGTCAGCAATTGCGGAGTGAGCTCGGCATAGTGTTCCACCGCATTCACTACGGCATCTACCAAGGCACCGCGTGAAGTTAGGAAAGGTTGGCCAGACAGCCACCAATCGATGCTGTAATTCAAGTTATGGCGATCCAGCAGTTCCTGCACCCGCTGCTTGATCAGGGTGTCGGTCAGTTCGGTGCTGAAGCGGAAGTTGAACTGCACGAACATTTCACCGGGGATCACGTTGTTGCTGCCAGTGCCAGCCTGCACGTTGGCAATCTGCATGCTGGTTGGCGGGAAGAATTCGTTACCCTGATCCCACTCAATGGTGACCAATTCGTTTAACGCAGGCATAGCCCGGTGAACCGGATTATCCGCCAGATGCGGATAGGCGACGTGCCCTTGAACGCCATGGATACGCAGATTGGCGGTGATCGAGCCACGGCGGCCATTTTTCACCACGTCTCCGACCCGCTCGGTGCTTGAAGGTTCGCCGACCAGGCAATAATCAAGGCGTTCATTGCGAGCCATCAGGGCTTCGACCACCTTCACGGTGCCATGAGTGGCGCTGGCCTCTTCGTCTGAGGTGATCAGAAACGCCAGGCGGCCCTGATGGTTGGGGTTGGCGGCAACGAAGCGTTCTGCGGCCACCACCATGGCGGCCAGGGAACCTTTCATATCGGCGGCTCCGCGACCATAAAGCATGCCGTCGCGGATGACAGGCTCAAACGGCGGGTTATCCCAATTTTTCTCGTCGCCGGTTGGCACCACATCGGTGTGGCCAGCAAATGCCAGCGTGCTGCCCTGGCCGCGCCAGGCCCAAAAGTTTTGCGTATCGCCAAAGTTCATCGGTTCGACGGTAAAGCCGATCGCTTTCAGGCGGGCGATCATCAGCTCCTGACAGCCTTCGTCATGCGGGCTGAGGGAAGGGCGCTTGATAAGCTGTTGCGCCAGTTCGATAACAGGGCAGATCATGAGTTAACCTCGGTAATAAATTGCTGATAGCTTTCGCTGCTGAAGCCTAGCAGGGCATGTCCTTTACCATCGTCCAGCAAGGGGCGTTTGATCATGGCCGGTTGCTCCAGCATCAGGGCGATGGCGGCATCGGCATTGTCGCAGGCATTGCGCTGGGCTTCATCCAGTTTACGCCAGGTGGTTCCACGGGTATTCAACAATGGTTCCCAGCCCAGGCGCGCGACAAAATCACGCAACAGCTGCTCGTCCAAGCCGTCTGCGCGGTAGTCGTGGAATTGGTAAGCCACTCCCTGTTCTTCCAGCCAGCGGCGGGCTTTTTTGATGGTGTCACAATTTTTGATGCCGAACATGGTCAGCGAGGTGTGCTGCGGTTTGTCTGTCATGGCGTAAAAGCTACCTTTTAATCGTCAAAATCTGTACTGAGTGGCACAAGAGTAGATCACTAACTTATACCGCACGGTGATAGCACAGATAATGCGGGAAAACGGGGTATAGATCCAGACAACGATGTGCTCATCATTGACAGAGAGAGGTTTGTATTTAAAGGCCAATACATACAGAATACGTCTGGTTTAGGCAAGTTTTTACTCGTTTGTTAGAGTGAAAGGTAAAGCTCCACTCAGTACTTATTACTGAATTGTTCGACCTGTATCGCAGTTAGCTAAAGTTACAGTATGGTACAGGTTTTTATACTGATACTATGTGGTTATTGTACATAAATGACTATTATGATGAATGCTTATTTCTAAAAAAACATAATTGAAACTTTAGGTTTTGCTTGTTATATAGCAATCAATTAAGTTAGAATAATAGAATGCCAGTCACAATAAGATAGCAATAATACTATGAAAATCAATGAATTAATTTTGAAGAATGGATTCACTTACCAAGAGCTACTAAAATTAAAAAATCAGTATAGGGATAAAAAGAATGAAACCTATGGGAAAGGAGTAAAAACAACTGATGATGAATCATTAAAAAACTACATTCTGCTAGTTTCAGAGCTATGCGGTGGAAATATGATATTTCTTTCCTCTGTTTTTTTTGTGATGATGTTTGGAGCTTACTTCTTTAGTGATGATATAAAGCAGGCTATCTTCTATTTAGTATTGTTCGTTATTTTTATTTTGTTTTATATCTGGATTAATAGCAGAGGAATGAAGCTAAGTCTCTTGCTAACAGCAAAATTGATTAGACTTCGATTCCGTATGTTCTTATATCGAGTGTCACCGCCAAAAGTAGAATACGTTGATAAATGAATTTTGTTATTATTCATCATTCAGTTCGTATGTACCATCAAAAAATAGAATCTTTGCTTTAACAACGGATGTACCTACCATGACAATTCTCATTGGAGTACCTTTACCATCCCACTTGGGTCTATAATCAGGTTTGAGATTTCTGAACATCATGCCGGTACCAGGCTTTTCAAACAACGCACTTGTTGCGAGTCTATCACCATGGTTCTTCAAAACTAAGCCGCGATACCCTGCATATGCAGTGATAGTGAAATCAACTGCACTATAAGCTAAGTCACCATATTTTTGGTTCAAACCGACTAATCCGGCTCCATTTCTATAGATATCTCTGAGAAAACCAGAGTCTTTATGCTCATGTTCATATATGATAGGGGATATTGACTCATATGCGTTGTTAAGACCATGAGCAAATAATATAACACCATAGCCTTTCAGTTTTCTTGAATGAAGCTTGCGACCAAGATTGGCCATCAATGCACCACCCACAGCTTGACCAGTACCGGTGGCGACTCCCCAACCTATTTTCGCATATTTGATAACTCCCTGATCTTCGTATATGTCAGTAATGAGGTATTTTGTATAATTACCTTGTCTTAAAATCTGATATTCTTGACTGGCCAACTCACTTTCAGCACGCATTTCATAAATTAATCTCATGCGTTCATTGATATCAAATGTATTCTTAAATCTACGATTGATGTTATTTATAAACTCCTCAACTTCCCTGAGGTATTCTCTTCTTGTCTGATAGTCGGGCATAAAGTAAGCAGAGGCTAAAGTAGCAATACGTCTTAGGTCCACAGCATGTCTATCTAAGTCATACTTTAAATGAGCTATTGCAGTCGTACCCATAATTAATACACCCTATCATCCCAGATACTATAAGCACTTGTTCCTGCCATAACATGTTCCCAAGTGATAGATTCATATTTGATGGAAATACTTTCATCAGATTGAACCTCATTATGCGTTAATGAGTTAGGGCTAAACATTCTGATTTCAGTTAACGTCGCTCCCGTTAGTTTTATCTTAAAGAAAATTTCCAGCCCACCAGATGCATTCATTCTGTAAAAGACAAACTCACAGGTTAAACGTTCATTCTGGTTCATTGCCAAGGCTAGGAGTGGAGTGGCTTTATCTATGGGTTTTCTGATTTGCAACGGGTGGAGTTGCACGTTACTCTCACGGGTCATAAGATTGAGCAATTCGAGGATGAAGATCTGATCTTCATGTCCTTTTTGATACTTATTGCCTATTGAATCCGGAGTTGAGCACCCCGCAGAGATCAGCCCTTGCTTGTCACCCTGGATGGTTCCGTAAATTATATTAGCCATGTAAATCCCTTACATTAAGTATAGAAAAATTTATAATACATAGGATCTGATTTTAAATCCAGTATCTAAAGCATGCTATGTATTCGTCGCGCAATTAAATTGGCGCGAATACATTCATGGGGTGTATTGATTGGGTGGGGGAGTTATCGTTTATAACAGTATTGCCTCAGGCTTCAGTGGTATGGGGGAAGTTATTTAGTGTAGGATCTCAGAGCGATAAATCTGTCTTTGAGGCCTCGCCAGTACAGCTACACCATAAAGATTTAGCACTAAACTTTACATAAATAAGCTTATAATTTATTTTAATTCATTAATTAACCAAAGCTGTATTAGAAATGAAATCTATTAGTAGAAAAACTAAAACGACGAGTAGATTGCTGCTGGAGTCAGGTTTTACCCGGCATGAAATCAAGCAGGCAAAAGCCAATGCTAAAATCTTCAACCTTGATTTTATCTATTCGGTAAGGGATGTAGGGAAAAGGACATTCAGGACGAGCGTTACTTTAACTGTGATATTAACAATCTTCACGATTGGTACCACGCTTAAAAATGGTGCCCCAGCATTAGGGATTATTATTTTCATGTTTCTTATGTTAATCATTCCATCATATTATATAACACCAATGAGGTTCTATATTAAATCGATGTGGTTTTTCATTAAGGAGAAAATGCTAAACGTCAATGTGAGCTAGGCATTGAAACTGATATAAGCTGTAAGAAAGTAAGTTGATAGTTTTTCTCTGACATTCTATCTGGTATTGCTCTAACGAGTCGCTGTAGTTTCGGCCATCATCCAGATAGTATGGCTTTATCGTTACCGTGCGCAAGATATAGGTTCCGCTAGTGCCGGTACTTTTTGCTATTCTCTTGGCGTCCATCAAAACAAGGCTACGATCGGAATCCCATCGACGTATTGCCATTGCGAACCTTTCACTTCAGGTGGGATGGAGGAGGCACTGCATTAGTAATGCTTAATATTACCAATGGTAGCAGAATGAAAAACTTCATCGCGTGATCCTTATGCTCAGTCATTTTCATGCTATCGATTTGAGGGTGGTGTTTAATATCGTTACTCATGCTATCCATACGCCAGGCTTATTAGGAGTCACTATTTAGCTGTTTGATGTTCAACGCATATACCCGCTATTTTGTAACCGCTCCAGCGCGCTTCCATCGGCATACACCATACCGGTAGTCAGATCGTGGAAGCCATATCGCTTATAAAATGCCAATTTGTCCGGCACCGAATAAATAAACACTTTACCTAACGGGGCCAGATCTTGCATGACGCGATCCATCAACTGCTGACCATAACCTTGCCCTTGAAAGTGCGGATGGATGGCGACATCGGCCAGATAAGCTACCGAGGTCATGTCACTGATGGCGTGAGCGGTGGCCATCAGCTCTCCCTCAATAAAGCCCCAATAGCAGAATTGGCTATTTTGGTACACCTTCTGTAAGACCTGCGTATCACGCTCACCCAGCCCGGCAGCGGCCAGCAACTCGCCTAACTGTTGCCAGTCGATATGACATTTACGCGGATCGGTGATGATCTCCATAATTTTCCCCTCAGCCAATACGATCCAAATCCGCAGCATATTGCTGGATAGCACGCTGGTAGCTGCTGATTTCCGTATGCGCAGAGGTCTCAGCCAACAGGATCAGCAGATCCGCCACCGCCTGTTTGGTTTCCCCCAGATTGTAGAGCGTCATGGCGCGGAAGAGCGTGATCTCTTTGGCCTGCGGGAACTCGTTTAGCCCGTCGTCGAAAGCGGCTAGCGATTTCTGATATTCCCCCAATGCGCGATAGGTGCTACCCAGACCCAACCAGGCTTCCTGGCGTAACTGTGCAGGCAGGCCGTGCTGCAAGGCGGCGAGATAGCAGGGGATCGCCTGCTGCTCAAAGCCCTGCACATCATAAAGGCACGCCAGCTGGTAATGCAGCGAGCCATCCAACGGTGCCTGTTGCAGCATCTGTTGGGCCAGCTCAGTGGCTTCCGGGTAGCGGCCTTGCTGTTTCAACTGCTCGATGGTGATACTCGAAGACATGATTTTCCCTTTCAACGGTGTTTTGCTAAATCCTGTAGCAACGTTACTCCTTCACTATTCATCCGCAAAGAAATATATACTTGGATAGATCTCCGATGAGTTTGAAATAGTACGTTCACATCATGCTGATGTAGAATGTCCTATAGTTAATCAGGCTTTTCTTGACGGCAACACGTGATATTTTTCACAAAATGCCTGCGTGCATATCAGTGAGTAAAAAATGACACCCCACGTACCATCGTATGTTCGACAACTTTTCACCCTGCTGCTGTGGGGGATAATCTATTACCTCGCCGGATTGATCTCATTAAAATTTGACGACCCTAACTCGCCGATCGCAATCGTGTGGTTTCCCTCTGGTGTTGCGGTTGCCGCCTTTCTTTTGTCCCGCTGGCGTAGTTATTTAACCCTGTTCGTCATTTTGACGTTGGCGAGCTTGTTGTTGACGGAGGGCTGGCAGCACAAACCATTGATATCACTGATCGATGCCCTGCTATCCATGCCAGCCAACGTAGCGGTCGCCTGGGCCGTTCGACGCTTTGCACGGCTTAATGACGATCTCCATACTATTTTAATCTGTATCACTGCAACCTTGGTCTTCAGCGGGCTGGATGCGTTAATTATTGGTGGGGGTTATGCCCTAATCCACCAGCAGCCTTTGTTCAGCTTGTTCTGGCAGAACTTTATCGCTGATGTTACCGGCATTATCTTTGCCACAACCGTTATTATGGGGTTTGTCAATCGGCGCTTGGAACCTGCCAGTTGCAATCTGCAAACGGGCCTTCTGGGTGGGGCACTTTGGCTGCTGCTGTGTGTTTCGATCTGGTTTATCTTTGGTTACCCCCTTCTCTGGTTGCAACACAATGCAGCTGCGCTTTACTTTGCCTTGGCATGCCTCCCCATTATTCTGGCGATTATGCTTTCTGTGGCCTGGGGAAATCGCGGGGGCTCTCTCGCGCTTATCACTCTTGGGTTGGGAGTGATTTACTATACCAATCATCAGCATGGGCCCTTTTTTCTAAAGGGCTTACATCTCAATGAGTCTCTGTTATTAGCCTTGAGCTACCTTTCCGCGACGGCGTTGTTGATCGTGTTTATCAGGGTGTTGAAGCACTCGACCAACAGTTTTAACCCAGATACCGGCCGGATAACCGGCAAGGGGGTGATTTATAGCCTCAATCCGCGGACCGGGATTTTGCACTGGGAAGATGAGCTCGGTAGTTTGTTTGAGCAGCAGGTTCCCAGCAAGCTAGACACCATGGATGACGTCATGCAATGGGTTCATCCGCATGATCAAGGCAAGCTGCGTGACCATTGGCTCCTCAATGATAGCCCTCAGCCCCGTCCCCCGTTGGTATTCCGTATCCAGATGCCAAAGGGCGAGTGGTTGACGTTGGTGGATAACAGCTGCGTCCTGCTGGATGAGGAAGAACAGAGCATTATTGTCGGCAACTGGCAAGCAAGCCATTATCACCAGGACAGTTAAATGAACCTATTATTTGCATATTGCGGAGAGTTGCAGCAGTGATCCAGATTGCCCTGTTATTATTCGGCGTTGATTTTGTGCGCTCCAAAGCCAAATTTTTGGGCGTAATCGGGATTATCTGGGGGCTTATGGGGATCGGTATCTTTATCGATGGCCTTGATGGCGTGCTCTATTTTCCCTTACAGGTTTTTGGTGCCCTGATGCTTCTGGAGAGCCTGGTCACGTTGAGTATTGCCTCCAGCGGGGTTGGGGCGCAGAAAGCGGTGCTTTATTTCAAGGGCGGGATCTTTTGTGTTGTCGCACTGCTGATCCTGGCGAACAAACCCTACAGTAATTTGCTACTGGCAATCATATTCGGTTTCTCCTATTTCGTTATTGGCTTGTTTATGATCGCTTCTGCCTGGATCGTGCGGTTTCCGCGCTGGAAGAATGCGCTGGTCAGCGGCATTGCTCAGATACTGTTCGCCATGCTCATATTTAGCCCCTATCCGGTGCATTACAAGGCCACCATATCGTTTTTCCTGGGCACATTGATGGTTGTCAGTGGCATCAATATCCTGCAATTAGCCAGGCGGGCCAACCTTTTAAGGGACGGCACCTCGGTGTTTGA
This sequence comes from Serratia sp. 14-2641, assembly GCF_001692375.1. Classification (NCBI taxonomy): domain Bacteria; kingdom Pseudomonadati; phylum Pseudomonadota; class Gammaproteobacteria; order Enterobacterales; family Yersiniaceae; genus Serratia; species Serratia sp. 14-2641. Next base: position 35,525 of record NZ_LXKR01000088.1, on the reverse strand, counting down.
ATTGTTGGTACCTACTGAGATATTTTACGTCTTTGGAAAGAAATCGGCGGCTCGGCCAGCCGAGGTGGTTGCCCCCAGCATTGATTTTAAACAGCCTTTAACCGTCCATATCTGGACCCCGGAAGGAACGGCGAGTGCGACCCCAATCCCCCGGCCAGTCATTAATCGCTATATCGCGGCAGTGGATGCTCAAGGGGTTATCTCCACCGGACATGCTGCATTGGAACTGGTACCGAGCATCTATATCAGCCTGTATCCAGCGGCAGATATCGATCGTTCTCCTTCAGAGTTTCTCAATGTGTTGAAGGCGACGCGAGAAAATGACGTGCCCGGCACTTTCCAGCCGGACTATGTTACCGAGGCGGCCAACTGGTGCGATTCGAATCGGCAGATCCAGTTTCACCGTTATAACAGCTCGGCGCTGCTACGTTTTTGGAGCGGCTATCAGCTGACTAAAATCTACAATCTGACGTCGCGTAACTGCTCCAGTAGTGTTGCCTATGCCTTGGAAGCCTCATTGGATGGTGTGCTTGCCAAACAGAGTAAAAGCTGGCTGGGCACATTACGTATTTTGACCATGCCGGAACTGTGGATTGCCGCGCAGGTACGCAGAAGGGCACTCTCAATGGCCTGGACACCAGGGCTGGTGATGGATTACGCCCGAGCGCTGCGACATATTGTTCACCCCGTGCCTCAGCCATGGTATCAGCGTATTCTCAAGCGCAGGCAACCGGAAAAAGAGGGATAGCGACACGTCATGATTACTTTAAATCAATAATCACTCACGCATTTTTGGGTAAGGCTGAACGTTGAACATCCGGTGTCTATAAAAAGACGCCGGATAAATTAACGGATGTTAATTATCGCCCACAGAATGAAGCGGCGACTCTGTTAAAGTGGATTTGCGGGTTACCTAATTTGTCATCACCAGGTATATTGCATTCATCCCTCTTCATACAGACATAGTTGCCGCTGCCATCGTCATTTCTTATCCATAAGTAGCGTGTGTTACCACACACCAAATGATTACCGCCAATAACATTGGCCGCCTTTTTATGAGTTATTTTTTTCATGGGTTCCAGCCTTATTTCATATTAATGAAATGTTAGGATAGCTATCTAAGGTGCAATTTCAAGCCATACATAAAGGAGTGTATCAATAACAGGATGATGCAGGTGACTATATTGGAATGATCTTGTTTGTAGCACATTAAAATTGTCGTGTTGATTGTGTAGGATAAATTCAACTTTACGTAGGTATCCGCTACCCCGTAAACCTTCCAGAACGCTAAAGAAAGGGTAGGTTTTTGATTAATCTGGAAATATGCTCCACTCCTGGATTTTCTTGACTGGCATCGTTCCCAAAAGGCTTCACTTGGTCAAAAAACCGGCGTAGAATCCCTGCGTCCAATAAACGGAGGTAGTCAGTATTATGGTTGATCGTGAGTTAACAAATTGGAAAGACTTTATTGATGAGATGTTAGGTAACTAACACCATGTAGGGTTTAAAGCTTGAATAAGGCTAATTGGTTTGTTTTTATTTAAAGCACCTAGGGTAACAATATTAAGTCTTTAGCAAAGCAGCCTCGGTTTCCCGAAGCTGCTTTTTTTACGTCTGCTATTGGCTATCGTGATGGTGAGGCAGCGCTTTACCAGGGAAGCGGCGGCGTACCAATACGAAGAACAGCGGGACAAAGAAAATCGCCAGAACGGTGGCGGAAATCATACCGCCCATCACCCCGGTGCCTACCGCATGCTGGCTGCCAGAACCTGCACCGGAACTGATGGCCATTGGCAGAACGCCGAAGATAAACGCCAGTGAGGTCATCAGGATAGGGCGCAAGCGTAGGCGAGAAGCTTCCAGCGTTGCCGCCATCAAATCCTGGCCTTTATTGTTCAGCTCGCTGGCAAATTCCACGATCAGGATAGCGTTCTTGGCCGACAGCCCGATAATCGTCAACAGTCCCACCTGGAAGTACACATCGTTTTCCAGCCCTCGTAGCCAAGTGGCCGTAACGGCGCCGATCACCCCCAGCGGCACTACCAACATGACCGAGAACGGGATCGACCAGCTTTCATACAGGGCAGCCAGGCACAGGAATACCACCAACAGCGAGATGGCATACAGCGCCGGTGCCTGTGAACCGGACAGGCGTTCCTGGTAGGACATTGCGGTCCATTCGAGGCCGAAACCGGTCGGTAGCTGGCTGACGAGTTTTTCCATTTCATCCATCGCGGTACCGGTGCTGACGCCCGAGGCGGCCTCGCCCACGATTTCTACCGTGGAGTTACCGTTGTAGCGTTCCAGACGCGGTGAACCATATTCCCAATGGGAAGTCGCAAAGGCGGAGAAGGGCACCATCCCACCGCTGTTGTTACGCACGTACCACTTGTTGATGTCCTCTGGCAGCATGCGGAAGGGCGCTCCGGCCTGAACGTACACTTTCTTCACTCGCCCGCGGTCTAAAAAGTCGTTGACGTAGGTAGAGCCCCAGGCGGTTGACAAGGTGCTGTTGATATCGTCGATCGACACGCCCAGTGCCTGTGCCTTGCGCTGATCGATGTCGATCTGCAACTGCGGGCTGTCATCGAGGCCATTATGGCGCACGCGCGATAGCTGCGGGTTTTTCCCAGCCAACTGCAGCAATTGATCGCGAGCCTCCATCAGTTTGCTATGCCCCAGCCCGGCGTGGTCTTCCAACTGCATATCGAAGCCCGAAGAGTTCCCCAGCCCGGTGATCGCTGGCGGGCTGCTGGCGATCACGCGCGCTTCGTTGATATTGCTAAAGGCCTTGGTGGCACGCTCGATGATATCGAACGAACTATTGGCTCCCGAACTGCGTAGATCCCAGTCCTTCAGGCGCAAGAACAGGCGTGCGACGTTCTGACCGTTGCCGCCTGGCCCGGCACCGATGGTGGAGAACACCGACAGCACGTCGGCTTTCTCTTTGGTCAGGAAGTAGTGCTCGACCTTTTCCACCACCTTGGTGGTTTGCTGAAGTGTGGAGCCTGCAGGCAACTGCACCTGTACGGTGAACACGCCACGATCTTCCTGCGGCAGGAACGAGGTCGGCAGTTTGATAAACAGCACTGCCATACCGGCCAGCAGTAACAGGTAGATCACCATGTAGCGGACACTGTGATGCAGCACGCGCGCTACCCCACGTTCATAGCGTTCGGTGTTGCGGTTGAACATGCGGTTAAACCAGCCGAAGAAACCGCGCTTGCCGTGATGATGGCCTTTGGCGATCGGCTGGAGAATAGTGGCGCACAGGGCCGGGGTGAGGATCATGGCGACCAGCACCGAAAGTACCATTGCGGAAACGATAGTGATCGAGAACTGGCGATAAATGGCGCCGGTGGTGCCGCCGAAGAAGGCCATGGGAATAAATACCGCCGAAAGCACCATGGCTATCCCCACCAGCGCGCCCTGGATCTGCCCCATGGATTTACGGGTGGCGTCCCTGGGTGAGAGACCTTCCTCGCTCATCACGCGTTCCACGTTTTCCACCACCACGATGGCGTCATCAACCAGTAGGCCGATCGCCAGCACCATGGCAAACATCGTCAGGGTGTTAATGCTGTAGCCAAAGGCCGAAAGGATGGCAAAGGTGCCCAACAGCACCACCGGAACGGCGATAGTGGGAATTAACGTGGCGCGGAAGTTCTGCAAGAACAGGTACATGACTAAAAATACCAGCAAAATGGCTTCCAGCAGGGTTTTTACCACGTCATGGATCGACGCCTGCACGAACGGTGTCGTCTCATAGGCGATCTTGGCTTCCAGCCCGTGCGGGAAATATTGTGAAAGCTCGGCAATCTTGGCTTTCACCAACTGGTCGGTTTGCAATTCGTTGGCACCGGAAGCCAGCTTGATGTTCATCCCGGCGGCCTGCAGGCCGTTGTAACGGCTGAGGTAGTTATAGTTTTCCCCGCCCAATTCCACCGTGGCAACGTCACCGAGGGTGACCAGGGAACCGTCCCGATTGACGCGCAGCGTTATCTCGCGGAACTGCTCCGGCGTTTGCAACTGGGATTGAGCATTGATGGTGGCGTTTAGCGCCTGCTGATCCACAGAAGGGGAGCCGCCCAACTGGCCCACTGCCACCTGGGTGTTCTGTGAACTGATGGCGTTGACTACATCCTGAGTGGTGAGCTGGTAGCTGGTGAGCTTGTTCGGATCCAGCCAGATACGCATGGCGTATTGTGAACCGTAAACATCCATGCTGCCCACGCCGTTAATACGGCTGAGCGGGTCTTGCAGGTTGGAGACGATGTAGTCCGCGATGTCCTGCTTATCCATGCTGCCATCGTTGGAGACAAAGGCCACCATCATCAGCGTGGTATCGCCCGATTTTGACACCGTTACGCCTTGTTGCTGTACTGCCTGTGGCAACCGCTTGATGGCGGCCTGCAGCTTGTTTTGTACTTGTTGCATTGCCTCGTTGGGATCGGTGCCTGCATCAAAGGTCAGCGTAACCGAGGCCTGGCCGGTATTGGTGCTCTGGGACGACATATACATCATGTTGTCGAGGCCGGTCATGTTCTGTTCGATAATCTGGGTAACGGTATTTTCCAGCGTTTGTGCTGATGCCCCCGGATAGGAGGCGCTGATACGCACGTTTGGCGGAGCGAGGTTCGGATATTGTTCGACAGGCAGAGAAAAAATCGCCAACGTCCCCGTCAGGCAAAGAATAATTGCCAGAACCCAGGCAAAAATCGGGCGATCAATAAAAAAGTTGGCCATGCGGCATGAACCTCGTTGTGACTTATTCTATTTTTGACTGCATCAGTTATGCTTACGCCTGGCGCTGACTGGTGGCCGGGCTGTCGCAGGATTTGATTGTACCCAAAGGTGCCACTGCACTTTACTCGTCAAGCGCAGATAAAGCGTGGAGAAAAAAAGGAGATAATGTAAATAACAGTAGTAGAAATCTACAGTTACACATTGCACCACCACGAAATGCGTCATTATGGCGATTTTATGGCGTTACGGTGAAATAATCAGGACGTTTTCCTCAGCAGGAGTTAAGCATGGAAATTAACCCGGTATTTGCTCGTCGTCTTTATCTGTGTTGGCTGATCAGCAGCAATGAGCGCCCTAACGTTCCGCGCCTGATGGAACTGACCGGTTGGCCGCGCCGTACGTTGCAGGATGTACTCAAAGCTTTGCCAGGCCTGGGCCTGGAGTTGCACTTTGTGCAGCAGGGGAAGCGTAATAACGATGGCTATTACCAGTTGGCAAACTGGGGCCCGCTAAGCCAAAGCTGGATTAATCAGCATCATGAGATGCTGCTGGCGGCCATTGGTTGAATGTTCCCCGGCGTGCCGGGGAAGCATTACTGGCTTTTCGCTTCCAGATACATCACGGTTGCTGCCACGCGCGAACGCACGTTGAGCTTGCGCAGCATATTGCGGATGTGCACTTTCACCGTCTCTTCAGAAATATGCAACTGCGCCGCGACCTGCTTGTTTGACATACCGCGCGCCACTTCCTGCAAGACATCCAGTTCACGCTCGGTCAGAGCGGCAAAGGGATCGTGTTGCTCGCTGCGAGACGAGAGATAGTCCGCGACCGCATCGCTAATCACGTTCTGGCCCTCGGCGGCCTGGCGAATATGCTCCAGCAACTGTTCTGGCTCGCTGTCTTTCAGCAGGTAGCCGTCGGCGCCAGCATCGATCAGCGCATAGACGTCGCTGCGGGAGTCGGAAACGGTCAGCACGATAATGCGTGCATCTACCCCTTCATCGCGCAGTGCTTTCAGCGTATCCAGCCCGGAAAGACCCTTCATGTTCAGATCGAGCAGGATCACGTCTGGCGTGAACTGAGCCGCCAGGGCGATCGCCTCAGCACCGCCGCTGGCTTCTGCCACCACGGTGAAAGTAGGATCTAGCCCCAGCAACTGTTTGATACCACGGCGCATCAACGGGTGATCGTCCACGATCATTACTCGGTAATTTTTCATCACAATAAAACTTGCTCCCTGTAGCGAGTAAAGCCACTGCGTACTGCCGGCAGTAAAGCTGACTCTTAAAATATAGTAGTAATTAGCATTGTCGCTCGGCTCGAATGGCCGCCGTGCAATGCTGTTAGCCCTTAGGGCGGGAAGCTAAGACAGACCTCCGTGCCCCCGGCATTGCCACGCCTGATATGTAACGTACCGTTCAGGCGCGATGCGCGTTCGCTCATAATGGTTAGCCCGTAATGGCCTTCCGGTTCATCCAGGCTGTCGATGCCGCAGCCGTCGTCACAAATGGTGATCTCGTTGTCGCCGCTGGCGGAGACTTCGCAATGGATCACAATTTCCTGTGCATCGGCGTGTTTGATGGCATTAAGCACGGCTTCACGCACGATCTGTAGCGCATGAACCTGTTGTTGGGCATTCAACGCCTGTGAGGCTAACCGACAGTGTAACTGAATCCGTGCGCTGGTCAGCAGTTTTAATGGTTCCAATACCTGCTGCAACGCGGCGTTCAGATCGGCATCCTGAATGCTCAACCGGAAGGTGGCCAGCAGTTCGCGCAATTGGCGATAGGCATCCGCCAGCGCCCGATCAAAATCATCAATGATCTCATCTGCCTGCGATGAATGACCGGTCAGAGTACGTTTGAGCAACGTAAGCTGGATGCGCAGGAAAGTGAGGGCCTGGGCTAACGAATCGTGTAGTTCACGGGCAATGGTGGCGCGTTCCTCCATCAGCAGGAACTGCATATGCTGCTTTTGTGCGCGGTTAAAGTAAACCCCGCGGCTGAGCATATTGGTCACGCTTTGCATCAGGTGCGGGTGGGGCGGCTGTTGCTCATGTTGCCAGCTCAGGCTACCCAAGGGTTTGTTGTCTTGCATAATCACCTGTGAATGCCAGGCCAGCTCCGCCACGGGTTCGCCACTGCTGACCTGCCATTGGCTGAGGCTGTCTTCCACATTGAGCCGGATACAATGTAATTGTTCGCTCAGCTTGATGATATGCAGGACCTTCTCAAACGCCCGCTGATCCAACTGCCCAACGCTCAGCGCCTGAGAGCAGCTGTAGAGCACCTCCAGCGTGCGGTTGGCCTGCTGTAGCCGCTCGGTTTTTTCCTGCACCTTCTGTTCCAGTGACTGGTAGAGCTTCGCCAATTCGCCAGACATGGTGGTGAAGGTCTGCGACAGGACGCCCAGTTCATTTGGCAATGAAACGTCGAGCGGCGGATGATTAAAATCACGTTGTTGCATACGCAGGCTGGCGTCCACCAGACGTTTGAGTGGAGTGACCACTTGGCGGCGCATAAAGCGGATGCAGAACAGCACTAGGGCAATGATGGCGATGTAGCCCATCACGCTGATCGTCGCTACGATGGTCAGCTTTTGTTCAGAGTAGCGCTGCAAAGCCAAGACAAAATGATCGATCTGATTGACATAGCTGGCCACGTTAGCCTGATAGTTTTCCGGGTTTCCGGCCAGGATCTGTTTTTCCAGTACCAGCCAGGCTTGGCGCAGCGTCAGGTATTTTTGCCGCACATCGTCAGGCACATAAAATCGATCGAGTTTAAGCAGGGCCGGAGCCATCAGCGACTGCTGATACTGTACCAGGTGCTGCTGCACTTCAGCGGAACCGTTAGTGAGCTCATACGCCAACCGGTAGCTCTGCATGCGCAACGATCCCGCGATATTGATCGCTTCGGCATCTTGCAGGCTGCCGGCCACGGTGGTCAGTGCCAGTCCGGTGGACAGCACGGAAAGGATCACGATAGCTATCAGCGCCTTCGCCAGGCTGCCTGTCACTGAGCGTTTTACGAGCAATTAAGCGTCCTTATGGTTATTGGCCGGAGTGTTATGCGCCGTCAAATTATAACTTTTGCTGGCAAAAAGCATGGCGATTTTGAGCAAACGGCCGATTTACCGCCAAAACCAATCTTCGCTATATAATCAAGTAAATAGCGATTGGGCGGCCTACCGTTGGCAAAATGCCCTATATCGGCTATCAGTGATTGATCTGGCGCAAGTAATACCTACTTTTACCTATTTAGGGTGATTATCTACCCCCTCCGATAAGCCTATTTTATCCTTGCCTCTTACCCGAGGTGCGAGACAAACAATAATAAAGTCACACTAAATAATTTTTACACGCGCGCGTGTTGCCAACTTTGAAGGATAACCCGAATGGCCGAATTGTCGCGACGCAGATTGCTCAGCGGACAATGGCGTCATCAAACTGATGCGATCCGTCCCCCGTGGTCGCGTGAAGCCCCTCTCTTCCTTGCGGGTTGTACCCGGTGTCAGGCCTGCGTTAACGCCTGCGAAACCGGTGTATTGATCAGCGGCAGTGGCGGTTATCCCGAAATCGATTTCCAACGCGCGGAATGTACCTTTTGCCGACAATGCGCAGATGCCTGCGAAGCCCCACTGTTTTACCCACCCCAGCACCAACCCTGGCAACAAGTGGCGTCGTTTTCGGCCGTTTGCCTGGCGATGCAGGGGGTAGAATGTCGCAGCTGTCAGGACAGTTGTGAAACGCAGGCAATCCGTTTTCGGCCACGGTTAGGCGGTATAGCCCAACCGGCGCTCGAGGCGGCGGCGTGTAATGGTTGTGGTGCCTGCGTTGCCGGCTGCCCGACCTCGGCGATTGCAATAACCCGGAGTGAAAATAATGAGCAGTGAATGGCACGTAAGCGGGTTGATGGTGCAGGCCCGGCCTGACAAATTCCCGGCGCTGATCTCGGCATTGCTGGCAATCCCTGATACGGAAATTCCGGCACAGGATCAACAGCAGGGCAAGCTGGTCGTCGTTATGCAAGCAGCACGCTCCCAGGCGTTGCTGGAAAAAATTGAGTCGGCGCGCAATCTGGAAGGCGTGTTGGCAGTGTCGCTGGTTTATCACCAGCAGGATGAGCAAGGTGAGGTAATGCCATGAAACTCAGTCGTCGAGACTTCATGAAAGCGAACGCTGCCGCGGCTGCTGCCGCAGCTGCCGGGCTGACGATCCCAACGGTCGCCCAAGCCGTGGTCGGCAGCGGTGACGAAATCAAATGGGACAAAGCACCTTGCCGTTTCTGCGGCACTGGGTGTGGTGTTCTGGTCGGTACCCAAAATGGCCGGGTCGTGGCTTCGCAGGGCGATCCGGATGCTCCGGTTAACCGGGGTTTAAACTGTATTAAAGGCTACTTCCTGCCCAAGATCATGTATGGCAAGGATCGTCTGACACAGCCAATGCTGCGCATGAAGAACGGGCAGTATGACAAAGAAGGTGAGTTTACTCCCATCACTTGGGAAAAAGCCTTCGATGTGATGGAAGAAAAATTCAAAGGGGCACTGAAAGAAAAAGGGCCAGAGGCGGTAGGCATGTTCGGCTCCGGCCAGTGGACGGTATGGGAAGGCTATGCGGCCTCCAAACTGTTCAAAGCGGGTCTGCGTTCCAACAACCTCGATCCAAACGCTCGCCACTGCATGGCTTCTGCCGTGGTCGGCTTTATGCGCACCTTTGGCATGGATGAACCGATGGGCTGCTACGATGATATCGAGCAGGCCGACGCCTTCGTGCTGTGGGGCTCCAATATGGCGGAAATGCACCCGATCCTGTGGTCGCGCATTACCAACCGCCGCCTGGGCAACGACAAGGTCAACGTCTCGGTCCTTTCCACCTTTGAACACCGCAGCTTCGAGCTGGCGGATAACGGCATGGTGTTCACCCCGCAGACCGATCTGGCGATCATGAACTACATCGCCAACTATATTATTCAGAACAACGCGGTTGACCAGGATTTCCTCAAGCAGCACGTCAATATCCGCAAAGGGGTGACCGATATCGGTTACGGCCTGCGCCCAACCCACCCGTTGGAGAAAGCGGCGAAGAACCCAGGCAGCGATGCTTCGGAGCCGATGAGCTTCGAAGATTACAAAGCCTTTGTGGCGGAATACACGCTGGAAAAGACCGCCGAAATGAGCGGCGTGCCAAAAGACCAACTGGAAGCGCTGGCAAAACTGTATGCCGACCCAAATGTGAAGGTCGTGTCTTATTGGACGATGGGCTTCAACCAGCATACCCGTGGCGTCTGGGCTAATAACCTTTGCTACAACCTACACTTGCTGACCGGTAAGATCTCTAAGCCAGGCTGCGGGCCATTCTCGCTGACTGGCCAACCTTCCGCCTGCGGTACCGCGCGTGAAGTGGGGACGTTCTCCCACCGCCTGCCAGCAGATATGGTGGTGACCAATGAGAAACACCGCCAGATTGCCGAACAGAAATGGCAACTGCCAGCGGGCACCATCCCAGAAAAAGTCGGGTTGCACGCGGTTGCGCAAGACCGTGCGCTGAAAGACGGCAAGCTGAATGCTTACTGGGTGATGTGTAACAACAACATGCAGGCCGGGCCAAATATTAATGAAGAACGCATGCCAGGCTGGCGCGATCCGCGCAACTTTATCGTGGTTTCCGATCCGTACCCAACGGTGAGCGCATTGGCTGCCGACCTGATCCTGCCTACGGCGATGTGGGTAGAGAAAGAAGGGGCTTACGGTAACGCTGAGCGCCGCACTCAGTTCTGGCATCAGCAGGTGAAAGCACCGGGCGAGGCCAAGTCGGACCTGTGGCAGTTGGTGGAATTTGCCAAACGCTTCAAGGTGGAAGAAGTCTGGCCAGCGGAGCTGATTAACCAGAAGCCGGAATACCGTGGCAAAACCCTGTACGACGTGCTGTTCGTCAATGGTGAAGTGAACAAGTACAAGCTGGAAGAGATCCCGGCCGACCAGTTGAACGACGAGTCGCGCGAGTTCGGTTTCTACATCCAGAAAGGGCTGTTTGAAGAATATGCCGGGTTTGGCCGTGGCCATGGTCACGATCTGGCCGCCTTTGATATGTATCATAAGGCGCGCGGTTTACGCTGGCCTGTGGTGGATGGCAAGGAAACCTTGTGGCGTTACCGTGAAGGAACCGATCCTTACGTGAAGGCCGGTGAAAGCGTGCGCTTCTATGGCAAGCCAGACGGCAAAGCGGTGATCTTCGCACTGCCGTTCGAACCTGCGGCAGAAAGCCCGGATCAGGAATACGATCTGTGGTTGTCCACTGGCCGCGTGCTGGAACATTGGCACACCGGCTCGATGACGCGCCGGGTGCCAGAGTTGCACAGAGCCTTCCCAGAGGCGGTGCTGTTTATCCATCCGCTGGACGCCAAGAGCCGCAATCTACGCCGTGGCGACAAGGTGAAGGTACTGTCACGCCGTGGTGAAGTAGTGAGCATTGTCGAAACCCGTGGCCGTAACCGCCCGCCGAAAGGTCTGGTGTATATGCCATTCTTTGATGCCGCGCAGTTGGTCAATAACCTGACGCTGGACGCCACCGATCCGCTGTCGAAAGAGACCGACTACAAGAAGTGTGCGGTAAAACTGGAGAAGGTATAAGGCCAACGGAATGAGCCAGCAACGAGATAAAACACCGGCCCGGCGTCGCTTCCTGCGGGATGCGGCTCGCAGTGTGGCGGGATTGGCAGGGATAGGCGTACTGCTGGGGCTGCAACAAAAGCAGTCTCAGGCACGTGATGGCCTGGCCCTGCGGCCGCCAGGAGCACTGGCCGAGGGGGCGTTTGATAGCGCCTGCATTCGCTGTGGTCAGTGTGTGCAAGCCTGCCCGTACCAGACGCTGAAACTGGCGACGCTGTTGTCGCCGAGAGCGGCGGGAACGCCGTACTTTGTGGCGCGGGATATCCCTTGCGAGATGTGTGAAGACATCCCGTGTGTGGTGGCCTGCCCGAGCGGTGCGCTGGATCCGAACCTGACGGATATCGATCAGGCGCGGATGGGGCTGGCGGTGTTGCTGGATCATGAAAACTGTCTGAACTGGCAGGGGCTGCGTTGCGACGTGTGTTACCGCGTTTGCCCGCAGATCGACAAGGCCATCACCTTGGATCTGCAACATAACGAGCGTACCGGCAAGCACGCCATGTTTCTGCCGACGGTTCACAGCCAGGATTGTACCGGTTGTGGCAAGTGTGAGCAGGCTTGTGTGCTTGAGCAGGCGGCGATCAAGGTGTTACCGATGGAACTGGCGCGTGGCCAATTGGGTGAACACTATCGCTGGGGCTGGCAGGAAAAGCAGCGTGCAGGGCATTCACTGGTGCCGGAAGGCCTCACATTGCCGGCACGCGGCGTAAAGGGAGGTGAATGATGGCTAATCCAGTCGCTGAAGCCGGGCGTGATGCCCGTCTGCGCCATGGCTGGTTGCGTAGCAACCGCTTCCTGATCCTGCGCCGTTGCAGCCAACTGTTGATCCTGTTGATGTTTCTCTCGGGGCCGCTGTGGGGCATCTGGATCCTGCGGGGCAACTACAGCGCCAGCCTATTGGCGGAGACGGTTCCATTAACGGATCCGTTGATGATGCTGCAAAGCCTGTTGGCCGGGCATTGGCCAGCCTGGCTGGTATGGGTAGGCGCGGTAGTAGTGCTGATCTATGGCCTGATCGGTAATCGGGTGTTTTGCGGCTGGGTTTGCCCGGTTAACCCGGTGACCGATCTGGCGGCCCGGCTACGGCGCAAGTTAGGTTTGCGTCAATCGGCCAGCCTGCCTCGTTCCCTGCGCTATGGCATCTTGCTTGTCGTACTGGTTGGCAGTGCCGTGAGTGGCACGCTGCTCTGGGAATGGATTAATCCGGTTGCCCTGATGGGGCGCGGGTTGATCCACGGCAGTGGGGAGGGCGTGTTAGCTTGGCTGAAAGGGTTGGGTGCCGCATTTGGTGCAGGCATCTGGCTGATTGTGGCGCTGTTCCTGTTCGATCTGCTGGTGGTCGAACACGGCTGGTGTGGCCATCTTTGCCCAATGGGAGCGCTGTATGGCGTCATTGGTAGCCAGGGTATGGTGCAGATCAGCGCGGAGAAGCGTGACAACTGTACTCGCTGCATGGATTGTTTTCATGTTTGCCCAGAACCGCAGATCCTGCGTGAGCCGTTATTAGTAAAAAAAGGTACACCACGGGTTGCCAGTGATGCCTGTATTGCCTGCGGACGTTGTATCGACGTTTGTGCAGAAAACGTATTCGAAATTAAGAGCAAATTTCATTATTCGGGAGCCAAAAAATGACCAGCAATGTCCTGAAAAAGCAGCTTTCCCTGTGGGGCGCGCTGTTAACACTGGTAGTTGCCAGTGCCGCGTTTGCCGCCAGTGATGTCGATCTCAAGCAATCGCCAGAGGTTTCCGGCACGGCTGAAGGGCAGATCAAAATGCCCAAGCAGCAGGAAAAGATGGCGCTAAACTATGTCAACCAGCCGCCGATGATCCCGCACAGTGTCGACGGCTACCAGATTAGCAAAAACACTAACCGCTGCTTGCAGTGCCACGGCGTGGAGCACTATCGCACCACCGGCGCACCGCGTATCAGCCCGACACACTTTATGGACAGCGATGGCAAGGTGCTGGGTGAAGTCGCTCCACGCCGTTATTTCTGTCTGCAATGTCACGTACCACAAACCGATGCGGCACCTATCATCGGCAATGATTTCAAGCCTATGCAGGGCTTTGGGCACTAAGCGGGGGAGCTATGGCCGAACGTAATACCACAACATCCGAGAAAAAGGCCGGACCGATCCGTCGTCTATGGCGCTGGTGGCGCAGGCCGAGCAGGCTAGCTCTGGGGACTTTGCTGCTGTTGGGCTTTGTCGCCGGGATCGTTTTCTGGGGCGGTTTTAACACCGGAATGGAAGCGGCCAACACCGAAAAATTCTGTATCAGCTGCCACGAGATGCGTGAAAACGTCTACGAAGAGTATATGGAGACGGTGCACTACAACAACCGCAGTGGCGTACGTGCCACCTGCCCTGATTGCCACGTTCCGCATGAGTGGGCACCAAAGATGCTGCGTAAGCTGAAGGCCAGTAAAGAGCTGTACGCCAAGGCGTTTGGCCTTATCGACACGCCACAGAAGTTTGAAGAGCATCGTCTGACCATGGCCAGCAACGAATGGGCGCGTATGAAGGCCAATAACTCGCAGGAGTGCCGTAACTGCCACAACTTCGAGTATATGGATTTCACCGCGCAGAAAACCGTGGCGGCCAAGATGCATGATAAAGCCATCACCGAAGGCAAAACCTGTATCGATTGCCATAAAGGGATCGCACATAAACTGCCGGACATGCACGGGATCCCTAACGGATTCTAACTCCGGTGGATATCAACCCCGCAGCGCTGCAAGGCCTGCGGGGTTTTTTGTTGCAAATCCGCCGTGGCTGCGCTTTGCTAGTGGCCAAAGGTTGCAGTGCGTTGGCTAACGGAAGAAGGGAAAATGTCGTCAAAAATTGAAAATATCAGAAAGCAGCTGTTATCGGACAACTGGTACGTTTTGAATAAATATACCTTTGAGTTAAAGCGTAAAAATGGCGGAACCATCGAACAGGTGCGCGAGGTCTATGACCGGGGCAACGGGGCGACCATTTTGCTGTATAACCGCGCCAAGGGCACCGTGGTGCTGACCAACCAGTTCCGCATGCCGACCTACGTCAACGGCAATGCCACGGGCATGTTGTTGGAAGCCTGCGCCGGGCTGCTGGATGACGATCAGCCTGAACAGTGCGCCCGCCGTGAAGCGGTAGAAGAAACCGGTTTTCAGGTTTCGAAGGTGCAAAAGATCTTTGAGGCCTACATGTCACCGGGTGGCGTGACGGAAATACTCCACTTCTTTATTGCCGAGTACCAGGATGATGAACGGCAAACCAGCGGTGGTGGCATCGAGGATGAAGATATTGAAGTGGTGGAATTGCCCTTTGGTGAGGCAATCGCGATGATCGCCGATGGTCGCATCAAGGATGGTAAAACCATCATGCTGTTACAGTATTTGCAGATCCACCGGGTGATGGAGTAGTTTCCTTCACTCCAACCCTCTCCCACAGGGAGAGGGAGCTGTTTGCCCCAGCTCTTTTGCAGGTAAATAGATAATCTCAGCAAACTCGAGCGACCCCCAATCCAATGCGTATCGCCGAATTTTCGAGCCACGTAAGGGATTAGGAAGAAGAAAGATAGGGTATTACACAGAGTAATCAACGAACTCGATCGGTCCCCTCTCCCTGTGGGAGAGGGTTAGGGTGAGGGGCAATTGCTTTGCCGATCTCACTTATTTATCATCACGTTACAGCTGTGCGATCAGCATATCTTCCAGCTTCTGCTGGTCGACGGCGAACAGGCGAATGCCTTCGGCCAACTTCTCAACCGCCATGGCATCCTGGTTATGCAGCCAGCGGAACTCAGCCTCGGCCAGTGGCGCAGGCTGGTAAAATCCTTCGGTAGACGGTGTCAGTTTACGTTCGATAGGCTGATTGCTTTGCTTCAACTCTTCCAGCAGGTTTGGCGCAATGGTCAAACGGTCACACCCCGCCAACGCCAGGATCTGCTCAACTTTACGGAAGCTGGCGCCCATGATCACGGTCTGATAGCGGTGCTGTTTGTAGTATTCATAAATGGTACGAACGGATTTCACGCCCGGATCCTGCTCTGCATCGTAATCGGTCATCGGCTGTCTGGCCTGATACCAATCGTAGATACGGCCAACGAACGGCGAAATCAGATAGACACCGGCTTCGGCGCAGGCACGGGCCTGAGCAAAGGAGAACAGCAGCGTCAGGTTGGTGTTGATGCCTTCTTTTTCCAGCTCTTCGGCCGCCTTGATCCCTTCCCAGGTGGCTGCCAGCTTGATCAGAATGCGGGATTTATCAATCCCCTGGTTTTGATACATGCCGATCAGCTTGCGTGCTTTGGCCACGCACATACCGCGATCGAAGGATAGGCGGGCATCCACCTCAGTGGAGATACGGCCCGGCACGCTTTTTAGAATTTCTACCCCGATATTCACCGCCAGTCTGTCACTGGCGTTAATCAGTTGGGTTTCTTTGCTGCCGCCTTGCTGGCGGGCGTACTCCAGCGCTTCGGTGATCAGCGATTTATACTGCGGCAGCGCCGCGGCCTTGAGGATTAACGAAGGGTTGGTGGTGGCATCCTGCGGTTCGAACTGGCGGATGGATTCGATATCGCCGCTGTCGGCAACGACTACGGTCAACTGTTTGAGTGCGTCTAATTGATTCATTTATAAGCTCCTTGCCCAAAGTCATAACAGTAAATGAGAACGTATTTCATTATGGTTAACACCATGCATCATATGGCTGATGAATGAAATACGCTTTTTCTGATTGTTGCAATGGATAGAAACAATGGGGGGCGCAAATGCAGGCTTGCTACGGGCCCCCACGCATTGACGCTTTATCGGCATTGGGTTCAGCGTTGGCCAACGACCTGTTCGTAATAGCCTATTCTTGCCACCTTGGGCGCCGATCCCCCTCCTTCAAATTCAGAGCCCAGCCAGGCTTCGACGATCGATTTCGCCAGTTCCGGGCCAATAACGCGTGCGCCAAGCGTGATGATTTGTGCATCGTTGCTTTTACGTGCGCGCTGTGCCGAATAAGTATCATGGCACTGTGCCGCGCGGATCCCCGGGACCTTGTTGGCCACAATGCTCATGCCAATACCGGTGCCACACAGCAAAATGCCACGTTGGTGTTTCCCATCCTTAATGCCCTGTGCCACCTGAAAGGCGATATCGGGATAACCGACGGGGGCCGTATCGCTTCCCGGTGAGTAGTCGGTGACCGAAATATCGCGTTGTTGCAGAAAAGCAACGATCACATTCTTCAGTTCAATGGCGGCATCATCGGCGCCAATCGCAATAGGCTGCATAACACATCTCCTGCTGGTCAAGGGTAAGGCTGACGATCCCCGGTGGCGCGTCATGGCTATTACCATAACCATCATTTATCAAATGTTCAATTGATGTTCATTTGTTTTTGTTTTTATTAAGAGTGTTTGGTCACTAAAGGTGATTAACGTCACGAATAAATCGGTATAAAGGCCTTTTTGATGACTTTAAGGGGGCTTCTTGAGCAGGATCACAATTTCAAAGGTTGGTGGTGGGCAAACATGTTGAGAGTATGTAATGTTTATTTGTTCTTTGTGTGTACTTATGATCATAAAAATAAACCCTACCCGAGGATAGAACTATGTGTCAGAACTGCGTAACAGCGGCAAACATGGCCGAAGGCATTCCTGAAACCATGAAAGCGGTGGTGGCCTATGCCCCGAAGGACTATCGCCTAGAGATTGTGGCGGTACCGAAAATTGGCCCGAAAGAGATCCTGGTGAAAGTTGAAGCCTGCGGCATCTGCGCCGGTGACGTTAAAGCGTTTGAAGGGGCCGCCAGCTTTTGGGGGGATGAAAAACAACCGGCTTATATCAAAGCGCCGATGATCCCTGGCCACGAGTTTATCGGCCACGTAGTGGGATATGGTGAAGGCGTTGAGGGATTTAAGCTGGGCGATCGGGTGATCTCTGAACAGATAGTCCCCTGCTGGCAATGCCGCTTCTGTAACCGTGGCCAGTATTGGATGTGTGAGAAACACGATCTGTATGGCTTCCAGAAGAACGTTAATGGCGGTATGGCGGAATACATGAAGTTCACCAAAGAGGCCATCAATTACCACGTTCCTGCGGATATGCCGATCGAGGACGCCATTCTGATCGAACCCTATGCCTGTTCTTTCCATGCGGTACAGCGCGCCAATATCAAACTGGGTGACGTGGTGGTGCTGGCCGGGGCCGGAACGCTGGGGTTGGGGATGATCGGGGCGATTAAAAAATCTGGCCCATCGAAGCTGGTGGTGCTCGATCTGTCTGACGAGCGCCTGGCGTTAGCGAAAGAATTTGGTGCTGACATCGTGCTGAACCCACTGCGCGATGATGTGATGGCGATCGTTAAGGACATGACCGAAGGCTACGGCTGCGATATCTACATTGAAGCCACCGGCGCGCAGCAATCTGTCGAACAGGGGCTGATGCTGATCCGCAAATTGGGCACCTTTGTCGAGTTCTCGGTGTTTAAAGATCCGGTGACCGTCGATTGGAGCATTATCAGCGATCGTAAGGAGCTGGACGTGCTCGGGTCGCACCTGGGCCCTTATTGTTATCCGTTGGTGATTGAAGGGATACGCAATGGCGATCTGCCCACCAAAGGCGTCGTCACTCAAACGTTGCCACTTGAGCAGTTTGCTGAAGGCTTCGCCATGATGAAACGGGGCATCGGCTCAATCAAAGTGGTGCTCAACCCAAATCTGTAATGCCTGCATCATTCTTCGGGTGCGGGCTAGCCTGCACCTCCACAATTCAATGTGCTGGGGTGTTTTATGCTGAATGGACTGATTCATCGCATTGGTCTGTCACCAAAATTAATGCTCGGTTATGCCGGTGTGTTGGTCTTTATGATGGGGGAGGGGCTGGAACAAGGCTGGCTTTCACCCTATTTGATCGGCAAAGGCTTAACCATTCAGGAATCTGCGCTGCTGTTTAGCGTTTACGGTTTTGCTGCGGCAATCTCCGCCTGGTTTTCCGGCGTATTGGCGGAAATCTTTACCGCTCGCCGCGTCATGCTGGCCGGGTTGTTGCTGTTCTTGCTGGGCTCGGTGTGTTTTCTGGTGTGGGGATTACCCAGTAATAACCTGTCGGTGATGATACCGACCTATGCGCTGCGCGGGCTGGGCTATCCCCTGTTTGCCTATGGTTTTCTGGTGTGGGTCGCCTATGAGGCCCCGCCGGAGAGGCTGGGTTCCGCCGTGGGGATTTTCTGGTTTGTCTACAGCGGTGGGTTGAGCGTACTGGGCGTGCTCTACTCCAGCATCATGCTGCCGTTCCTGGGGGAAATTCATACCTTATGGAGCGCATTAATCTTTGTGGTGCTCGGGGCGATGATCGCACTGATGCTTAACCGCACCCCTGGCCATAGCGACATGGGGGACAAGCAAAAAGCCTCTCTCAGCTATGTGCTAAAGGGGATCACCATTGCGTTTGAGAACCCGAAAATCGGCCTGGGTGGCATTGTCCGCACCATCAATACCTCTGCGGCGTATGGCTTCGTGGTGTTTATGCCGATGTACATGATGGATATCGGGTTTAGCCGCACTGACTGGCTACAGATGTATGCGGCACTGTGGACGGTGAACATTATCTTCAACCTGATCTTTGGGGTGATCAGCGACGGCTTGGGCTGGCGTAACGTCGTCATGTGGTTCGGTTGCGTCGGCTGCGCCGTCACCACGCTGATGTTCTATTACGTGCCTTATTTCCTTGGCCCCAATTTTTTGCTGACCGTCGTGGCCGCCGGGCTATTCGGTGCTTGCCTGGCCGCCTTTGTGCCTCTTTCGGCCATTATGCCGACGTTGGCCCCGGAGAATAAAGGTGCCGCCATGTCGATCCTGAATCTCGGCGCGGGTTTGAGCACCTTCGTTGGCCCGGCAGTGGTAGGGTTGTTTATTGGCAGCTTGGGGAGCAGTGGGGTGATTTGGATTTTCACCGGCCTGTATTTGTTCAGCGGCGTATTGATGAAATATGTCACCTTGCCTAAAGCCGTGCCTGCCGCCGTGGAAGAAAATCATCACAGCCTGGCGTAACTAACCGTTTGAGGGAGTTTTCTATGATTACTGGTCAAAGCAAGGGAGCCTTGCAAGGGAGAGTGGCGTTGATAACCGGCGGCGCGGCGGGAATAGGTCTGGCTATTGCCAAATGCTATCTGCAAAACGGTGCGCAGGTTGTGCTGTTGGATCGTGCTGCACAGGTGGTGCAGATTGCCCAACAGCTGGATGAGCAGCAGGCGTTGGGCATCGTGATGGACGTTACCGACAAAGCCTCGGTAGAACAGGCTGTTGCGCAGGCCAATGCGTATTTCGGGCGGCTGGATGTACTGGTCAATAGCGCCGGGATCGTCGCGCTGTATCCGGCGGAAGAACTGCCCGAAGACGCTTGGGATAACACTATGGCGGTGAACCTGAAAGGGGTGTTCCTTACCAGTCAGGCCGTGGGTCACTATTTTATTCGTCAGGGCAGTGGCAGCATTATCAACCTGGCCTCGCAGGCCGGTGTAGTCGCCTTACCCAATCATCTGGCTTACTGCGCCAGCAAGGCCGGCGTGATTGGTTTGACCCAGGTTCTGGCATTGGAATGGGGGCCGCACAACGTGCGGGTAAACGCCATTTCACCCACGGTGGTGCTGACCGAGTTGGGGCGCAAAGCATGGTCAGGTGAGGTTGCGGAACAAATGAAGCAGAAAATTCCCCTAAGGCGCTTTGCCGAACCCGAGGATATTGCCGCCAGCGCGCTGTTCTTGGCAAGCGATGCGGCCAGCATGATCACCGGCAGCAATCTGGTGGTTGACGGCGGTTACACCATTCAATAACTCGATACTCAGGCAAAAGAGAGGCCATGATGAACAGAATCATTAACGATCCCGATCACGTCGTGGAAGATGCCATTCAGGGCTATCTGAAGGCTCATCCGGAATATTTCACCGCGACCGATAATGCACGAGTCCTCAAATACCCTGCTGCACCGATCAAAGGCAAGGTAGGTATTGTTACCGGTGGGGGCTCGGGGCATGAGCCAGCGTTTCTGGGCTATGTTGGCAAGAACATGCTCGATGCTGTAGCCATCGGTGAGATTTTCTCTTCGCCAACGGCGGGGGCATTTCTGGATGCGTTCAAGGCCGCGGACAGCGGGGCGGGGGTCGCCTGCCTGTATGGCAACTATGCTGGCGATAATATGAACGTCAAAATGGCGATGAAGAAGGCCAGCGCCGCCGGTATCGCGGTAAAAACCGTGGTGGCAAATGATGATGTTGCCTCTGCGCCCGCCAGTGAAATTGAAAAGCGCCGTGGCGTCGCCGGTGAAATTCTAATGTGGAAAATCGGGGCCGCTGCCGCAGCACTGGGTTACGATCTCGACGAGGTGATCGCTGCTGCGCAAACGGCCATTGGCAATTGCCGCTCGATCGGGGTCGGGCTCAGCTCTTGCACCATCCCTGCGGTAGGTAAGCCCAACTTCCATATTGCCGATGGCCAAATGGAGATCGGGATTGGCCATCACGGTGAGCCTGGGATTGAGGTATCACCGATCCAGTCGGCGTCCGCGATGGCTGGCACCATGCTCGACTTTGTGCTCAATGATATGCCGTTGAACAAGGGGCAGGAAGTCGCCTTGCTGATTTCTGGCCTGGGAGCCACGCCGGTGATGGAGCTCTACATCTATTATGCCGAGGTTGAAAAGCGGCTGACGGAGCGTGGCATCAAGGTTCACCGTCGCTATGTGGGTAACTATTTTACCTCACTGGAAATGATGGGAGTGACGCTAACCGTGATGAAGCTCGACGACCAATTGAAAACGTTGCTTGATATGCCCGCTCATTCATTGGGCCTAACCCAGGTGGAGTGAATCATGACCACACAAATTTCGACGCAGTATGGCAATGAGATCGTCACGGCGCTGATTGGCGTGATTGTCAGCAATCGTGAGTATCTCAGTGAGATAGATGGTGCGATTGGCGACGGCGATCACGGCATTAATATGTCAAAAGGCTTCACCTTATGTGGCGAGGCCATCAAGGGCCAAAATCTGTCGTTGGCACAGGCTTTCGACGCGGTAGCGGACGCGCTGATGGAAGGGATTGGTGGCTCGATGGGGCCGCTGTATGGCAGTCTGTTCATGGGCATGGCCGACGGCGTGCGCGATAAAGCGGCGCTGGATAAACAGGTTTTTCTGGTTATGTTACGCAATGGACTCACTGAACTGCAAGACATCAGCAGCGCTGGCGTAGGTGACAAGTGCCTGATGGATACGTTGATCCCTGCGATCGAAGGGTTTGAGCAGGCGGTTCGGCGCGGCGATAGCTTCAGTGAATCACTGGAACAGCTGAAACGAGCTGCCGTTGTCGGGCGTGATTCAACCCGCGATCTGGTTGCCAAGATTGGCCGCGCGAGTCGGTTGGGTGAACGTTCGCGCGGTGCGCTGGATGCCGGTGCGGTATCCTGTTGTCTACTTTTATGCCAACTGGCTGATGCGGTAGAACAACGCTTGAATACCGTTGCCGCCTGAACAGGTTATACTAGCGGGCAATGCGATAAGCTGGGTTCGGCATGCTGAACCCATCTTCTATTGAAAAAGACCAATTTGCCGTGGGGAAACGTGTAACGGATGGAAAAAAAAACAGGATCCCAGGATAACGAACTGCTGACTGAAATTGCCGTGGCTTATTATCAGGACGAAATCACTCAGGAGGAGATTGCAAAAAAGTTCGGTATTTCGCGGATTAAGGTCGGGCGTTTACTCAAGCGGGCCAAAGAAGAAGGCATTGTTGAGATTACCGTCCGTTATCATCCGGTATTCAGTACCCGGCTGGAGCAGCAAATGCTGGAGCGTTTCTCTCTCAGCCGTGCATTAATCGCGCTGGATCATCAGGATGAGGAAGAACAGCGGCGTCAGGTAGCAGCATTGGTTTCCGGTTATCTGGCTATGTCATTGAAAGATAATATGGTGCTGGCGGTTGGCCAAGGGCGTAACGTGGCTGCGATCGCCGACCATGTGGGCAGCGTGGCACCAAAAAGCTGTAAATTTATCTGTGGCATTGGGGGAACGCATCGCCCTGGTGACGCTATAAATGCTGATCACATCAGCCGCCGTTTGGCGAAGAAGTTTGGTGGTAGCAGCGAGACGCTGTATGCCCCGGCGTATGTTGAAAACCGGGCGCTGAAAGAGGCGTTTATGCAAAACGGCACCATCAAGGAAACCCTGGATCGGGCGCGCAAGGCCGATGTGGCTCTGGTGGGCATTGGTGATATGAATGAAAACAGCTACATGGTAAAACTTGGCTGGTTTACTCCCCACGAGATCATTGATGCCAGTCTGAATCAGGGTGTGATCGGTGATATCGCCGGTTATGACTTTTTCAATGCGCAGGGGATGCATGTGGATACGGTGATGAACGATCGCGTCATTGGCCTGAGCATTGATGAACTGCGGAAAATCCCTTGTGTGATCGCCATTGCCTCTGAGAATACCAAAGCGTTGGCTATTCTGGGCGCGCTGCGCACCGGGGCGATCGATATTATCGCGACCAGTGCCCTCAACATCCGCACCATTCTTAATATGTCACAGTAATCGCTACGGTAAAAAAGGGTTTAACTGCGTCAGGTTGAACCCTTTGCGATTCCCCCCTTCTGGTAAAACTGACCTCCGGCCCTTGTTCGGTGAGCGCTCTAACAACGCAAAGCAAACGACAGCGCTGAGGTTGTCGGTATAATTGTCCTTCTGAATTATCCAATTATTAAAGAACGATAGCACTTGATGCTATTCCAGTCATTCGGTTGGATAGTTCACGTCGCCTAATTTTATTTGGCGTTTGAAATGCTCATGCGGCTAATAATAACCAGGAGGAGCCATGTCCAGCTTTGAGCCAGACGCTGTTGGCGCAATCATTCAGCGAGTCTGTGAATATCTGCAACCGGTCTTTAATGCCCTTTTAGCGGGCACTATGGCGTTATTGAAAGGCGCCTATCTGAATATGCCATCACGCCGCCGGTTATTAAACGCCGGTATTTGTGCCTTGTTGGCATTAACCATTCGCGATCTGTTATCGCTGATGGGGTTGGAGTTGGCATGGGCTAATGCCATCAGCGTATTAATTGGTTTTCTCGGTGCGGATTACCTTGGCGATTTAATTAAACGATTTATTGGAAAAAAAACGGGATTTAACAATGATAAGTGAAACTACGGAGATTAAATTCAACGCGCGCAGCGAGAAAAACCTGATCGGGGTACATCCCGATTTGGTGCGGGTGATGCGTTTGGCGCTGCGTTATTCGCTGGTGCCGTTCACCGTCACCGAAGGATTGCGCTCCATGGCCCGCCAACGGGATTTGCTGCGTGAGGGGAAAAGCCAAACGCTAAGAAGCCGCCATCTTACCGGGCATGCGGTTGACGTAGTGGCGATGCCTTTAGGGACGGTGTCTTGGGAATGGGATTACTATGCCCAGATCGCTTCGGCTGTGCGGCGTGCCGGGTTGGAGTGCGGTGTTGATGTCGAGTGGGGCGGTGGATGGAAAACGCTGAAAGATGGGCCACATTTCCAATTACCGTTCAAAGATTATCCGGCTTGAGCGGTCAACGGTGACTTCTGAGGTGATCAAAACTGCTGCTTTTCTGTTCGCTTAACTTCCTTTTAACTTTTATTTACAAGTTTCGCCCAAGGTTATGGCACGCTTCAAAGTTTGTGACGATTCTCTCACTATACTAGTTCAGCGATAAAGCCTTACCTCAACATAAAAGAAGAAAGCAAAGGAACCCATAATGGACGAACAGCTCAAACAGAGTGCCCTTGATTTCCATCAGTTTCCGGTCCCAGGGAAGATCCAGGTATCGCCGACTAAACCGCTAGCTACACAGCGCGATCTGGCCTTGGCCTATTCGCCGGGCGTGGCTGCTCCCTGCCTGGAAATTGCCGCCGATCCGCTGGCTGCTTATAAATATACCGCCAAGGGTAACCTGGTGGCGGTGATCTCCAACGGCACCGCGGTGCTGGGGTTGGGGAATATCGGTGCGCTGGCCGGTAAGCCGGTCATGGAAGGTAAAGGGGTTCTGTTTAAGAAGTTTTCCGGTATTGACGTGTTCGATATCGAAGTCGATGAACTCGATCCTGACAAGCTGATTGACGTGATCGCTGCGCTGGAACCGACCTTCGGCGGCATTAACCTGGAGGATATCAAAGCGCCCGAGTGCTTCTATATTGAGAAGAAGCTGCGTGAGCGTATGAAGATCCCGGTGTTCCATGACGATCAGCATGGCACGGCGATTATTACCACCGCTGCGGTGCTCAACGGCCTGCGGGTGGTGAAGAAAAACATCTCCGACGTACGCCTGGTGGTATCGGGAGCCGGTGCGGCCTCGATTGCCTGTTTGAACCTGCTGGTTGCGTTGGGGCTGAGCAAGCAGAACATCACCGTTTGCGACTCCAAAGGCGTGATCTATCAGGGCCGCGACGCCAAGATGGAAGAAACCAAGGCGGCGTATGCCATTGCGGATAACGGCCAGCGTACGCTGGGGGATGCCATTCCCAATGCCGATATTTTCCTGGGTTGCTCCGGCCCTGGCGTGCTGACGCAGGACATGGTGAAAACCATGGCCAGAGATCCACTGATCATGGCGCTGGCTAACCCGGAACCGGAAATTCTGCCGCCGTTGGCGAAAGCGGTACGCCCAGATGCGATCATCTGTACCGGCCGTTCTGATTATCCCAACCAGGTGAACAACGTGCTGTGCTTCCCGTTCATCTTCCGTGGCGCGCTGGATGTGGGGGCCACGACCATCAACGAAGAGATGAAGCTGGCCTGCGTGCACGCTATTGCCGATCTGGCGCTGGCAGAACAGAGCGACGTGGTGGCTTCGGCGTATGGCGATCAGGACCTCTCCTTTGGCCCGGAATACATCATTCCCAAACCGTTCGACCCGCGCCTGATTGTCAAAATCGCCCCGGCGGTAGCCAAGGCAGCCATGGATTCCGGCGTGGCGATGCGCCCGATCGAAGACTTTGATGCCTACGTGGAGAAACTGACCGAGTTCGTCTACAAAACCAACCTGTTTATGAAGCCGATCTTCTCCCAGGCGAAGAAAGAAGTGAAACGCGTGGTAATGGCCGAAGGTGAAGAAGAGCGCGTCCTGCATGCCACCCAAGAGCTGGTATCGCAGGGGCTGGCTTACCCAATCCTGGTGGGCCGCCCAAGCGTGATTGAAATGCGCCTGAAGAAACTCGGCCTGCAGCTGACGCCGGGCAAAGACTTTGAAGTGGTGAATAACGAGTCCGATCCGCGTTTTAATGAATACTGGGGGGAGTATTACCAGATCATGAAGCGCCGTGGCGTTTCCCAGGAGCAGGCTCGCCGTGCGGTGATCGGTAACCCAACGCTGATTGCTGCCATCATGCTGCACCGTGGTGAGGCTGACGCGATGATTTGTGGCACTATCGGCAGCTACCACGAGCATTATGACGTGGTGGAAAAGGTGTTCGGGTTCCGTGAAGGGGTGCATGTGGCAGGGGCGATGAACGCCTTACTGCTGCCGAGTGGTAACACCTTTATCGCCGATACCTACGTCAACGATGACCCAACGCCGGAACAGCTGGCGGAAATCACCCTGATGGCGGCAGATACGGTACGGCGCTTCGGGATTGAGCCGAAGGTAGCACTGTTGTCCCACTCCAGCTTTGGTTCTTCCAATTGCCCGTCGGCGAGCAAAATGCGTAAAACGCTGGAGCTGGTCAATCAGATGGCACCGGGATTGGAGATCGACGGTGAGATGCACGGGGACGCCGCGCTGGTGGAAAGTATCCGCCACGATTTGATGCCGGACAGCCCGCTGAAAGGTGCGGCCAACATCCTGATCATGCCGAGTATGGAAGCGGCGCGGATCAGCTACAACCTGCTGCGTGTCTCGTCTTCCGAAGGGGTAACGGTAGGGCCGGTATTGATGGGCGTATCCAAGCCGGTACATATCCTGACGCCGATCGCTTCGGTGCGCCGTATCGTCAACATGGTGGCATTGGCAGTCGTAGAAGCACAAACCCAACCGCTGTGATAGCGTGAAAGAGACCCCCTGCGGCTTCGGCCACAGGGGGTTTTTTTATGCGTGGCAGCGTTCGGCAATCGCCTGAATGTCGGCAGGCGTGGTTCGACAACAGCCGCCAATCAAGCGGGCCCCGGCATGCTGCCAATCGGCCAACTGATTAATCAGATGATGCTGGTGGTTACCACAGCTGTGCCAGGTTTTGCTCACCGCGTTGTAGTGTTCGCCGGAGTTTGGGTAAACCAGTAACGGTTTATTGCTCAGCGCGGCAAGCTGCTGCAACGCCGGGGTGACGTTTTCCAACGCGATACAATTGACGCCTACTGCCAGCACCTGTGGGTTATCGTTAAGCTCAGCCATGACGACGGCCAGTGGTGTACCATCGCTTAGATGCTGGCTATCGCGCAGAGTGAAAGAGAACCACCCACCCAGCGCTGGGAATTCCGCCAGCAGCGCCAGCAGGGCCTGTAATTCGGCGAACGAAGGCAGCGTTTCACATGCCAGGAGATCCACTCCAGCATTGGCCAGAGCAGTGATACGCGGACGATGGAACGCGATCATCTCTGCTTGCGGCAGATGGTAGTCGCCACGGTATTCAGAGCCGTCTGCCAGGTAGGCGCCATAAGGGCCGACCGAACCGGCAACCAGTAAAGGCAATTGCTGCGGGCGCTGGGCCAGATAATCGGCGCGTGCCTGCTGTGCCAGGTGGACGCTTTGGGCGATCAGTGCCAGCGATTGCGACTCATCCAGGCCTCGGCGTAAAAAACCTTGGGGCGTGGCCTGATAGCTGGCGGTAATGGCGCACTGCGCTCCTGCATTGAAGTAATCCAGATGTACCTGATAAATCAGCTCCGGGTTTTCAATCAGCACTTTCGCCGACCACAACGGATCGGTGAGATCGCAACCTCGGGCCTCCAGTTCGGTGGCCATTGCCCCGTCCAAAATCAACGTGCGGTTATCGGCCAGCAAGGCGGCCAGAGGGTTGTTAACCGACATGTTCTTCTCCGGTGTTCAGTAGGTTTTTCTGCCCGGAACGCCGGGTCAGGTAATAGGCCAGATAACAGATCGCCACAAACGGCAGGCCGCAATACAGTGCCACGCGTTGCTCTGGGTCGAATGCCAGACCGATACAGGCCAATAAACACAGCGCAAAGCCGACAATAGGCGTCAGCGGATAGCCTGGTGCACGGTATTTCAGCCCTTCAATCGGTTGACCGCTGCGCAGATAGCGACGGCGAAAAACGTAGTGGGCGGCACAGATGCTCAGCCAGACGGCAACGACCGCAAAGCCGGAGATGGCAGACAGTGCCACAAACACCGTATCGGGAGCGATCACGCTGGTCAACAGGGCCAGCACGCCGCCGAGCATGCTGAACGTCAATGCATTCATCGGGATCCCGCGCGCATTCACTCGTGAAAAATAGGCAGGCATGGTGCGCTGATTGGCCAGCGACCACAGCATGCGCCCCGAAGCATACAGCCCGGAGTTGGCGGCCGAGAGAATGGCTGTCAGGATCACGAAGTTAAAAATATCGGCGGCATAAGGCACCCCAATACGCTCAAAGACCAGAACAAACGGGCTTTTCACGATCCCGGCCTGCTCCATAGGGATCAGCGCTGCCAGGATAAATACCGTACCGATAAAGAACACCATCAGGCGGACCACCGTAGTGCGGATGGCCCAGGGCACCACTTTTTCCGGATTTTCGGTTTCGCCCGCCGCAATGCCGATCAGCTCAGTACCGGAGAAGGCGAAATTGACGGCTACCATGGTCATCAGGATCGGTAACGTTCCATTGGGCAGCCAACCCGATGAGGTCAGGTTACTCAGGAAGGGCGCTGGCGTGCCGTCTTTCATCGGGATCAGGCCAAACATGGCTGCACCACCCAGCACGATAAACGCCAGAATGGTGATCACTTTGATCAGCGAGAACCAGAATTCACTTTCGGCAAAGAAGCGGGTGGTGATGACGTTGAGCAGAAAAATGGCCAGACAGAAAATCAGACACCACAACCAGACCGGTGATTGTGGAAACCAGTATTGCATACAGAAACCGGCGGCTGTCAGGCTGGAACCCAACGCGACGGTCCAGGTCAGCCAGTACAGCCAGGCAACGGTATAGCCGGTTGCCGGGCCAAGATAGCGTGCCGCATAGACGTGAAATGCGCCGGTTTCCGGCATGGCGACGGCAAGTTCCCCCAGACACAGCATGACCAGATAGACCACGACAGCGCCAATCAAATAGGCCAGCAGGGTGCCTAGTGCACCGGTAGTGGAGATGATATAGCCAGTGTTGAAAAACAGACCGGTACCGATCACGCCGCCCAGCGACAGCATCACCAAATGCCGGGCTTTCATGGTGCGTTTGAATTGCCCTTCAGCGGCAGGTTGCATAACACTCTATCCATATAGACGTCTAAATGGCTATCAGTTATACCCGTTCCATTACGCGAAATCAACGTAACTCAAAACACGGTAACGAGAAAACAGGTGTCAGCCACCAGGTGCTGCCAATTTCTATATGCAAATGATAACTATTATCTATAATGTCGCCACTTTTGTGTAAGGAAAGACAACATGAAGTTTCTGATATTGTTTGCAACGTTGGTGCTTACGGCCTGTAGCCAGGGGCCAACCTCTCCCCCGAAAAGCGACATTACCACGCTAGGCAAGATTGTTGATTTACGCAGTGGCGAGATATTGACGCCGCAGCAGTTACTGACGCGCCTGGCAGATCAGCCACGGGTGATCGTGGGTGAAAAGCACGACAATCCTTATCACCACCAGATCGAACTGTGGCTGGTAGAGCAATTACCTAAGCTAAGACCGCAGGGCAGCGTGTTGATGGAGATGATCACACCCAGCCAGCAAGGCAAAGTGGATGAAGTAAAGCAGTGGCTGCAAACCGAACCGACGGTACGTGATAGCCGCGTAGCTGAACTGACAGCCTGGCAAGCCAGTTGGAAGTGGTCACTGTATGGTGACGTGGTAATGGCGGCGATGCGTGCACCTTATCCTCTGTTATCCGCCAACCTCGATCGCAGCGAAATCATGGCGTTTTATCAGCGGCCCGAATTCCCCAAAGGCCAGCTTTCCGTGCGCCCAGAAGTCCAGCAGGCGCTCGCTGCCACCATCCGTGATTCCCATGACGGCAAAATTGATGAGGTGCAGCTGCATGCCATGCTCGCCATTCAGCAGCAGCGCGATCGCCGTATGGCCGAAAGTTTACTGGCTGCACCCACCCCTGCACTGTTGATGGTGGGGGGGTATCACGCCTCCAGAACGGTCGGTGTGCCGCTGCATATCCAGGATCTGCAGCCCGGTGCCAAATTTACGGTGTTGATGCTGGCAGAGCAGGGCGTGGCAATCGATCGGCCCTTGGCGGATTACCTGTGGGTCACGCCAACCGCAAAATGATTACGTCAGGATAGCGAAAAGATCTGTCATTAACATTTACAAATGATTATCATTAGCAAATGTGATCTGCAATCATTCGCAATTAGGTAATCTACTATCCCTATGTTTAGTCAGCCTTATAGCACTCAGGCGGCTGCTCTGCCGCAGCCGCGCTGGGGGCGTGGTTTACTGTATGCGCTAGGCGTTCATCTGGCGCTGGTATGGCTGTTTTACTGGCCGCAAACTTCGTTGCCGCCGGTGCTGATGCCGCCACCGGCGATCATGCTCAGTTGGGCGGCGCAGATCGAAGCGCCAAGCCAGCCTAAACCGTTGCCGCTGGGGTTGCAGCAACAAGCGGACAGTTCCGCAGCACAGCCTGCGCAACAGCAGCGGGAGCCGGAGATGCCCGAACTGGCACGTGCCGAGGCGGCAAAAATTGTGGTGGCCGAGCGCAGTAAAAATGCGCATAAGCAGCAGCGTAAAGCGCCGCCAAAGCCGCCAACTCCGATGGAGAAAGAGCAAGACGTCACGCATTCCGCAGCAGCCAGCACGGCGGCACCCAAGGCGCAAAACCTGGCACAGCGCGTGGCGGCTCCGTTAAACAGCGATTCTACCGCGCAGGCGCAGGCCAGGCTTTCCTGGGAGAGCCAGGTCAAAGGGATGCTCAACCGAGTGAAGCGCTATCCGGCAGACGCCAAACGGCGTCAGCGTTCGGGGGCACCGGTGGTGAGTTTTGTGGTGGATGCTCAGGGGCGAGTGGCCGATGTCGTACTGAAAACGCCCTCCGCTACCGCGTCGTTAGATCGTGAAGCGCTGGCGGTGATATTGCGTGCGCAGCCGTTACCTTCGCCACCAGCGGAAATGCTGCGCCAAGGCAAGATTGCCGTGACCATGGCAGTGGATTTTAACCTGGCGTTGTTGTAAGCCAGCCAAAAAGTATTTACCCATCAGGCGTTATCTCTTGTTGTACGCAATAGGAGAGGGGGTTGCTACGCTCAAATTATTGTGAGGGGTTATGACATTACCTGTTCAATCGGCTCGCTGCCGCAGGCCTTTGGTGACTTATTTACTGATTTCTATGGGGGTATTAAGCTTTGCCACCAAGGTGGCCGCGCAGCCGCCCCAGGCTGAAATTATTCCACATAAATTAACCGCCCTGGGCGAAACACGAATCGATAATTATTATTGGCTGCGCGATGATAGCCGCCAGAATAAACAGGTGTTGGCTTATCTGACGGCGGAAAACCGTTATACCGAACAGGTGATGCAGCCGTATCAGACGCTGCGCGATCGGTTGTATCACGAAATGCTGGGCCGCATGAGCCTGGAAGATCGCTCGGTTCCCTACCAGCTCAATGGCTACCGCTACCAGGAACGCATTGATGCGGGTAAGGAGTTTGCCGTCTACCAGCGGCAGGCCGTGGCGGATGGCTCCGCCTGGCAGACGTTGCTGGATGCCAATCAGCGCGCCCAGGGCCAAGATTATTACCGCGTGGGGGGAATGGCGGTCAGTGAAGATAACCGCCGCCTGGCCGTGGCGGAGGATACTCAAGGGCGCAGGCAGTACCGCATTTCCCTGCGCGATCTGGCTAGCGGCACTTGGGCCAAAGAGGTGATTGAAAACACCTCGGGCAATATGGTGTGGGCCAACGACGGCAACAGCTTGTTCTATGTGCGCAATCATCCCCAAACGCTGTCACCCTATCAGGTCTACCGCCATCAATTTGGTACGCCGGTTGCGGCCGATAAGCTGGTGTATCAGGAAAACGATGGGGCATTTTACCTGAGCTTGGGTCTCTCCTCTTCGCGGGATTACGTGATTGTCACCATCAGCGGGAATACCACTTCCGAAGTGCGTCTGCTCGACGCCAACCGGCCGCAAACTCCGGTACAACTTTTTGCCCCGCGTCAGACTGGGCGCGAATATTACCTCGACCATTATCGCGGTGAGTTTTATCTGCGTTCCAATCATCAAAGCCCGCACTTTGGTTTGTACCAGACTGCGTCCGCGAGCCAGCCATGGCAGCCGCTGATCGCTCCACAGGAAAACGGTGAGCTGGAAAGCTTTGCCCTGTTTCGTGACTGGTTGGTGGTGAAAGAGCGCAGTGGGGGCCTGGTGCATTTACGGCAGATTGCCTGGCAAGGGGGCGAGCAACGCAGCATTGCGTTTGATGATGCCAGCTATATGGCCTGGCTGGGCTACAACCCGGACCCGGAAAGTGACCGTCTGCGCTATGGCTATTCGGCCATGACCACGCCAACCAGCACCTATGAATGGGATCTCAACAGCGGTAAACGCGAGTTGCTGAAACGACAGGAAGTGAAGGGCGTAGAACCAGGCCTGTATCACAGTGAGCGCTTGTGGATCACCGCCCGCGACGGAGTAAAGGTGCCGGTCTCGCTGGTATACAACAGCGCCAAATTCAAACCTGGCAAAAGTCCGTTGGTAGTGTACGGCTACGGTGCCTATGGCATGAGTATGGATCCGGCGTTCAGCGCCAATCGCATTAGCCTGTTGGATCGCGGTTTCGTCTATGCGCTGATCCACGTACGCGGCGGTGGTGAGCTTGGGCAAGACTGGTATCAGCAGGGCAAACTGGCGAACAAACCAAACACCTTCAATGACTTTATCGATGCCACTCAGGCGCTGATCGATAAGGGATACGGGCAGCCGGGGCGCGTTTACGCGATGGGAGGCAGTGCCGGAGGCTTGCTGGTGGGGGCGGTGATCAATCAGGCTCCCCAACTGTATAACGCGGTGGTGGCTCAGGTACCTTTTGTGGATGTGCTGACGACGATGCTGGATGACAGCATTCCGTTGACCGTCGGTGAATACGAGGAGTGGGGCAACCCCAATCAGCCGCAGCCCTATGCGCTGATCAAGTCCTACAGTCCGTACGATAATGTGCGCGCGCAGCGCTACCCGAATCTGTTAGTCACCAGCGGACTTTATGATTCACA
Organism: Serratia sp. 14-2641; assembly: GCF_001692375.1. Taxonomy (NCBI): domain Bacteria; kingdom Pseudomonadati; phylum Pseudomonadota; class Gammaproteobacteria; order Enterobacterales; family Yersiniaceae; genus Serratia; species Serratia sp. 14-2641. The sequence continues at coordinate 2,737 of NZ_LXKR01000088.1, read as the reverse complement.
GGTGCAGTATTGGGAACCCGCCAAATGGGTGGCGAAGCTGCGCCAATTCCAGCAGGGGGATGCGGTGTTATTGCTGTCCACGGATATGTCGGCGGGCCACGGGGGGAAATCGGGCCGCTTGAGTCGGTTGGAAAATAGCGCGCTGGAATACAGCTTTATTTTAGCAATGGACGAAAAAACGCAAAAATAAGGCTCTTGGCCGCGCAGCTTAATGGCTGCGCGGCAGATAATAACCATAATTAATTTCCGCCTACCTGGCGGTATTTTCTGCTGAGCATTGATCACTCACTGATTTTGATAGCAATACTTTAGGGGATATATGAAATTTAAACTGCTTATTGGTGCGGTTGGCACCGGTATGGTTTTGTCTGGCCCGCTGTTGGCTGCAGAAAATAAAGGCCAAGCGCTATTCAGCCCGCTGAACGTTTCGGCGGCGACTAATAACAGCGAACAGGAGGCATTGGAAAAGCCTGGGGCATTCAGCTCGCGCGACGAAAATAAAAATCTACAGTCGATAGATAATATCCTGCGCAGCATGCCCGGCACCTTCACTCAAATCGATCCCAGCCAAGGGGCGGTCAGCGTCAATATCCGTGGGATGAGTGGTTTTGGCCGGGTAAATACCATGGTTGATGGCATTACCCAGAGCTATTTTGGCACCTCGACCTCTGGCGTGATGTCCCATGGTTCTACCAACAATCAATCCGGCGTGCTGATCGATCCGAATTTTATTGTTGGGGTCGACGTGGCGCGTGGCGAGAACAGCGGTGCATCTGGGGTGAACGCATTGGCTGGCAGCGCCAACTTCCGCACTATCGGCGTGGATGATGTGGTGTTTGCCGATAATCCGTTTGGCGTGCGCACCAAGTTCTCCGTGGGCAGTAACGGCATTGGCCGCAGCGGTATGATCGCCGTTGGGGCCAAGGGGGCTGCGTTCACCGATACCGGCAGCTTGGGCGTGATGGCTGCCATTAGCGGCAGCTCCATCTATTCCAACTTCAACAACGGCGACGGCGTGAGCAGTGAAGATTTTGGTTACGACGAGTTTATGAAGCAAAACCCCAAATCGCAGCTGTTCAAGGTGGATATCAAGCCCAACGAATATCACAGCATTGAATTATCCGCCCGAACTTACCAGAATAAATTCTCGCGCCGCGATATCGACAGCAACGATTTTTATCTCAAATATCACTATGCGCCATTTTCTGAGTGGGTGGATCTGAATATGACCGCCAGCCACAGCAAGGGTAATCAGAAGTATGACAGTGATTCACTGTTCACTTTCTTTAATACCAATGCGGAAAACCGCTCCGACGCGCTGGATATCAATAATACCAGCCGTTTTAGCCTGTGGCAGACCGACGTAGCGTTCACCTACGGCGGTAAACTGATGCGCAACCAGTACGAAAAGCACGTCGAATCGCAGATTGAGGATCCGCAGACGGCGCATGAGGCGATCGAGAACAACACCTTTGCTCCGTCGGGCGACCAGCGTATCGCCAGCCTGTACACTGGCTTGCAACTCAACCGTGATATCTACCAGCTCGATCTCAATCTCAATTATGCCAACAACAAGCTCACTGGCTTTAAACCGGCCTGTGATTTGCGGGTGGAGTGTTTTCCGCAGGGGAGTGCCAACATCGACCTGAAGGAGCACGGATTTAACCCTTCGGTGATGCTGTCTGCGCAGGTCACGCCCTGGCTGCAACCTTTTGCCAGCTACAGCAAATCGATGCGTGCCCCCAACATCCAGGAAGTGTTCTTCTCTAACTCCGGAGGCGCTTCGATGAACCCGTTCCTGAAAGGCGAACGTGCAGAAACCTGGCAGGCCGGCTTTAACCTCAGCGGCAACGATCTGTTGTTCAAGCAGGATACCCTGCGCTTTAAGGCGGTGGTTTACACCAGTAAAATCAAAAACTATATCTTCAGCGAGTCTTACATGGTGTGCCGAAATGGCCGCAAGTGTAGTTTGGGTGAGAACTTGCAGAATGACTGGAGCGATGCCAGCGAAGAGTTCTCGGATAACATGTATATCTACGTCAACTCCCTGACGCCGGTGCGTACCCACGGGGTGGAGCTGGAAGCCAACTATGATGCTGGCCGCGGTTTTGCCCGTGCCTCATTTAGCAAACAGCATACCGACCAGCCTACCTCTATCGCCAGTAGCTACTTTGGTGCGGGAGATATCAACGAACTGCCGGACATGTATTTCACGCTGGATAGCGGGTTGCGTTTCTTTGACGAAGCGCTGACCGTGGGCAGCATCATCAAATATACCGGCAAGGCTCGCCGTCTTTCTCCTGATTTTGAAATGAGTGAGCAAACCGGGAAGTTGATGAAACAGGAGATGCCAAATATTCCCACCGTTATCGATCTGTACAGCACCTATCAGATAAACCGTAACCTATTGCTGAAATTCAGCGTGCAAAACGTGATGGATAAAAGCTATTCCGATGCGCTTAACAAGCTGAATATGCTGCCGATCCAAGGGGATGAGGCCACTGCGGCCAACACCGCCCGCGGTCGAACGTATCTGTTTGGTGGCGAGGTGCGCTTCTAAGCTGATTTGAGGCGTTTGCGGCCCCTCACCCCAACCCTCTCCCTGTGGGAGTGTACAGACCGAGGACATCATGAACACTTGTTCGGGGACATGGTAGACACTTACAACATAGGTATGAGTACTTCTGAGTGGAGCTGCTTATGCCGTGGAATGAGAGATCTGCCATGTCATTACGTA